>SGBD01000002.1 GCA_004195035.1 Candidatus Acidulodesulfobacterium ferriphilum | reverse complement strand
CAAGCGATTTAAGCCATCCGCCGAACTCTCCGTGAAAAAACGTTCCGTAAGGCCTACCCTGAGCAACCATGTAAAACGCTTCGGGCGTTACGTCGGAAGGATAAATCAAAGAGCCGTCTTCCGTATCGAAATTTTCAATTATTTGTTTTAATACCCTTAAGACCGTGCTTTTCCTTCCGCCTGATTTCATAATCATCAGGATATACATATTAGCGTAGAGTTTGCCCCCAGTCCATTTCATAAAAACATTTTTTTGCAAAATAGCAGAAATTGCGGTTAACCCTGCAGCGAACGCAAAAATATCGGGAGCGTCCGTTATTTTATTGCAGTATTCAATGAAATGATATAAAAATGACCCATGCGGAATTAAGCCGTATATGCTTGGAGTATCAAGAAGCCTTGCGCATTCCATTCTTTCAGGTAGATTTTTACCGCAGTATTTTCCAAAAAACAGTTCGCAATCCGATTCTTTCATAAGAACAGGACAAAACACCTTTTTTGTTTCTTCCGGTTTAAATGTTATTGGCGCTATAGCTGGCATAGGGCAACTCCTATTTTTTCTTTTAAAATTAAAGCTTCGTTTAAGTCTTTAGCTTTAAAGGTTAGTTTATTTATAGGAACGCTTTTAATATGCCGGATAATTCTATTTTGCGCTTCTTTGCCGCCTTCGTCGTTATCAAGTGCGAGGATTATATTTTTGTAATTTGATAAGATTTTTAAAACAAGTCCGTTAAGATTTTTTACGGAATTTAAAATTATTAAGTCGTACAATCTACCTTTCATCTTTTCTGCGACGGTTAAACCGTCGAACATTCCTTCGACTACAAAAATTAGCTGTTTTTTGGGGTCTTTGGAGAATAAAGAATATGCGCTTTTCCCGATATTCATTTTTATTTTTTCGTTTCTTAATGCGTACCTTCCGGCAGAATTTTTTATGCCTAAGGCGGAATTTAGATAAGTCTTATTATTTTTAATAATGGAATAATTTATCTGTTTGAGCCAGTCCGGTATAAAATATACGGCTCGTGAGTGAAGATAATCAATTAATTCGAAGTTTTTTATCTCGGTGATAGTTGTTATTTCAAAGGCAGTTGGCTTAAATTCTTTTTCTTTTTGGCAGCCAAAAGAAAAGTTTTTCTTATAGTAGTCGTTATTTATTTCCGCATTTTCTATATTATTTAAAAATTTTATAGCGTCAATATAGTTTAAACTCAAAGCAGACATAACAAGGTCGATCCAACTGCCGCCCTTTCCTGTTCCGAAATCTTTCCATAGCCATTTTTCGTCACGTTTTTGGATTGAAATGCTTTCAGTATTTTCGTCTCTGTAAACTGCCAATGCCATTAGCCTGTCTCCAGTTTTTTTATATGGAAGTCCAAGAGCATTTAAAACCGTTTCCGCCTCAATCGTTTTTAACTTTTCCGTGTCTATCATATTAATTTACTTTGATTTAGATGAGTATTTAAAGGTTTTATATAAATTTTTTCCGAAAATTTTTCCGATAGCTTTTTTAATGCTGCTTTATCAATTCCCTGATTTGGTGTTCTAAGTTCTCCTACCGTAAGTATGCCAGGATAGCGTTTAATAATTTTCACTTCTAGACCGAGTTCGGCTTTGATTAGATTTTTCATATATAACCAATGAACTTGTGATAGGTAAACTTCGCGTCCTGTAATTTTTTCAATATATACCGTTGTTTCCATAAATTGATGCGGGAATTCCTTAAAACAAGCTTTAGTTTTTGGTAAAATGTAAATATAATTGTCTGATACGTAATTTTCAGTCATAGGGTCAGAAGAAACCAAATAAAAAAAATTCTCATCAAAATCTGCAACATACACTGTGATATTGCTTTTCTCCTTAATTTCCATTATAAGTTTTACCTCCTACGTCTTAATTAACCGGTTTTATGTAATTCTTTTCTATATATTTTTTAAGGTCAGATTCGCGAAACTTGTAATATTTCCTTATTCTTACGAAACCGATCTCCCTTGCATAGACGATATTTTGCATAGTGCGGTAGCAGATTCCAAGATATTCTGCCGCTTCATGCATACCGTATAATTTTTCTTCATTATTGTTCATATATTTATGATAAAATGTTTTGGAAAGACATAATAGGTTGTATTTTTACCAATTTTGGAATTCAAAAATGATTAAATACGAATACATTGCGGACAAACTATACGAGGCTGGATTAAAGGTCGGTTATATTGCCGAATATCTTGGTTTAGGATACAAGGATTTAAAAATCATTGAATTAAGGAAAAGAGAGAGGAAGGAAAAGAGCTTAAGAAAAGAGCCGAGCCTGTATAAAAAGTTTATTTCCAGTATAGATTTATCCGATGAAAGGGTAAAAGAATTTGTTAAAATTATTAAAGCAAGAAAAATAGATTATAACAAATGGGGCGAATTATTGAAAAAATATGGAATCAATGATAACAGCTTAACACATACCCTCTTGTCTCAAAAAGGTTTTTATGATTTTTCTAAGGATTCGGATTTTTTTGCGGTCAAAGATTATCTTGACGATATTTGCAGGAATGAAAAACTTAAATTATCGTCTAACGATATATATTTCCTATATGGAAAGTTCCTTAAAAAAATTTATGTTGACCCAAGAAAAGATATAGAATTTTTGCTTAAAAACGGTGTATCATATTACAATATAGCCAAGCTTTTCAATAATTCTCTCTCCGGTGTAAACGGCAGGGATTTCAGGACGATGACAAAAACATTTAAACGCCCAATGACAAAACCACATAAAAATAAAGCTGATGAGGAAGCTCTTAAAAAAATAATTACAGGAAGCAAAATGAACGCTAATATCATTAATGCTGTAAGACTGGTTAAATTCTTTTCTAAAAGAGATGCCAATCATATAGTTCAGGTGTTATTGGAAAATTCTTTCGATTGTTCGAGTGCTGAAGTTGAAAAGAGGATAGGAATACCGTTGGAAATGTTATTTGAAGACGGGCGTTGCGTATTTTACGACAACATTTGACTTGCTATAAATTTTATATTTGTTTTTAATATTTATATAATATAATTATAACCAGATATTGTTGCATATTTGTATAAAATATGTAAAAATGATATTATGAATTTCGAATGGGACGAGTCCAAAAGTAATTCAAATAAAATTAAACACGGCATTGATTTTGAAACCGCAAAAAATATATTTTTAGATGAAAACCGTATTGAAATTATTGCCCCATATCCGATAGAAAATAGATTTATTACCATAGGAAAACTTAACAGAAAATTATGGACGGTTATTTTTACGATAAGGGGAAACGCCATAAGAATTATTTCGGCAAGACGTTCAAGAAAAAAAGAGGTAAAATTATATGAAGAAAAATATTTTAACTAAAACCGCAGAAGAATTCGACCGCCGTTTCGACGAAGGAGAGGACATTACCGACCTTATTGACATTTCTAAGGCCGTTATAACGCGCGGAGGTAAAAAAGTTCGCCTTACAATCGACGTATCAGAGTCTTTAGTTAAAGAAATAGACGATATAAGAATGAAAATAGGCGTAGATAGGGGTGCGTTGGTTAAAATCTGGCTTTACGAAAGAGTTAAGCAGGAAAAAGGCGTAAGATAGTATTTGCATAAAAATTAAAAACGAAGCAGGTTTAATTCATCATGACAAAACATTTTCTAATTCGTCTTACTACTATATTACTACTAAATTATAAGTAGGCATAAATTTATTAATAATTTTACTAACTTACAAGCCATAAAGCTTGCTTCGGGAGCAAGGGGTCGCTGGTTCAAATCCAGTCGTCCCGACCATTAAAAAAAATTTATAAATTCTTATCTCTTTAGCTGGTAAAACGAAAAATTGCAATTTATTGTAATTTATGGAGTTGTAAATGGAAAAGCTCGATATTTGCAAAAATGTGCTTTCAAATATTCCAGACGGCTTTATATTTTACGATACAAATAACACGATAATCGACTATAACGAAGCTTTTATGGAAATATACGGACTTGACAAAAAAGGAATTGAATTAAGGGGTTCCAAAGCTTCGGATTTATTTAAATTGATAAAAGTCGATAAATCTATTAAAACTCTGGTGCCTTTCTTTCCCAAAAAAATTAACGGCGATGCCGAAAACGCTCCAAAACAGCTTAAAACTATTATATCCCGCAAGTTAAACCATAAAGTTAAATACATAAGAAGGATTACCACTCCTATTTACAATGATGACGGCAAGTATTCAGGCAGGTTTTGCATATTAACGGATATAACCGAAGTAAAAGAAAATGAAAATAAACTTAAAAAACAAAAAGAGGAATTGCTTAGTACGCAGGAAAGGCTCAGGAAATTTAACGATTTTATCAAAAAAATTCAAGGGGAAATAAACGAAGAGGATATTTATCATGATGCGCTTATTTTTTTAAAACAAAATGTAAAAGCTAATCAGATATTAATAAAAAATATAGATTTTGACTCGCAAAGGGTTAATATCGTAACCTCGTTAAAACCTGTCGGCGATGTCTTTATCGAATCTAAAGAGGTTACCCATAACCCTTCGCTTTGTTATATAATAAGAGAAAATAAGCCTTTTACCGTAAAAGATATAAATGAGGACTATACCTGCCGCTACCATATATATCCCCAAAAAAGTGGCGGTTATATATGTGTCCCCATATCTTTTAATTCAAGAGTTCAGGGGTTAATTCATATTTTTAATCTGGAAAAAGATTACTTTACGGATGAAGTAGTAAACTTTGTAGTTGATGTTGCCAACACCATATCATCCTACATAATGGCGCTAAAGGTATATAAAGAAGCTCATTTTTACGCAACCGTCGATCCCCTGACAGAGGCTTTCAATAGAAGATTTGCCGAAAGTTTTTTGGAAAAAGAGATAGCAAGGGCAGGCAGGAACAAAGCTATATTTTCAATTTTAATGTTCGACCTCGATAATTTTAAAGATATTAACGATAAGTACGGACATAAAATCGGTGACATAACATTAAAAATGTTTGTTAATTTTTTAAAGGAATCTTTAAGAAGCTGTGATGTCATATCGAGATTCGGGGGAGACGAGTTTATGGTGATACTTCCGGACACCGACGCAGGCGGCGCTAAGAGCATAATTAAAAAGATAAAAGACGAGCTTAAAAACAAGAAATTTATATTGGAAGATGATGCAATAATAAATCTTAGTACTTCGATGGGTTTTGCGACATATCTTGAAGACGGAAAAACAATTGACGATTTGTATCTAAAGGGCGATAAAAGGCTTTATAAAATGAAAAAATCTATTCATTCTAAATTATTAGCCGGCCGTTAAAGCTGTTTCGCATCTGTTGTTGTTGCGAATATTCCGAAGATACTGTGCACGGCTTTACCCTGCGGCGTTTTTAGGGTATAAAGGTTAAAGGCTGATATCGAATGAAGGCTCGCCTGTGTAATATCCTTGAACAAGCTCTATGCCCCTCTGTTTTAATTCGGTCAGTATTTCTTCGTTTTCGACAAATTCGGCTAACGGGATGATATCTATGCTTTTTGCCAGTGTCGCTATTCCCTCGACAAGGCTGGCATCCCTTTTATTCTTATGGCAGTTTTTAATGAAAGAGCCGTCGATTTTTATAATAGGGGTCGATGGAAGATACTTAAGATAATTAAGGGAAGAATATCCGCTTCCAAAGTCGTCCAGCACAAAAAATATTCCCTCTTCGTCCATAATCTTAACAAATTTTGAAAATCCTTCTAAATTTGGGAGAGTTTCTCTTTCCGTAATTTCGAAGAACAATTTTCCTTCCATATTATGTTTTCTAATTGTTTTCTTTAATTCGTCGATATTTTTTACGTTTTTAAACATGCCGGGATTTATATTATAAAAAAGCTTTGTTTCTATTGCGTTATCCATTGAAAACCTGTTAAAAATATCAAAAGCCTTTTCCATTAAAATAAAATCGAGTTTGTTAATAAGATTAAGCTTTTCTATCGTGTCAATAAATTCGTAGGCCGAGTACACCGCACCGTTCATTCTAATTCTTGCAAGGGATTCATAGCCGTAAATTGCAAGATCGCCGATATTTCTTATCGGTTGAAATGCGGGCAGAAAGAGGTCCTGTTCGATAGCTTTGTAAATTAAATCGGTCTTGGAGCTTTTAATTATATAATTTTTTGCAATTTCCTTATACCCCACCATGCTTTTTCCTTCTTCTTTGGCAAAATGAAGGGCGTTATCGGCAATGGACAGAAGTTCATCCGTGAGAGACGCGTCGGACGGAAATTCTGCAATGCCTGCCGTGATGCCTAAATTTAACGAGATATTGTCCAAATTAAACTTTTTATCGGATAAATCCGAAATCAGCTTATTTAAAGTAGAATTTGCAATTTTTTTAGTCGTGTTTTGCATAATCACGCCAAATTCATCACCGCTTAACCTCGCTATTATTCCAAATTTTGAAAGGCTTTCTTCTAAGTATTCGGCAACCATTTTTATCAGGATGTCGCCTATCGAGTAGCCGTAAGTATCGTTTATGTGGCTAAAATTATCGATGTCGATTATCCCGATAACAAAACTTTCCTTTGCTATTTTATAGCGGTTTATTTCTTCGTTAAGAAGCATCATAAAGGATTCTTTGTTATATGTATTCGTTAAAACATCGATATGGGAAAGAATATCGAGGTCTTTACTGAGAGCGGTTATATTCGACATATACTTGTTTACGGCATAGCTCGAGAAAAAAAGCTGTGATAGGAGCCGGAGCAGGCTGAGTTCGCTTTCTTTAAACAACTTGTTATATTTTCTCGCAAGAACTAGCACGGCTTCATACTGCCTGTCATACACGTATGCCTTCATAGAAGCGCCGCCTATGGTTTTAAGCCCCTTTTTTAAATAAAACGGGATGGCGGGAGGAAATTTCGTATAGTCATAGGTGTAAGGTTTCGAGCTGCTGAGTAAAAAATCAAGGGCAGGCGTTATTCCATGAAAAACTTCATCCGAAGACGATTTCCTAAAATTTTTTATCCATAGTTTCGAAGGAACATTTAATTCGGGCTTATGCGTCGTTCTATTATAAATTATAAATTCGGAACCGTCAGCCATAAGCAGTTTTTCGATAATGGATAATGCGTCTAAGATTAAGTAATTTATATTTAAATCGGACATTACCCCCTTATTTATATTGAGTGTTATATCGTAAAGCACTTCCATGTATTCCGTCAGTTTTTCATTGAGATGCGGTTCTTTGATTATCGTATTATATATGAGCGGGGATAACGCTTCGCTAAAAGCCGTGATTTCACTCATTAGCCTGTCCGAGAAATAGTTTTTTCTTTTAGAATAGACATTGAGCGAACCTAAAATTGTATCGTCCATTTTAAGGGGAATTGCCGCAGAGGATTTATAGCCGTATTTTTCGGCATAAACTAAAAAAGATTTATAGGAGGGGTCGTTATTTACATCGTTTAATACAACGGGCTTGCCGCTTTTAACCGATCTTCCCGTCGGACCGTTTCCGTATTTCGAGTCGTCCCATCTTATCTCGATTTCATCGAGAAAAGATTTTTCGAATCCTATGGAAAGAATCGGCTGGATTAGGAAATTATCTTTTTTTATACCTATCCATGCATAGGTTATGTTATAATTTGAAAGTACTCCTTCGACCACCTTTGTAAGGTTTTCCAGATATTTAAAATTCATTAAAATAATGGACCCCCGTTATGTAAATTTGTTGAAACAAAAAAGACCCGTTAAATATGCAAGAATTATATTATATTTTATACATTATTGAAAGCAAGAAAAATATCTTGACAAGTTTTAAAATAAATATTAACAATAATAAAATAAAAAATAAAAAAGTTAAAAAGAGACAATCTATATTCGCAATATAAATATATAATAAATAAACGACTTTTAATAAATAGGAGGTATTTATTATGAACAATAATAAATCTCTAAAATTATTCCGCTCATCTATTATTTTTATTTTTGCCGCTTTTGCCGGCTTGATTTTAATATCTTTCATACCCTTAAATACGCCTAAGGCTTATGCTTCAGGTATACTCGGACTTGAACTGAAAGGCGGGGCATACTTTCAGCATTTATCCGGCAATGTATCAGTGGGAAACTCGGGCAGTTCTTTGGTACCGACAAACATTACCCCTTCCGATATAGGTCTTCCAACTTCTAAAACCGAACCGATGTTTAAAGCCGTGCTTTTGTTTTTGTACACGAACAGGGTTTCTTTTACTTATGTTCCATATACTTACAGCGGGTCAAAAATAATTTCCCAGTCAATCAATTTTAACGGCCAAACATACACGGCAAATACGCAGGTAAATTCAACATTAGACCTTTACAGTTATAAACTTTTCTTTACCCATAATTTTTCTTTGGACAGGTATGTGGCTCTCGGTTTAGGCATCGGCGTTAACGCGATAACCGCTAAAGCCGAGCTTGACGCACCTACCCTCGGCTATTACGAATCAAGGACCATCGATGCCCCGATCCCCTTAATCGGCGCAAGATTAAAAATTGCGCCACTGGACTTTCTGTCTATTATCGGAAAGATACAGGGGTTCACAATCGGTTCAAGGGGCTACTATGAACATGTTAATGCGGGCATTAATTATTATCCGATAAAACCGTTAGCGGTATTTGCCGATTATGTTTACGATAAGGTGCATGTCAATGTCAGCAATGTTGACGGAAGTCTGACATTTGCCGGCCCGGAGATTGGTTTAAAACTGAGGTTTTAACCGCATTTTAGGTGTTATATTAACATTATTATAAAGTAAAAATGATTATAAAATCCTTCGGAGCCGCAAAAAATGTGACCGGAAGCTGCCACCTGTTAACCGGCGATAAAGACGGCATCAATATAATGGTGGATTGCGGACTGTTTCAGGAAAGGGATTTTGAGGATAAAAATTATGAACTGGATTTCGATCCTAAAAAGATTGATTATTTAATACTTACCCATGCCCATATAGACCATTGCGGCAGAATCCCTTTTTTGGTAAAAAACGGATTTAAAGGGCAAATTTTATGCACTAAACCGACATATCAACTTTCAAAGATTTTGCTTTTGGATACCGGAAAGATAATATTTGAAAATTATAAATACGAATTAAAAAAATCTTTAAGGAAAAACGAAAAAAAGCCGGAACTTTTATATGACGAATCAGATGTTTTAAACTCGTTCGATTTTTTTAATCCTGTTTTAGAATACGATAAGCCTTACGATTTAAAAAACGGGTTTGTTGTAGAAATTCGCGACGCAGGACATATTCTGGGTTCATCTTTCGTAAAAATAAAGAAGGGTGATAAATCGGTTATCTTTTCAGGTGATTTGGGAAACAAAGAAAAACCTATAGTTAAAAACTTTGAATATCCCGATGAAGCAAATATAGTGTACACCGAAACAACTTACGGAGACAGAAATCACAGAAGTTTTCAGGAATCTAAAGAAGAATTTTTAGCGGCAATCACGGATACGCTCAAAAACAACGGCAATGTTTTGATTCCAAGCTATGCTACGGAGAGGGCGCAGGATATACTTTATATGCTTAGGGAATTTTACGAACAGGGTCTTCTTCCGTCATGCAAGGTGTTTTTGGATTCCCCGCTTGCTTTAAGTGTAACCGATATATTTGTTCAAAATTTTTCTTATTTTAAAGAGGATAAAATTCCGCTTTTTAAAAAAGGCGACCCCTTCGACTTTCCGTATTTAAATATCGTAAGAGATATCGAAGAATCGAAGCAAATTAATAATGTATCAGGAAGGGCTATTATCATTGCCGGAAGCGGAATGCTTCACGGCGGCAGGATTCTCCATCATTTAAAGCATAACATCTGGAAAAAAGAAAATGCCGTTATATTTGTCGGCTATCAAGCTAAGGGGACTCTGGGAAGGCTTATAGTCGAAAAAGAAAAAGAAGTGAATATTTTAGGCGAAAGCTTTAAAGTAAATGCGCAGATTCATACGATAAACGGGTTCTCGTCTCATGCGGACCAGAATGAACTTATAGAATGGATAACCGCCGTAAAGACCAAGCCTCAAAAAGTATGCTTAGTCCACGGCGACGAAAATGTTATGAAAATATATAAAGACAAGCTCAAACAAAACGGATTTAATGCCTATATTCCGGACTATGGCGAGGAAATCAATATCTGACCTTAAATCACCGTTAAAATTTTTTATTCCGGTATTCCGCCTTGCGTCAAAGACATGCTTTGACAAATTTAAATTTATGCCGTGATTAATTCGTTAATACCCGCTTTCTTAATATAAACTGCATAGAATGGATTATCAAGGTCTGATGAAGGCTTATTTATCGATGCTTTTAATGGTGGAGCTGATCGGGGTCGAACCGACGACCTCTTGCATGCCATGCAAGCGCTCTGCCAACTGAGCTACAGCCCCTCTTTCGTGTTTTGCGTTATGATTAATGATACTATATTATCTTATTTTAAGTCAATAATTAATATTTCCCAAAAAATATATCTTGCATAATATCGATATGTTATGATAGCCTAATCAATATTAAAATAAGTTATAACTAAAAAAGTTTCTTAAAAAATCCCGAATATACAGGCTAAATCGAATTTTTTAAAGTATTTTAAATGCTTGTGTGAAAAAGCATACCTGCGCGGTTATTTTGAATGTGTTAATAGCAGCTAATTTAAGAGGAAGAAAATAATGAGAAAAATTTTAATTAGTTTATCGGTTTGTTCATTTATATTTTTAGCGATGTTTCAAACAAGCCATGCGGCTGGAACATTTGGCTATACGGTTTCCAATCTTTCGTCCGTTCCGACCAAATTCATAAACAGGCGGTTGGCGGATAATGTTCCGACATGGTTTACCGTCAAATATCCTTATAAAAAATATGGGATACATGTGATGGCCAATGATTTTTTTTACAAAAAGGCGGGAATATATGTTTATTATTCCAGCGCCGGATTATACCGTAATATCGGCAAAAATAATATAACCAGTTATTACCTTATTAATTCATATATCGGGTTCAGGCGGTATAATCCCGATTCTTTTGAGCGCGAGAGTTCGCTGCTTAATTCAGTGAAAGAAGCGGTCAGCGGTTTAATGAATCAGATTAAACGCAAAGGGTATCCGGTGTTTAGTATAGATTCACCCGCCCCCTTGCAGCGGTAGAATATGTTGATAGATGCCTATATCGCTATAAAAACACGGGAAAAGTCTGAAAAACCTAATTCTACCCCCCCCACTAACCACAAAAGGCATGCTTTTGTATCCCATTGACGGGGAAGGGGAGTTACGATGAGTATCAACGAATTAATCAAATCGAAAACATTTTTATTCGGCATTATTATTTTGGCCGCATATATTGTTATTTCCGCAATTATTTATAATTCTGTTATTTTAAAAATGGAAAACGATATGAATGCGGATAATAATATTCAGCTGGGGGTTATAAAACTTTCGGACAGCATAAGGCTGACCGTAGATTCCGCGCAAGATGTAGTGTATTTTTCACAGAAAAACGATAAAAAAAGGTTAAAATCATCTCTTTTAAAATTAAGCGCCTTAATAGGCCTCACAAATAAAAGGTTTGAAGAATTCAATAAAAATCTTGAAAAATTCCCTTTTTTAGAGAAGACCGTTCTTCCTTTTGAGAACAAAGCTTATTACAATTGGAAAAATTTGATAGTTCCCATTCTTGTTACCCTTATTATCCACCATAAAATTATGGCAAAAAGTGCGTTTATGGAACCTTTATTCATTAATATGTATAAAGCCGGTCCGAATTATGCTCCTTTAATGGAACAGGCTTTCGAACACCGGGTTAAAGATGCCTCATATTTTCATCTGATTTTAAACCTGATTTTTATTACCAGTTTCTTTTTATTTTTTATAATTTTAATACTGTTTATATTTAATATTTCAAGCAAGGAGTTAAAAATACAGGAGAGCGAGAAGAAATACAGAATGCTTTTTGACGGGGTAGGGGATGCGGTTTTTTTAATGGAGTATTCTAAGGAGGGTTTTCCCGCGCGATTTATCGATGCAAACAAGGCAGGGCTTAAAAGGCTTGGCTATACTAAAGGCGAGTTTCTTAATCTTTCTCCACTTAATATAATACCGAAAGCCGATTATGACAAAATGAAAAATTATTTTATTGAGCTGGCTTCAAAAGGATATTTAACTTATGAAGCTAATCATCTTACAAAGGACGGAAAAATTATACAGGTTGAAGCGGTTGATAATATTTTCGATATCGGAAAAACAAGGATGGGTGTTTGCATAGCAAGGGATATCTCCGCAAGGAAGGGGCTTGAAAAAAAGCTTCTGGATTCCTATCTCGAATATAATAACCTTGTAAAATTTCTGCCTATCGGAGTATATCAGGCAACAACAGATGAAGAAGGACGTTTTATTAATGTAAACGATTATATGGTAACAATTTTTGAAGCAAGCGGCAAAGAAGAGTTAATTAATACCAAAATTGTGGATTTATATGTTGAAGGGGAAGAAAGAGCCAATGTTATTAAAAATATAATGAAAAAAGGGGTCTATGAATTTGAAGGGAAAAGAAAGACTTTAAAAGGCAGGATTATCGATGTGTATATTGCCTGCCGCTTGAAAAAAGATGGCTACGGAAAAGATATGATAGATTGCGTGCTTTTGGACATTACTAAAGAGAAAGAATTAGAAAAGAGGTTAAAGGAGAACGAGGAACTTTTTAGCGCTATAGTTAACGGTATGGCCGAAGGGGTTTACATTAATGACACGAGGATACTTTATGCCAATCCCGCAGCCGTGGAGTTTTTTGGTTATCCGGAAAAAGAACTCTACGATATGCACACATGGGATTTATTTGGGGAAAAAGATAGACCTGTTATCAAAGCCAATATAGAAAGAAGGCTTAAGGGAGAACAATTTTATTTTGAATACACTTTTCATACTTTTACCAAAAAGGGCAAAGAAAAATATATATTGTTTCATGTCCAAACCATTGTTTATCAAGGGCGGTTCGTCTCTCTCGCTATATTTTTCGATATAACCGATAAGGTGTTGCTGGAAAGGGAATTAGAAAAAGAGAAATTACGCTTTCAAGAGTTATCCGAAACAGACCCTCTTACGGGGATTTTTAACAGGAGAAAATTAGATAATATTTTAGACGAGTATGTTAAACTGGCGTTTAGATATAATAGGCCGCTGTCTCTAATTATGTTCGATATAGACCACTTTAAAGAAATAAACGATAATTACGGCCATCAGATAGGAGATAATATTTTGATCGAGCTTGCTAATCTTATAAAAACCAATTTAAGGGAAACCGATTTTTTTGTCAGATTTGGCGGAGAAGAGTTTATGATATTAATGCCCGAAACCAATTTAGCTTACGCAAAAGCAAAGGCTGAAAGCCTAAGAAAATTAATCGAGGAAAATGTCTTTAAATATATTTACGGGCTTACCTGTAGTTTCGGGGCTGTAGAATATGGCGAAAAAGATAATTTGGGTAATACGCAAGACATCATTAACAGTCTTATTAAGCGGGTTGATAATGCCTTATACAGGGCAAAAGAAAACGGAAGAAACAGGGTGGAAGAAGGCCTTTAAATTACAAAATTATAATGGCGTAAAGCAGTTTCAAAGGAGAAGTTTAACATGGATAATTTATTTGAAGGCGTAATTAATTTTAATAATAATGAGTATAAAAGATATAGTGAACTTTTTAAAAAAATAGGAGCAAAACAAAATCCGCATACGCTTTTTATCGGGTGTTCCGATTCGAGGGTTGTTCCAAATCTTATCACTAAGTCATTACCCGGAGAACTTTTTGTCGTAAGGAATATTGCCAATATAGTCCCGTTATATAGGACTGTCAATGAGTTTTTGGCAACCACTTCCGCGATAGAATATGCCGTAAATATATTAGATGTAAAAAATATCGTCGTATGCGGACATTCAAATTGCGGAGGATGTAGGGCTTTATACATGACGGACGAGGATCTAAAGAATATTCCTCATACAAAAAAATGGTTAGAACTGGCTAAAGATGTTAAAAAAATAGTGTTAAATTTAGCAGCAGGTAATAATCTTGACCTCAATGAAAAAGAAAGGGAGTCATTGACCGAAAGAGAGAATGTAAAAGAACAAGTCAAACACTTATATTCATATCCTTATATTAAAGCTAAATTAACGGACAAAAAAATTAACATATATGGGTGGCATTATATTATAGAAACAGGCGAGGTGTATAATTATTCTTTTGATAAAAATTACTATGAAAAAATCAATGAACCTGTTTTACCCTAAATTGCCGTAGAAAATGTTAAAATATTTTAAAAATTTTGCCGGCAATTTTGGGGTTTTTGGGCTTTGTCAAAGGATTTATTCGATTAATCGGCACATCTCATATCTTTATCTGGAAGTCCGGTTTCTATTGACAAACACGGCGCTTTAAATAAGTAGCCGTGCCACATTCCATGCAATGTTTTCGATGTAACCACGGTCCAGAAAAACGCAAGCATGATGACAAAAATAGCGCCGATTACCTTAAAAAGTTCCATTCCCGTTAATCTAAACAGTGTAATAGTTGCCGAAGTATAAACTCCCAGAGGAAAGGTAAATCCCCACCAGCCCATATTAAAAGGCAAGTCTTCCTGCATATACCTGAATGTCATAAGGATAGCTATTATCAGCCACCAAAAGCCGAATCCCCACATAATTAGTCCCCCTATAGGTCCGACGCTATAAGCGGTTTTAGCATAAATATAAAGTTTTGTTCCTGTAAATACCGCAGGCGCATCGTTTCCAAGAAGAAGCAAACCTAAACTGCCTGTGCCTATCGGTCCTAATGTCAACCATGTAGATACCGCCATATCCCTGTGCGGGAGCTTGTGCCATGCAAGACGCAAGAACAGTATGACAAGAATGCCGAAAGCAAGGGGAACGGAAAATGCCCATAGCGCATAACCGAGGATAATAACATATCTGCCTATAGCGGGAGCAACATGCGGAGCTAAGAAACCTGCCGATGCGGCGGCAACTTCAGCCGGGACTATCGGCAGCAGCCATATTGCGGTCATGTCTTCTATGCTATGTTTTTGATTCGTAAACATATAGAAAGGAACCAACAAACCTACGATTATAGAAATAAAAGCGTCAAACCACCATAAATTTAAGGCTATGGGTGTCATTTGCGCTCCTGCAAATATTAAAAATCCGTTTATAATAGTAGCTAAACCCATAGGTATAGCTCCCAAAAACATCGATTGCACAGGATGTTTTAGCAGCTTTTTTGCAGATTGAAAATAAAATATAAAGCGTCCGATAAAAAGAATGCTAAAAATTATAAACAAAGCGATGTTAACTATCCATAAGCCCTCCGCTATCAGATGCAATCCTGCAACCTGATATGGAAAAGCCGCAAGCATAAGCGACAGAATACCTGTTCCCATATTCATAGTAAACCAATTCGGGGTAAACTGCTTTATAAGGTCGGTTGGATGCGACATCTGTTTAAGCGGACGCAAATTGTATGCCATGTTATTTAATCTTTTCATAGAAACCTCATAAACGGTAAAACATCAGCTTTGTATTATTGTATTACCTTTGCCCTGAATGATTTTTACGGAATTTAGACAGAAAACGACATATAAAACATGAAGTATGATAAATTATACAAGTAAAAGACAGTGAACATTATCTTAACTTATTTTTTATATAAAGTCCATTAAATAATTTAATTTGGGTATTATCTTATACATTGAATTTTATAGATAAACGGGGTAAAATAAATAATAGATAAAGCAGTATCGAAATATTAATTTAATCTATACTTGGACATAATCGATGTGTCTCGCAATCCCTTCCAGAGTGGTAGAAATAAAAGGCGATAACATTGCCGTCGTAGATACGATGGGTTCTAAAAGGCTTATATCCACCATGCTTTTAGAGGAGCAGGCTAAAATAGGGGATTATTTGCTTATCCATGTGGGTTACGCGATGCAAAAAATAGACGAGAATGAAGCAATAGAAAGCCTTAATTTGTTCAGGGAAATCGAAAATAAAATGGATTAAAAACCGGTTAGAACGGGTCAGAATGAGCATATATTCCTCTTTTAAGCAACAAGGCGATATAGAACGGCTAACCTCTCTGATAAGCATCGAAGCCAAAAAAACGATCAATATAATGGAAATATGCGGCGGGCATACCCATTCCATTATGAAATACGGACTGAATACCCTTCTTAAAGACAAGATAAGCTTTCTTCACGGCCCCGGTTGTCCCGTTTGCGTTATGCCGATAAAAAGAATCGATAAGGCTATAGAAATTGCGGGTTTGCCCGATGTTATACTTGCGGCTTACGGCGATATGATGCGGGTTCCCGGAACAAATAGTTCCCTCATAAAAGAGAGGGCTAAAGGAAGAGATGTAAGGATGATATATTCCCCGCTCGATATTATAAAAATAGCGGCGGATAAAAGCAATAAGGATAAAAAGATTATTTTTTTTGCAATAGGGTTCGAAACGACAGCGCCGATGACGGCAGCTCTTATCGAAGAAGTGATAGCGAAAAAAATCGAAAATATATTATTTTATATTAATCATGTTCTTGTGCCTCCGCCTATAAATGCTATTTTAGATTCCAACGACAATTTAATAGACGGTTTTATCTGTCCCGGACATGTAAGCGTTGTTACCGGAAGCGGTATTTATGCGGATATTCCGCTAAAATATAAAAAATCGGCGGTTATTGCGGGATTTGAACCTTATGACATTTTAAGCGCAATTCTTTTGATAGTCAGACAGATTAACAACGATAATCCAGCGGTGGAAATTGCATATAAAAGAGCGGTTAAAGAAAAGGGAAATAAAAAGGCGCAGGACTTAGTCGATAAATATTTTGAGGTTCGGGACGGGTTCGAATGGAGAGGGTTCGGCAATATTCCGAAAAGCGGGCTGAAATTAAAAGATAACTTTAAAGATTTTGATGCCGAATATGTTTTTGCGGATAAATTAGGGAAATCGACCCATGATGCCAAAGAAAATGCGGCTTGTAAATGCGGGGAAATACTTAAAGGAAGACTGAAGCCGGACGATTGCCCCCTGTTTGACGGAGTTTGTACTCCCGAAAATCCAATTGGGGCGTGTATGGTTTCTTTTGAAGGGGCGTGCGCCGCATATTATAAATATCGTAATTTTTAAAAAACATTTATAAATTATAAACTTATGAATTCATATAAATTAAACGATAGCGATAAAATTTTGCTTTCCCACGGCGGCGGCGGAAAAGAGACATCCCAATTAATCGTTAATATACTTTTTAGGGAACTTTACGGACCAGGTTTAAATAGCGATAATGCAAAAAATCAAATAAAATTGCTGGAAGATGCCGCGATTTTAACTTCTCCGCAAAAAATAGCCTTTACTACCGATAGCTTCACGGTGAGCCCAATCTTTTTTAATGGCGGCGATATAGGAAAATTGTCCGTTGCGGGAACGGTAAACGACCTTTCCGTTATGGGGGCGAAACCGCTTTTTTTAAGTTTAGGACTTATAATAGAAGAAGGATTTTTGACAGGAGATTTAAAAAAGATTATAAATTCGGCGGCTCAAGAGGCAAAAAAAAGCGGAGTCAAGATTGTAACGGGAGATACAAAGGTCGTCCCAAGAGGAAAAGCGGACGGTATTTTTATAAATACAAGCGGAATAGGCGAGGTTTTATATGAAAATATTTCCGTCTATAATATAGCGGATGGGGATGTCATAGTTGTTTCCGGCGAAGTAGGTGACCATGGAGCCGCTATTATGTCGCAAAGAGACGGCATAGATATGGATGTGGAAACGGAAAGCGACTGCGCTTCTTTATGGGATATGATAGATACGGCCTTAAAACAGGGGGTTATCGTAAGCGCTATAAGAGATGCCACGAGAGGCGGGCTTGCCGCGGTTCTTAACGAGTGGGCTTTAACCGCGGGTGTTTCTATTTACATAGAAGAAGATAAGATTCCGGTAAGGGACGGCGTGAGGGGTTTTTGCGAGCTTTTGGGTTTTGAACCGTATCAACTTGCATGCGAGGGGAGGGCGGTTTTTGCGGTCAAGCCTGAGCATGCAAAGAAGGCCTTGGATATTCTTAAATCCCACCCGCTCGGTAAAAATGCAAGGGTGATAGGAGTTGTCGAAAACAATAATGATATTAATAATAGCCCGGATTTAAAAGGGAAGGTTATTTTAAAAGGCATTTACGGCGTTAATAGATTATTGGACTATCCGTCGGGCGAACTTTTGCCGCGAATTTGCTGATGAAAAATAATAAAAAGATTAAAAGGGCTGTAATTAAATTATCAGGCAGGGTTCAGGGAGTGGGTTTTAGGCCTTTTGTTTTCAGGCTCGCAGAAAAATATTGCATTAAAGGTTATGTTTTAAATGATATGGAAGGGGTTGCAATCGATGCCGAAGGAAAGGAAAACGATTTAGCAAATTTTATAAAATTTTTAGATTTAGAAAAACCCCCTCTGGCGGCTATAAATACAAAAACCGTCAATTTTAATCCCCCCGTTTTTTATAATAATTTTAATATTAAAGAATCGGATAAACCGCTTAATTATACGAACAATAACGGTAAAGGCAATTTCAATTTAATAGCTTCTCCTGATATTGCAATATGCGATGAATGTTTAAAGGAGCTTTTAAATCCTTCGGACAGGAGATACCTTTATCCTTTCATAAACTGCACCGATTGCGGCCCAAGATTTACGATAATTAAGGGGATGCCTTACGACAGGGCATCTACCGCCATGGATAAGTTTAAAATGTGTCCCGCATGCGAAGGCGAATATAAAAATCCGTTAAACAGGAGGTTCCATGCGGAACCTAACGGATGTTTTTCATGCGGACCCGGGGTTGAATTTGTTTTAAGTAAGCCGAATTGTAAGCCGCCGGAATTATTATCCTGCTTGCCGGCGGGCAATATAAATAACGCAAAAGGCTTAGATGCCATAAAATCATTGGTCGAACTATTAAAAAATGGCGGGATTGCCTGTGTTAAAGGTATAGGCGGTTTTCATTTAATGGCTGACGCCGCAAACGATAAAGCGGTTAAAAAGTTAAGGGAGAGAAAAAATAGGCCGAAGAAACCGTTTGCCGTTATGTTTAAAGATATAAACGAGATATTAAAATATGCTTATGCAGATGATATTTCTACGGCTTTAATGACATCAAAAGAAAGACCTGTCTGCCTGCTGAAAGACAAAGGCGCTTTATCTTATTATGTAAACTGCGGACTGAAGGATATAGGAGTATTTTTGCCGTACGCGCCGGTTCATTATATTATTTTAGAATTATTTGGGAAACCTTTAGTAGCTACATCGGCAAACATAGGCGGAGAACCGATAATAAAAGATAACGGGGAGGCTATTTTTAAACTGAAAGGTATCGCGGACGGTTTTTTAATACATAACAGGGATATTTTAAGAAGATGCGATGATTCCGTTATAAAAATGATAGGTGAAGATCCGGTTTTTATCAGGCGTTCGAGAGGCTATGTTCCAGATCCCGTTAAATTACCTTTTAACTTAAAAAGAAATGTTTTTGCGGCGGGTTCTTTTCTTAAAAACACATTTGCAATAGCATATAAAGGCAGAGACGACGATAACGGGGGAGCGGTTATATTAAGCCAGCATAACGGGGACTTGGACGGTATTGACAGCTTCGTCAATTTTACCGAAAATGTGGAAGATTTTGAAAGGTTTTATAATTTTAAACCTGATATGATAGTTTGCGACAGCCATCCCGGTTATGAAAATACAAGGTGGGTTAAAGAAAAAGCTGAAAAAGAAGGTATAAAGTGTTTATCCTTGCAACATCACAGGGCTCATATTATTTCCTGTATGGCCGAAAACGGATTGGGGTTGAATGATGAAGTTTTTGGCGCGGCATTTGACGGAACAGGTTACGGGGATGACGGAAGCGATGTAAGTATTTGGGGAGGGGAATTTTTTAAGGGAAACTATATGAATTTAAAGAGGGTGGGGAGTTTCAAAAAATTCAGGCTTCTTGGTGGAGATAAAGCCGTTAAATCCCCGCAAAGGGTTCTTTTGAGCCTTCTATTTGGTCTCTTTTTTAAAAATAGAAATGAATCTGCCAAAAATTATAATTTTAACGGCATGGGCGACTATTTTAAATTTGACGGTATTTCGAATTTAACAGGTCTTTCCCTAGAAAATATAAACATATTTTTTAAGATGTGGGAGAGTGGAATTAATTCTCCATATACATCTTCTTGCGGAAGAATTTTTGATGCCGTTTCGTGTTTATGCGGCTTTAAAGGGGACATTTTTTATGAGGGAGAGGCGGCAGTGTATTTAGAAAATTTATGCGGCAGCGAGGAAGAGGAAATTGAAAATCAGCGGAGCTCATTGGATTACGGGATAGAAAAATCCGATTTTTTTGAATATGCCTTGGATTATGATAAAATAAACGGCCTGTTTATAATCGATTATAACCCTATGTTGCTTCAGATTATAAAAATTATTATTAATAATAATAATTCAGAATTACATGCAGAATTATATAATAATATTGCAGAAAGATTTATAAATACCCTTGCCCTCATTATAAGGGATATTGCTTTAAGAATAGGCTGCAAAAATGTCTGTATGAGCGGCGGGGTATTCCAAAATGCTTTTTTGAGGGATAAAAGCGGTAAAATTTTAAAAGAAAGCGGATTTAATATCTTTTTTAATAAAAAAATCCCCCCCAATGACGGCGGTATTTCATTCGGTCAGGCGGTTTACGGCGGACTGATAGATTAATTCCGGTTTAAATTAAAGGTTTAAATTCGGCAATTTTGCGATATTCAGGATTTATGCTCCATTCTATGCCAAACGGCTTTATCTCTTCCAGAACGAGAGATTCAAGCCTTGGAATCGCATTTTTTAAAGGGAATGAAATATCCATTCCAACATTACTTATGTCTTCTGGAGATATTGCAAAAATTGTTATTTTCGGGTTATGCCCCTGAAGGCTGCACATAGTTATTACATCGATAAATTCAACATCATGGGCTGTTTTTTTCATTAAATCAACCGGGATGTTTTTGCTGTCGAATTTAAATATGCTTCCCGGGTTTTCATCTGTTTTAAGGGCATCTATGACAATAATATTGTCAAGGTTAAATATGTCGTCCAAAAGCCCGTAGCCCATTGTGCTTCCGTCAATTATTCTCAGATTTAAGTCGAAAATATATTTTTTTCTAAGATAATCGATAAAGTGAATCCCGAATCCTTCGTCTTTTAAGAGCAGGTTTCCGATTCCTATAATTCCAGTCATAAGTAAAAATCCCGTTCAGGTTCAGTCCGTTTCCGTTTTATTTCTGATATATTTATATCCTCCGAACGGTATCAGGATATCCCCTTCTTTCCACATTACCGAACGCCAAACCTCTATATAAATATGATAAACTATAAATATTATAATCAGCCACATTGTAAAAAGATGAACAAGCGTAACGCCCGTCAGTCCGCCGAATACGACAAGCGTCCAATCGGTCGTAAAATGCATAAGCCATGGCCACCAACCGCCTACGGCCGAAGTTCCGGTAAACGAAGCCACATACATCTGAAATCCGGTTACCATTTGAAGTAAAATAAGCAGATGAAAAATAGTGAATATTACGGCATTTAAAGGGTCTTGATATCGGGTTGTTTCAGGCTTGTCTTTGAGCGTGAAGTAGTGCTTAACCATTCTCCCCGCCTCCGCTATTTTATCCCCGAAAGGTATAAAGCTTTTATAAAGAGGCTCTTTCCACGAAAAAAAAGCCAGATACAGCCAGACGATAAAAATAACATCTATAATAACAGCGCCGATAAAATGGAATTCCCTCATCCATGTCATTATGAATGCCTGATATGTTTCTCCTGAATTAATAATCCCTTTTGAAAGGGAATCGGATTGCGCAGGGGTTTTTCCAAATATAAGAAATGGATAGGCTATATAAAAGCCCGTAATGATGTTATTAATGATAGCTAAAAAAAATGACCAGTGTATAATTCTTTTTATAACCGTCATTCTGTGGACTAATTGTATATCGCCGTATTTTTTTTCTTTATTTTCCATAATTAACCCCATTTTAAAAGTTAATTAAATATAAAAACATGAAAATTAACTAATTTTAAATTTTTTTATTTCATTTGTTTTCGGGTCTATTATATGGACGGCACAGGCTAAACAGGGGTCAAACGAATGAACCGTCCGCAAAATTTCAAGAGGCTCGGAAGCGTTTGCAAGCTTAACGCCGACTAAAGATGCTTCATAAGCCCCCGGGTTGTTAAATGCGTCTCTCGGAGAAGCGTTCCATGTCGATGGCACTACTATTTGATAATGGGCTATCTGCTTATTTTTTATTCTTACCCAGTGGCCTAAAGCCCCCCTTGGAGCCTCGTCGAGTCCGATTCCCGTAATTTCTTTCGAAGGCATATCATACTTTGTCCAGCTTGTCTGGTCAATCGCCGCATTTTTAATCAGTTCTAATGTCCATGATTCTAATGCGTCGGCTACGTATTTCGCTTCTATTCCTCTTGCCGCCGTTCTTCCAAGAGTGGAAAATAGCGCGGTTACGGGCAACCCCGATGTTTTTAGGACGTAATCCACTAAAGATTTTATAGTTTTATTTCCTTTGGCATATGCAACCAACGTTCTCGCAAGAGGTCCAACTTCCATAGCCTTATTTTCATATCTCGGAGATTTAAGCCAGCTGTATTTCTCGTCTTCTTTAAGGCTTCCGTCTTTGTTTAAGCCTGTATAATCAGGGTCCGTGATTCCGACGGACGGGTTAAGCCCTACCTTTTCATTCGGGTATTTATACCATGAATGCGTAACAAACTCCGTTATCTTTTTTTCATCCAAACCGTGAACCTTGCCGAGGTCTCTATCGAATATAATACCCCTCATTAAATAATAATCATCCGGATTTTCATCATCCGTTTGAGGAAATGCGCCGTACGAAAGATAGTTTTTAAGTCCGCCGCCGATGCCCTGAAGAGCTTCTTCTTTATAAAACTCAGCCGCGGTCAGCAAATCCGGTATGTAGGCATTATTGATGAAGTCGGTAATTTTTCCTATCCTGAATAAAATATCATCCATTCTTTGAGGGTTAATAATGTCCGCGATAGATGAAATGCCGCCGACCACGCAGGTTTGAGGATGAGGGTCTTTTGCTCCTAAAATCGCTATGATTTGGGCGGGTATTCTTAAAATATTAAGATTGTCTAAATAGTGCGAGGCTATCAAAAGGTTTCCTTCGGGGGGAAGTTTGTAAGACGGGTTTCCCCAATAGCCGCCCGCAAAAGGCCCGAGTTGGCCCGACTTGACAAAGTTGTTGAGCCTTGCCTTTACTTCTTCGAATCTTGCTAAACTCGCGTTATAAGGCGTCTTTGTATAGGCATACGCCAGATCCATCGTTTTTTTCGGGTCGGCTTTAAGCGCAGACACTATATCGACCCAGTCCAAACCGGCAAGCTGGTAAAAATGGACTAAATGGTCCTGAACCATTTGTGCGCCTTTTAATATATTGCGGGCAATTCTGGCATTTTTTGGAGGATGTATGCCGAGAGCGTTTTCAACCGCCCATGTGGCGGCTTCATAGTGGGCATAGGTACAGACCCCGCAAATTCTTTGGGCAAAAAGCCCTGCGTCTTCGGGAGCTCTTCCGTTAAGTATAAGTTCTATCCCCCTGAATAGAGTGCCCGATGAATATGCTTCGGTTATTTCATTGCCGTTAAGAATCGCTTCTATTCGCAGGTGTCCCTCTATTCTGGTTATCGGATCGACTATAATCTTTGTTGCCATATATCCTCCAAATATTTTATTAATATTTAAGTACAGTCATTCCCGCGAAGGCGGGAATCCATATTGATTCGGGATTTTATATTATCTTATTCTTTACTTGTCATTATTGTCATCATTTTTATCTGAATCACTTTTTTTCTTTTCAGATGTTTTTTTGGATTCTCTTTTCTTTTTAACCCCCGTGTATATAGCATGAGCCGCAATTCCGGCGCCGGCCGCTCCGAGAAGAGCCACGCCGAATTCATCGGCGGTAGCTTCGACCATGGGGAGTATAATTTTTGCATCCGCATTGGGCTTCTCAAACGGGGTCATTCTATCCCAGAATGCGGGCTGAGAACAGCCGATACAACCGTGTCCCGCTCTCATAGGAAAGCTTATATCCTGATTATATTCCACCACGGTGCAGTTATTCCATGTAAAAGGCCCTTTGCATCCCATCATATATAGGCAATATTGTTTTTTTGCCCCCTCGTCGCCCCATTGCCTCACATATTCGCCCGCTTCGAAATGCCCCCTTCTATAACAGTTATCGTGAAGCCTTCCGGAGTATGCCCACAGCGGTCTTCCAAGGCTGTCAAGCTGAGGGGCTTTTCCCACCAATATATATTCCACTAAAGTGCCTACGACATTTACCGGGTTTGCCGGACAGGCGGGGATATTTATAACCTGCCTGTTTGTAACGGAGCTGAGACCGACGGCCGAAGTAGGATTTGGGCGTGCGGCGGGTATGCCTCCGTAAGAAGCGCAATTGCCTATCGCAACTATAATGCCTGCATCTTTGGATGTTTCTTTGGCAATTTTTAGACCAGAATCTCCTTTTGCTCCGATAGTGAGAAATTTTCCGTTAAGACCTGTAGGGATTGCACCTTCCACTACTAAAATATATTTTCCTTTATGCTTTTTGACGGTTTCTATTCGTCTTGCTTCCGCCTGATAACCGGCGGGAGCCATTATGGATTCCATATAATCCACGCTGACATAGTTAAGAATTATTTCGGCGGGCGTGGGGTGGGCGGTTCTGATAAAGGCTTCGGTGTTTCCCATACAATCCGCCATATCAAGCCATATAAAAGGGGTTCTTGTCAGTATATTGGCGGCTCTCGCTACTCTGGGACTGAATATATAAGGGAGCATCATGGCCGATGTTAAGAAAGCACTCCATTTGATAAAGTCCCTTCTTGTTACTCCATGGAGACTAAAGATATTTTCAAGGTTGCCGTCTTTATCTTTTTTGCCGCTAAAGCGCTCTTTTTCAAGGCTGTCTAACCGTTCATCAACCCTTTTTAAAACCTCGTCAGGGTCGTCCGCGATATTCCTTAAGGGGTCCCATTTGAAATTGAAATTATTATCCTCTTCGGGCATTGAAAAAGGATTATCGTTTTCATTTTTTGCGGCGCGGATTCTTTTGCCATTTCCCATATAACCTCCTAAATTATAAACAAATTTTACATTATTAATTAAATAAATTTAATTAATTATTACATTATAAATATATGGTAATTTTATAATTTTTTATTAAAATTATTATATTTAGAAATTAAATGATATATAATATATAAAATATTATCATTAAAATATAAAATGTCAAATTAAGTTTTGAATTTTTTTATTGATTTTTTTATGCACGAATTTTCCATAGCCTTAGAAATAGTCGATACGCTTCAAGAAAACGGCTATTTAAAAGGCGTAAAAAGTGTCAGCGAGGTAAAATTAAATCTCGGCAAATATTCCGGGATTGATAAAAATTACCTTGTCTTTGCGTTTCAAAATTTAAACGATGAAAGATTTAAGAATGTTTTGCTCGATTTTATTCCAGCCGGCGGCGATGAAATAACCATTCAGGAAATTCTGGTTGATTGATAAAATAATTGATAATGTTACGGCATTAAAATGTAAAATGAAAACTATAAAATCATAAAAAAGTAAATAAAAAAAATTTAATAGAGTATATTTGTTATCACCATGTTAAATTCGAGTCAAAGGCGCGCAGGCAGGTCATTATTGATTCAGAGGAATGCTTTAGAAACAAATGATATTATCGCAAATAAAAATAAAGCATTATTCAAAAAGGCTTTTGTTATGAATTTTTTGAGCTCTCCGGGTTCGGGCAAGACATCGTTGCTGGAATCTATAGTTCCTATTTTAAAATCGGACGGCTTTAAGGTAGCAGTTATAGAGGGGGATGTCGAGACGGATTTAGATAAAAAACGAATAGATAAGTTAAATGTTCCTGCATATCAAATTATTACAAACGGGACATGTCATCTAGATGCAAAAATGGTGAACGGCTCGCTTAATAATTTAGACATAAAGGATGCGGATATAATATTAATAGAAAATGTAGGAAATCTTGTTTGCCCCACGGCGTTTAATCTTGGCGAGGATATAAAGGTTGTGGTTCTTTCGATAACGGAAGGCGATGACAAACCCTTAAAATATCCTGCCGCTTTTTATAAGTCTAAAGTCATGGTTATAAATAAAATTGACCTTTTGTCCGTTCTGGATTCCGATATTGCTAAAATAAGGGAAAATGCTTTGTCTATAAATAAGGATTTGGTGATTTTCGAAACATCGTGCAAAAATAATTCGAAAGCGGAAAATATCGAAAATAACGGATTACGGGATTTTATCTCTTTCATAAAAGATAATGTTAATTTAAAAGTTTCCGTATTAAAAAAGTAAGATAATATAATCTAAAGAATGAATATATGCGTTGCGGGCGATGTTCACGGAAGAATCGACAAATTTTATGAAAATATAAGGGATTTTGAATTAAAGCTTAAAATTAGCTTTGATGTTGTTTTACAGGTTGGCGATTTTGGCATATGGATAGACGAAAAAAATCATGACGGAATAACTAAACTTCATGGCGGGACAGGAGATTTTCCAAAGTGGCATAAAGGAAAAAGAGCCGTTCCCATAAAAACATATTTTATAAACGGCAACAATGAGGATTTTAACTTCCTTGAAGCCGTAAAACTGTCGGGGGATTTCGAGATACTTAAGAATCTCTTTTATGTGCCGAATGGGACGGTTGCTGATATTAAAGCCGGAACAGGAATGGCTGCATATAAAAGCGGCAAAGATGCAAGTCTCAATGGCGGCAACACCGAAAATCTTGTTGTTGCAGGAATTGGTGGAAAATATGACCCCGAATATTTTAATCATCGTGAGGCAGATAGATATTACACCAAATATGAGATAGACAATTTAATAAAGCATGCAAACGGGAATATAGATATCTTTATTTCGCACGATGCCCCCGAAGGCGTTCTTATAGAAGATAACGATAAAAAGAGATATTATCCGAAAGCCGCAGGACTCAGGGAACTTATCTTAAAAATCAAGCCGAAGATTGTTTTTTTCGGTCATCATCACGGAGTTTGCAAATCCGAAATAGAAGGAATACCTGTTTACGGGCTGAATGTTTTGGGTGAAAAGGATAGTTTGCTCGGCTTTAAAATAAAGAACGGCGCAATTAAAATTTTGGGAAAATATTAATTTATGGTTTGTTAGCTTATAGTAAGGATAGGCTATTGACAAATTATAAAAAATATAATTAAATAGTTATCAACTATAAATATTGTTATAGTTATCTTTTCGCGGGAATAGCTCAGTGGTAGAGCATCACCTTGCCAAGGTGAGGGTCGCGGGTTCAAGCCCCGTTTCCCGCTCCATATAAATCAAGTTCCCGCCGTAAAATTTTACGCTTCCGCATTATTTACTTTGCAATTCAAAAATTTATGTCGTTTAATATATGTATTTATGCATATGCATTTTTTAAATTTATTGATAGTATATTTTACCCTCTTTATAACTGCGCTTTTTGTCGGAATTGTCGGCAATACGATCGGGATAGGCGGCGGAATCCTGCTCGTCCCGTTTTTTATTTTCTATATGCATTTGTCGCCTTTGGAATCGAGCGGGTTGTCTCTTTTTACCATAATGTTAAGCGCCATGGGAGGTTCTTATATTTTTTACAAGGATAAAACAATCGACTTAAATCTTTATTTAATGATTTTGCTGCCCGCGCTCTTCGGCATCATAATAGGTTCCGTATTAAGCCGTTACATCTTAACAGATCAATTTAAATGGGTTTTGTCCTTTATTATAATCGGAATCGGAATATTTTCGTTGATTGCGACAAAAAAACAGGCGGCATATAAAAATAATTATAGCGATAAGTATGCTGCCCCCTTAAAAAACCGGCATCGCCGCTTTTTAAGGGGGCATATAAGAAAGACTCTTAAGGAATCGAATGGAACGACTTACGATTATGAAATAAAAAGCCCTTTGTCGATTAATATTTTTTCTTTAATCGCAGGCTTTGTTTCCGGATTTATCGGGATCGGCATAGGGGGAATAACGGGAACTTTTTTAACTGCCGTTGAGCAAATCCCGCCAAGGATTGCCTTTTCGACTATAATATCTATTATGGCAATTATTTCTTTAATAGGCGGGCTAATCCACTTTTACTATATTAAAAATCCTTTACATATGGCAATTTACATTATTCCATTAGGAGCAGGCGCTTTAACTGGTTCTAAAATCGGCGCTTTTATTTCTAAAAATTCCAAAGCGAAAATTTTGAGGATTTATCAGGGAACATTTATAATTCTATTAGGTGTTTTAATGCTCGCCCTTTCGGCCTTATGATTTTATCTACAACATTAAAAAAATAAGTAATTGAAAAAATATTGAAATTTTGATAAGATAACATAAGTCTACTTTCCACCGTCCATTTTGGGATCTCACCGTCCGATCACAAAAAATTCCGGTTGCCCGGTCAGGCTAACGGCAGATTTTTATAATTTAGCGATAATATTTTTGAAAAATATGTGCTAAATTTATAATATCCCTTAAAAATTTAGATATGGCTTTAAGGCGTATAATAATCCGCAAAAACTATTATTGAAGTATAATTGAGGTGTAAAAGAAAAAAATGTTTAAAAACAAAAAAAATTACGATTCAAAATTTAAAACAAAAGCAGTATTTGAAGTAAACAAAGAGGAAAATATCAAAATACCTTTGTCTAATAATGAAATTACTTTCACCGGCTTAAATCTGGCGCAACCTTTAAATCGCGCCATTGCCGACGCGGGTTACACCACCCCAACCCCAGTTCAAGCGCAAGCGATTCCGCTGGTATTGGCCGGAGGCGATTTGCTGGCGGGCGCACAGACGGGCACAGGCAAGACTGCCGCCTTCATGCTTCCGATATTGCATCGCCTCGCCGAAAAATCAGCCGCGAATTCTCGTTCCGGTCGTCCGCGATGCTTAGTTCTTGCCCCGACGCGTGAACTTGCCGCCCAGATAGAAGAATCGGCGCAAACCTATGGCAAATATCTTCCGCTGAAATCCGTTGCAGTGTTCGGCGGCGTGAACATTTATCCCCAGATTAAGGCATTGCGCGGGCATGTGGATATACTCGTTGCTACGCCGGGGAGATTGCTCGACCATGTTGGGCAAAAAACGCTGGATCTGTCAGGCATTGAAATTCTGGTGCTGGACGAAGCTGATCGCATGCTTGATATGGGCTTCATCCGCGACATCAAAAAAATCATAGCGCTGCTGCCCAAACAACATCAGAGCTTATTATTCTCGGCAACCTTATCCGATGAAATAAAGGCCCTTGCAGGTGGTCTGCTGCACAACCCGACATTCATCGAAGCGGCACGCAGCAACACCCTGTCGGAACTGGTGGAGCATAGCGTTCATCTGGTGCCGCAACGCCTTAAGAGCCACCTGCTCTCGCATCTAATCAAGCATCATAACTGGAAGCAGGTGTTAGTGTTCACCCGCACCAAACATGGCGCTAATCGATTAACTGAAAAGCTGGTTGCTGACGGCATTCCATCCGCCGCCATACACAGCAACAAGAGCCAACCCGCACGCACCAAGGCATTGGCACAATTCAAGGACGGCTCATTGTTAGCGCTGGTTGCGACGGATATAGCAGCGCGCGGATTGGACATCGATCAACTCCCCCATGTTGTAAATTTTGAATTGCCGAATGCGCCGAAAGATTATGTGCATCGCATCGGGCGTACCGGGCGTGCGGGTAGCAGCGGTGTGGCAATTTCATTAGTGGACAAGGAAGAATTCCGTTATCTCAAAGACATTGAGCGATTGATTAAACGTGGAATTCCGAAAGTAGCATTTGACAGCTTTGTGCCGCCGGCTAATCTTCCCGCCGAGGCCCCGCGCCCGCAGCATTCACAGCGCGGACAAAAAAGAACTAATGTGCCGCGTACCGCAGGTGCAGGCAACCGTAATCGGCCGCCCCGCGAAGACCAAGGGCAAAAACAGCTCAATCCGCAACAGCGTGAGAGGCAAGCGCGTGGCGGCAACGGCAAACATCGGGCAGAGCCGGGTCAGTCGCAAAAGCCGTTCGCAGGGCAGCGGCGTTCGTCCGGAGCGGCACACGTTCATCAAGCACGGTCGAAATTTCCTTTGCTTCCGCCCAAATCTGGACGGCAGGGCTTGTGAATATAGCGATAAAAAAGGCGCTCTGCCCGTTCTATAAGGTTAATCGAATTTTACAATTCTGTGTAAATTTTATTTTTTCTGGTTTTTTTTGCAAAATAGAGTTTGGTATCCGCCCGTTTTAGCGCGACTTCAAAATGTTCGTCTTTATTTAATATGTCGACGCCTATGCTTAGCGTAACTTGTTTGCCGTTTAAATAAGGATGTTTAACCGCTTCCACTTTTAATCTTATTCTTTTGGCTAATTTTATTGCGCTTTTCAAAATAAGTGATTTTGGAACCGGGGTCTATTAAAATAGAATCTTTACCGTTTTCTATCAGATAAGCATGGCATTGAAATGTGTCATGTTCTAGCTTATGGCCTACCCAATAAATATTTTGAGCTATTTCCACAGGTTTATCATTATTACTTTTCATAATAACCCTCACGGCGGCGGACTAAACAATCAGGGTCAGCGCCTGAAAGAACGAGATAAAATAAAAACTTTTATTTAAGAAACGGACTTCCGCAATTAACCTATATACCCTACAAACATAAAGAAGTTAATTTTAAATAAATTATTATTAAATGGTATCTTGCTATTTTTATAATAAGAGTATATCGCATTTTTTTAAAAAGTCATTAAATCTCCGTGTCAGGGATTTAACAATATCTTATTCTTAATCCATATCCAATAAAAACCGTTATAAAAAAGTCATTCTAAGCTGCCGCAAAAACGGCGCAAAAAACAGCTTGTATAAATTTTATATAAAATTGTATAATTTTTTATGCGCGGTTTTATTAATTTACCATTTGTTATAAACGTTATAAACGCTGATTTAGTAATTTTGCGTCAAAACCCGTTATCGAAATATCATAAAACATGCCTCTTAGTTCAATAATTCAGGATTTTATTAAAACTCATTATATTTTTATTCATAATTACGGATATCTCGCCGTTTTTTTCTTAATAATGCTTGAAGATTTCGGCGTCCCGTCGCCCGGGGAGATTACCTTGATTTCCGTTTCGTTAATAGCTTCGGAAGGCGGACTCAATATAACTTTAGTGTTATTGCTGGCATGGTGCGGCGCGGTCATCGGAGACAACATAGGTTTTATTATAGGTTATTTTGGGGCGGAGAAACTGCTTGCGCGTTACGGGGGCAAGGTTGGATTAACGCATAAAAGATATGCAAAAGCTATGGTATTTTTTAACCGCTACGGAGGCGGCTTTGTTTTAATCGCCCGTTTTATCGAAGGAGCGCGTCAGTTAAACGGAATAATTGCGGGAAGCGCGGGAATGAACTGGAAGCGGTTTCTTTTGTATAATTCTGCCGGCGCCGCTTTATGGATACTTTTCTGGGGATACGGGAGTTATGCTTTAGGCAGCCGTTTTTTCAAATATATTCCGTCAATAGAAAGTTTTGGCTATTACGGTTTAATCATAATAATCTCGGCTTTATTTATTGCTATTTTTTTGTGGCTGCTATGGAAAAAAAGAAAAAAAGATTATAAAATATAAACATGGAACCGACGGTTGAACAAATTATATCGGCAATAGAAGAAGATTACAACGGCGGTGCGGATGTCGGCCTGCTTTTAAAAATACTTCACGGACTTAACGATAAATTTGGGTATATTCCGCAAAAGTCTATTTCTTTAATTGCCGAAAGGCTAAACATGTCCAATGCCGAAGTTTACGGCTTTATCACCTTTTATAAAGACTTTAAATTTTCTTTGCCCGCTAAACATACTATAAAGGTATGCCTGTCCGAAAGCTGCCATGCTTTAGGCGTAAAAGAAACTACCGATTACATTAAAAAAAACCTTGGATTTGATTTAAGGGCAAATTCGGTTAAAAATGATGCGGATGCCGTTTATTATTCAAATGACGGAAAATATTCTTTAGAGTATATTTATTGCTTCGGAAATTGCGGGGCAGGTCCGACCGTTATGATTGACGATAAAATTTACGGAAAAATGAATATAGAAAATCTTAAAAATATAATAAAAGCGCTGGAATAATAGATTAACAGCCTATGTTAAATACTTAATAATCAAATAATTTAATTTATTAAATTAAAAAATGCATGGTTAAAGTATATATACCCGATGATACAACTTCTATTTCATTATTTTCCGATGAAATTGCAAAAGTTATATCTTTGGAAGCCGAAAAAAGAGGAATTAATATACAACTTATAAGAAACGGTTCAAGGGGATTATTTAAATTTGAACCTCTTGTCGAGATAGAAAATAAAAACGGCAGATTCGCATTTGGCCCGGTAACTATTGACAATGCAGGTTTGCTTTTTGAAAATAATGTTTTTTCGGGTAATTTTTCGGGTTACGACAATAATCCAACACGCCTTAATGTCACCGCCTCTAAAGGCTTTAATCAGATTTTTCTTGGCGAAAGCAAAAATATTCCGCAGCTTAAAAAACAATCGAGGCTGGTTTTTAATCGGGTAGGGCTTATTGGCCCGTTATCTTTAGACGATTACGGAAATAATTATGGGCTGAACGGCATAAAAAATGCCATTAATATGGACGGTAATTCCGTAATAGAAATCCTCAAAAAATCCGGTTTAAGAGGAAGGGGCGGGGCAGGTTTTCCCACCTATTTAAAGTGGGAAACGGTGTTAAATGCTAAATCGGAAGTTAAATATATCGTCTGCAACGCAGACGAGGGAGATTCTGGAACTTTTGCGGACAGAATGCTTTTGGAGGGCGATCCTTTTGCGGTTATCGAAGGCATGGCAATTGCGGGGATAACCGTTTATGCCGAAAAAGGTTATATATATTTAAGGTCCGAATATTTTAAGGCTGCGAAAAAATTAGAAAAGGCATTGGAATTAAGTTATAAAGAAGGCCTTTTGGGCAAAAATATATTTGGAACGGATAAGAGTTTCGATATAAATCTTATAGCCGGCGCAGGCAGCTATATATGCGGCGAAGAAACGGCTCTTTTAGAAAGTATCGAAAATAAAAGGGGAACGGTAAGGGTTCGTCCTCCCGTGCCTGCAATTTCAGGGTTATACGATAAGCCTACTATTTTAAATAATGTTACGACTTTTGCCTCGGTTGCTTATATTTTAAGCCGGAATTCGGCGCGGAAAAATTTTGAAAGTTTTGGAGGGCATCAAAGAATCGATAACCCCGAAGATGATTTTAGTCTGTTGGGAACCGAAACCTCTAAAGGAACGATACCATTTCAGTTGTCGGGTGCGGCTGCCTATCCCGGCCTTTATGAACTTCCCGCCGGTATTTCTTTAAGAAAACTTGTTTTAGATATGGGCGGCTGTTCCGCCGAAGGCGGACATCTTAAGTGCGTTCAAATCGGCGGTCCTTTAGGGGCATATTTTCCGGCAACGGACGAATTCCTCGATATAAAGTTATCGTATGAAGCCGTTGCAGAAAAAGGCGGGCTTTTAGGGCATGGCGGAGTTGTGGTATTTGACGAAAATACCGATATGAAACTCGTGCTTGCGAATATTTTAGATTTTTGCGTACATGAATCATGTGGAAAATGCACCCCCTGCAGGATTGGTTCAATTAGGCTTAAAGAGCTTTTTGAAAGGGTTTTAAACAAACAAAATGTTGAAAATAATTTAAAGATTATTTCTGAAATACTTGAAACAATGAAAGAACTGTCCCTTTGCGGATTGGGAAGCGGCATGCATTATCCCGTGAACAGCTTGCTTAAATATTTTAAGGAAGAAATACTTAGTTAAATTTAACTTTTATATATTCTATACGGTTACATGATTGTTATATGATTAACACGGTTAATATTGAAATAGACGGAAAAAATTTAACGGTCTGCGAAAATACCACAATATTAAATGCCGCAAAAGATGCAGGCATAATAATACCGTCCCTTTGCGCATCAAAAGAACTTCTGCCTTACGGCGCATGCAGGCTTTGCGCAGTTGAAATGATAGGTAAAAAAGGATATGTTTACGCCTGTTCGGTTTACGCAAGTAATGGAATGAAGATAAAGACATATAGCGATAAACTTTTTTCATTGAAACGAACGCTCATGGAACTTTATCTTTCCGACCACCCTAACGATTGCCTTACATGTTCGAAAAACCTGATCTGCGATTTACAGAATTGGGCTGCTTATTTTGGTTTAAGGAGTATCAGGTATAGAGGTAAAAGCCATCTGTTGGCCGCTGTCGATGAATCAAATCCCTACTTCAGGTTTGACCCTTCAAGGTGCATCGTATGCGCAAGATGCGTAAGGGCATGCAGGGAAGTCCAGGGAAATTTTGCCTTAACCGTTATTAAAAGAGGTTTTGATTCTGTTATAAAAGCTGGAGATAATTTTTTAAATTCCGAATGCGTTTCCTGCGGCGCATGCGTTAAAACATGTCCGACAGGGGCTTTAATCGAAAAAACCGTTGTTAATCACGGCAAAGCAGATTCAGCCGCCACGACCACTTGCGGGTATTGCGGCGTGGGATGTTCGTTTAATGTTGAATATAAGGGGAACAATATAGTAAGAATGATGCCCAACGATAAAAGTCTGTCAAATTATGGTCATTCATGCGTTAAAGGCCGCTTTGCATGGGGTTATGTTCAGAGCGGCGACAGGTTAAAAACTCCTCTTTTACGGAATAGTTTAAATGAACCGTTTAAAGAAGTTTCATGGGAAGAAGCCGTCTTTTTTACCGCAAAAAAATTTAAAGAAATACAATCCAAATACGGCGTTAAAGCTGTAGGCGGCATCAGCTCCTCAAGATGCACGAACGAAGAAAATTATCTGATGCAAAAACTTATAAGGACCGGTTTTGGCAACAATAACATAGATACATGCGCAAGGGTTTGCCATCAGCCGACAGGATATGCTCTCGGCGTTGCATTCGGCGCGGGGGCGGGAACGCAGGATCTCGGTTCCATGTTTGATTCGGACTGTATAATGATAATAGGGGCTAATCCTACCGAAGCCCACCCTGTAGTAGGTTCATTTATAAGAAAAACAGCAAGGAACGGCGCTGATTTAATAGTTATCGACCCGCGTGAAACCGAAGTTGCGAAATCCCCCCACATATCGGCTAAATACCATTTAAGACCCTTGCCCGGGACAAATGTTTCTCTTTTAAATGCTTTAGCTTACACCATAATTAAGGAAGGTTTGTTAAATGCCGATTTTATAAAAGAAAGATGCGACATTGAAAGTTTTAATCTTTATGAAGAGTTTATCTTGAATGATTACAACTCCCCGGAAGCCGCGGAAGCCATAACCGGCGTTTATAGGGAAGATATAGCCGGCGCGGCAAGGCTTTATGCAAAAGCCAAAAACGCATCGATATTTTACGGTTTGGGGGTAACCGAGCACTTACAGGGTTCAACGGGCGTGCTTGCCATAGCCGACCTTGCGATGCTAACGGGAAATATCGGACGCAAAGGGGTCGGAGTCAGTCCGTTAAGGGGGCAAAACAATGTTCAGGGAGCTGCGGACATGGGCGCCGAACCTTCCGTTTTTCCCGGTTACAGGCATGTATCGGACGATAATGTCAGATTATTGTTTGAAAAAGAGTGGAATAGCAAGCTTGATCCCGAACAGGGAATGAGGCTTCCCGATATGTTAAGGGATGCCTTAGCAGGCAGATTTAAAGGATTATATATTTTAGGGGAAGATATAGTTCAAACCGACCCCGATGCCAACCGAATAATAGCGTCGTTAAAATCGATGGAGTTTGTTGCGGTTCATGATATATTTATGAATGCAACCGCGGATTATGCCCATGTTATACTGCCGGGCTCTTCATTCCTTGAAAAAGAAGGCACTTTTACAAATTGGGAAAGAAGGATTCAAAGAGTCAGGAAGATTTTGGAGCCTGTTGCGGGTAAGCCCGACTGGGAGATATTAATAGACCTCTCAAATGCGCTTGGATATAAAATGAATTATTCCAATCCTTCCGAAATAATGGATGAAATAGCAAAATTAACTCCTTCTTTTTCGGGAGTCAACTATGATAAACTTAACAGGCTCGGTTCATTGCAATGGCCGTGCACCGAATACAACCCGTTTGGCGCCGAAATTCTTCATAAAGACAAATTTATAAGAGGGAAAGGAAGGTTTATTATAACCTCTTATATAGGTTCAAAAAATAGCGTGTCTAAAAAATACCCTTATATTCTCACGACCGTAAGAAACCTTTTTCAGTATAATTGTTCCAATAACACGAGAAGAACCGAAAACAGCGTATGGTATAATAGAGATATTCTTGAAATAAGCAGGGAAGATGCAAAAGACTTAAATATTAACGATGGCGATACGGCGCTGATAGAAAGCAGAAAGGGAAAAGTTACTCTAACGGCAAAAATAAGCGGCAGGGTGAAACAGGGGGTTGTCGCCACGACTTTTCATTTTCCGGAATACAAAACAAATGTGCTTACCAGCGACTATTCCGACTGGTCAACGGAGACGCCGGAATATAAGGTAACAGCCGTGTCCGTAAAAAAATACGGCGATAATAAATTATATGCAAGCGATGGATATAATGCCGATGAACCGCTTCAATGCTTAAGCAATGATAAGAATAAAACGGCCTACGGCGGTGAAATTATAAGGATGTTCTATAATCTTGTTTTAATTTTTGCCCCTTATCCCGAAGATTCGGCAATTAATGAAATAACCGGCCATATAAAAAAATACTGGGAGCGCCGGCTTATCGAAAAACTAATTTATATAAGCGAAAATGAGAATTGTTTTAATGAGGAAGCGGTTCAATCCATTGTTTATGAAGGTTCGATAAGCGGAAACAAAGAGATGCCGCCGGAATTATTGCATAAACTTGCCCTGGCGGCTATTAAGGTTTTAAAGGTTGATTAAAATTTAACAGGGACAGCATAAAAATATAAAAGTCCCTAATCTTCGTTTTTCTTATTTATATCCTTATTTATATCCTTGCCGATAAACATATACACGGCAGGCACTATAAATATAGTTAAAAATGTGCCGATGCCCAATCCTGCGGCTATCACTAATCCTATATCGAATCTGCTTACTGCCCCCGCCCCTGTGGCGATTAAAAGAGGTACGACCCCGAAAACCATCGCTGCAGTGGTCATTAATATCGGCCTGAGTCTGATTGCGGATGCCTGCTCGATGGCGCTGCGTTTGTCTATGCCCTCATTTTGTAAATCGTTTGCAAATCTTGTAATAAGAATACCGTGTTTGCTGACAAGTCCTATCAGCGTAACAAGTCCAACCTCCGTATAGATGTTAATAGTGGCGAAGCCCAGACTCAAAAATATCAATGCTCCGGTTAACGACATAGGAACGCTTACGAGTATGATAAGCGGGTCCACAAAACTATTGAATAATGCCGCAAGAACTAAATAAATAATTATCAGGGCGAAAAAAAAGGTTATAATCATAGTCGAACCTTCTTCGACATACTGCCTGGACTGCCCGGCAAAATTATATGTAAAGCCTATAGGAAATATAGTTTTAGATATGTTTTCGAGATAGCTAAGCGCCTGCCCCATAGTTACGCCCGGTTTAGTCGTGGCGGATATCGTAACGGAATTTAGCTGATTAAACTGGTTTAACGATTCCGGCACTACGGATGTCTTAATTTTTATAAAACTCGAAAGCGGCACCATATTTCCGTTAGAAGCGGCTATATAATAATTTTTTAACATACCTGCGTTAAATCTGTATTTCTGCATAACCTGAGGTATTACTTCATAGCTGTAACCCTGCATCTCAAACCAGTTTACATAGTTTTCGCTCAACATCGTGGAAAGCGTATCGCCTATTTCCTGCATAGTTATACCCATGTTTTGAGCTTTGCTCCTGTCGATAGAAACATTCAAGAGGGGTTCGTCGTATTTAAGGTCGCTGTCCATATATAAAAACAAGCCGCTCTTCATGGCTTTTTCCTCAAGGCCGTCTGCAACACTTCTTAATTCGCTATAATTTGCGGCGGAAGTTATAACAAACTCGACAGGTAAACCTTGGGAACCTGGAAGACTCGGCAGAGGAAAGGCGACTAATTTTAAACCAGGCACGGTGTTTAACTTACCCTGAAGTTCCGGCGTCAACTGCATCTGTGTTTTTTTTCTTTGGCTCCACGGTTTAAGCAAAAAACCCGATATAAGGGAATTATTGCCGGAAGCTCCTAAAGCCATAAAGTAATGGCTGAGCTCCGGAAATGTCCTATATATATCCCCGATTTGTTTAGCATAAACATTAAGATTGTTAAATGTAGAGGTTGGAGCGGCAGTTCCCATAACGAATACAACCCCCTGATCCTCGGTCGGAGCAAGTTCCGTTTTTGTCGTTATAAATAAAAAATATAAACTTGCTAACACAACGATTATCACAAATGCGACTATCGGTTTATAATCCAATACGCTATGTAATATTTTTAAATATATCGACTTAATTTTATCGAATGTAACATCCAAAAAATGCGTAAAACCTTTTTTGCCCATATCCGTTTTAAGAAATTTGGACGACATCATGGGTGATAGCGTTAAAGCGATAATACCCGATATTATCACCGCGCCTGCCAGAGTAAATGCAAATTCGGTAAACAAAGCCCCCGTAAGACCGGACATAAAACCTATGGGCAAAAACACCGCAACAAGGGTAATAGACATAGCTATAACAGGAATGCCCAGTTCTCTTGCCCCGATAAGCGCCGCTTCTACGGGTTTTTTCCCTTCTTCTATATGCCTGCTGACATTTTCCACTACTACTATGGCGTCATCGACTACAAGCCCTATAGCCAGAACCATTGCAAGCAGCGTTAGCAGGTTTATCGAGTAATGCAAATAAAACATAATAAAAAGGTCCCCGATAATGGACAGCGGTATTGCAATTATCGGTATTATCACGCTTCTGGCCGAACCGAGAAATAAAAATATAACGATAATAACTATTAATATCGTTTCCACCACTGCTTTAACGACTTCGCTTATAGAACTTCTTATAAAGGTCGTCCTGTCGAATGCCACTCTTAGCTTGAGATGCGCAGGCAATTGCGCTCTCAGGGACGGCAGTATTTTCCTTATATTGCCTACGACGGTCAAAGGGTTGGCGGTAGGGGTCGTAAATATACCCATCACGACGGCTTTTTCTCCGTTCATAATATTTCCGGCATCATATTTTTGCGAACCCAGTTCTACGGTACCGATATCCTTGATTCTAACCAGAGTTCCGCCATCGTTTGCGACAACTAAATTTTTAAATTGCTTTATATTGTGCAAATAAGTATCGGCGGAAACATTGACCTGTATATAGTTGCTTTTAGTATATCCGTTTGCGGAAATATAGTTATTATTTGCAAGAGCCTGTGAAACCTGTACCGGCGTAACATTAAATTCTGCCATTTTTTTCGGATTAAGCCATATTCGCATTGCGAAAGACTTATTGCCGTATATCATTACCTGTCCGACACCGTTTATCGACTGTATCTTGGACTGCACCGCCCGGCTTATATAATCGGTTATTTGAGAACCGCTCATAGACCCGGATGTAAAAGCCAGGTACAGATAGGCTAAATTAGTTACGCTTGTTTTTGTAATAACGGGGCGCTGTGATTGCGCAGGCAATTGATTTAAAACTGAATTGGTCTCCGAAAGTACCTCGGCAAGGGCGGCGTTAGGATTATAATTAAGCCTCATAAATACGCTTATCGTGCTTATGCCTTCGGTGCTTGACGATGTTATGTAATCTATGCCTTCCGCTGAAGCAATCGCCCTTTCGAGCGGCATAGTTATAAAACCCTGAACGACATTTGCCGTGGCGCCCGGATATGCGGTCTGCACGGTAACTAAGGTGTCTTCTACTTTCGGATATTCCCTTAAACTGAGTTCCGATAATGACCTTGCGCCCAAGATGAGTATAACTAAACTCAAAACTATAGCAAGAACGGGTCTTTTTATAAATATATCGGTAAAATTGCCCGCTTTGTTGTGCCTTAAACCGTTCATTCCGAATTCCCCTGTCCGTTTTTACTGATGATTACTTCGGCGCCGTTTCTTAGTTTAACCTGTCCTGCCGTGACAACCGTCTCGCCGGCTTTTAAGCCTTTGGATATAACCGCCTCGCCGTTCCTCTGGTCCCCAACCGTCACATAGTCTGTATTTGCTATATATTCGCCGTTCTTTTTCGTCACGACATAAACGAAATCTCCGTAAGGATTATATGTCACGGCGGTTGCAGGCACCGTAATTACATTGTGTATTACGGGCAGTAAAACGCTCCCCGTTACAAACATGCCCGGTCTTAAAATCATATTCGGATTGCTCACCTCCGCCCTGACGGTTATATTGCGGGAAACATTGTTGACATTAACGCTTATTGTTTTTATTATGCCTGTAAATATTTTACCGTGATACGAATCTACGCTAATGTCTATTTTCTGATTAACTTTAAGTCTGCTTAAATCGTTTTGGGGCATTGTAAAATCCACGTACATAGGGTTGACGGAATACAGAGAAATAATATTGGCGCCTGGATTGATATACTGTCCTAAATTTACGAAGCCGGCATCTCTTATCCCTACTACACCGGTAAAAGGCGCCCTGATAGTCATATTTTGCAGCGTAACTTCGGTTTGTTTAATTAATGCTTCATTTTGCCTTAATGCTGATAGCATCTGAATATAAGATGCTTTAGATACGGCATGTTTTTTATATGCTTTTTTGTATTGCTCATAGTTAAATTTGTTTGCTATTAATTGTGATTTATATTGTTGAAGCAGGGCAAGCTGGAGGGAATCATCTAATTTGACGAGAATTTTATTCTTTTTAACGAACTCGCCAGAACCGAAATATATGCCTACCACCTGTCCCGGGACCTGGGTGGTTACATTTACCGAATTAACGGATACCACATTGCCTATTGTCCGTATATACGGCTGCCAGCCGCCGATTTTCGATAAAGCCGCAGATACATATGCGGGCGGATATTTGCGCTTCATCATAGCAATTTTCATTTCGTGGTCATTATAAGCTTTATATCCAAACAATCCGCCAAATATAATCAGTAAAACGATAAATGTCAGTAAAAAACGCTTTAACATAAATCCGGCTCCGGTTCAATCGTAATTAATTTTTTATATTGCAATATGACTTTATAGTCAGTATAATTTAGAATATAACAAATTTAATTTCCGGTCAATAAATTTTTATAAAAATGAAAAGGAAATTTATAATTTTAATTTATCTGGGTTTATCGCTTTTTTTTAGCGGGTGCGCCTTATATGCCGCGCCAAAAAAAGTTGCGGTAAAAATACCGGAGAAATTTAAATATTCGGTTAAAACCCGGGGTTATCCCATAAAAAACGACTGGTGGAAAAACTTTAAAGATAAAGAACTTAATACCTTAGTCGGCAAAGCCCTTAAGAATAATTTAAATTATCTGATTGCCGTAAAAAACATTCAGGTTGCAAAAACCTATGTATCCCAAAACGAATCTAATTTATTTCCTGATATTAATTTTAGCTACGCTAGTTCAAGAAATAAATTGCCGGGTTATGAATCTTCCATATCATCCGGACGGGCGTCCGCATCCACAATTATCTATAATTTAAATCAGGCAGGGTTAAACGCCTCTTACGAATTAGATGTATGGCATCAAATTAACAATGCGGTAAATCAGGCTAAAGCAAATGTTTCGGTTTCCAGAGAAGACGCAGATGTTATAAAATTAACGCTCATTAGCAATGTTGCACAGTCCTATTTCCAGATAATCGCTCTTAATTCAGGAATCAAGAATTTAAAAAAGCAATACCTTGCCGAAAAAGAAATTTTAAAGATTAATTTAGTTCAGTATAAAGACGGACTTATAAACGGTGAACCCGCCTTAGATGCAAAAATTGCTCTCGAGGCGATAAAAACCGAATTAAATAATTCTATAAAACTAAAAGAGATTACACAAAATACGCTGGCTTATTATTTAGGAAAATACCCCGAAAAATTTAAAATCGGGAAAAAAACAAAAAAATATAACTTTAACGGCTTTAATAACATAAATTATACCAGATTGATACCTCCGAACATTCCTTCGCTGATACTGACTAAAAGACCCGATGTTAAAGAAGCGGAATATAATGTATTATCTTATGCTTATGCTAAAAAAGCAAGCCTTGCCAATTTTTTTCCTGTATTTAACCTCACGGGCGAGTACGGCTATGCAAGTTTTAGCCTAAATAATTTTATTGCCGATGCAAACAGCGTATGGAGCTTCGGTTTAAATATTCTGGTGCCCCTGTTTAATTACAAGAAAAATATAAGCATTTACGAAAGGTCTAAACTTCAATACGAACAGGCCGTGCTTAATTATAGAAACACGATAATCAATGCGTTCAGCGAAACAGACAGCGCTCTTGCCTCTTATAAAAGAGATTTTAAAACTTTAAAGAGCTATGAAAATAATCTTGCCTACTCCTCAAAACTGTTTCGTATTTACAATGTGCAGTACAGGACGGGCATTGCCGGCCGGATAACATATTTAACATATAAATTAAACCTGCTAAACGCGGAATACAATCTGATAAATCAGAATCTGCTTTTGCAGGAAGACATTATAGATATATATAATGCGCTCGGTATGGGGCTTAAGCAAAATGTTCAGATTTAAATTTGCAATGGATTTATATCGGTAGAAGTTAAAAAAGGGAAATTACTCAAAATTGCCGATAGAAATCTTGAGACTGTTTCAACATATTATAAATTCTGGATTCCTGCCTAAGCAGGAATGACAATAAGAGAATTTAGACTTTAACCCGGCGGGTGTCATTCCCGCGAAAGCGGGAAAGTCCTTAAAAGGACTTCACGAGGCTTGAAAAGCCGAGAGCGAAGCGTTAATCCAGAAAAGAAATTTTCTATCGGCAATTTTGGAAATTAATTAAAACTTGACTTAGTAATAAAAAGATAGTAACATTTACTCAAACAGCTTAACAATTACCACATTTAAAATTCTTTGAAAAAGCGGGGGTTTTTATGGTTTAAGTCCTGTTCCCGCTCCATAATGAATTCGGAGATTAAATTTGATCCCGGAAATTAAAGCGAATATCTTAATCGTGGATGACGAATCCGATTTGGTCGAGCTTTTAAAATACAATCTTGCAAAAGAAGGTTATAATATAGAATTTGCTTTTAACGGGTTTGACGGTATTAAAATCGCGGAAGTGGTTAAACCCGACCTCATCATTCTTGACCTCATGCTTCCAGACATTAATGGTTACGAGGTCTGCAAAAGAATAAAGCAAAATAAATATCTATCCCTGATTCCCGTCATGTTTTTATCCGCAAAGCAGGAAGAGGTCGATAAGGTTTTGGGCTTTGAAGCAGGCGCCGAAGATTACATGATTAAGCCGTTTTCTATTAACGAACTTTTAGCCCGCATCAGGGCCATTTTTAAAAGAACGCTTCCTCAAAAAGTAAATACGCTAACCCCTGCTTCTCAAGAATTTAAGTTTAAGAATATCAGCGTAAATGTTACCAAACATAGCGTAATAGTAAAAAGCAGAGAAATAAAACTGAGCCCGATCGAATTTAAAATCCTTATTTTTTTGATGACATATGCAGGGGATGTATTTTCGCGTGAAAAACTCCTTGACAATGTATGGGGAAACAATTCATTTGTCGAACCGAGAACGGTCGATGTTCATATAAGAAGGCTAAGGTCTAATATCGAAATAGACGAGTCGATTAAATTTATCGAAACTATAAGGGGGGCAGGTTATAAGTTTATAGATGAAGAAATTTGAATTAATTTAAAACTCTAAAAATATATCCGTCTTAATTAATTATATGAAATTAAAATCTCTGTGCCGGTTAGTTAGAAAGAGATTTAGCCTTATCGTATTATTTTTTTTATTATCTATCGTTCTGTTTTCCGCATCGATAATATTTTTTATTACATCGCCCTATTTTGCATCAAAGATTAAAAGTTATGCCTCCTTTTACTTAACCGAAACCCTGCACAAACAGGTTAAAATCGAAACATTAAAAATATCTATTTTTGCGCCCCAGGTCGTTATAAAGGGAGTGGGCGTTAAGGATGTTGCCTACATTAAAGATATTAACCTTTTTTTTGGTCCGTTAAATTTTTTCCGGAGAAAAATAACCATAGATAAAATAGATATAATCCGCCCCGAATTTAATATTCTAATTAAAAATAATAAAATTGCGAATTATAAAAGGATTAATCTGGCAATAAAATCTTTAATTAAAAAACCAGCTTTTTCATTCATATCGTTTTCTTTCCAAAATATTGCTTTTCATAATTGTAATTTTAAATTAAACGATATGGATAGGCATATTTTATTGAACCTGAAAAATTTTGATTTAAATATTTTTAAAAAGCCGGTTCTTAACCAGCTATTTTATAATAGCAGCGGGATTTATTTTAATTACGATTTGCCGCATATATTTTTAAGTATGCCTGATATCTCGCAGGTTTATAGTTCATCCGCTTTGCAAATTCACTACTTTAACGGTTTTATAAAATTCAGCAAGGTTCGCGCAGAGGGTAATTATTTCAATTCCGTGTCGAGCGGCATATTAGATTTAAATAAAGAAAAAGGGGTAAAAAGGAATATTCCGCATGAAGAAAACGCGGTTAAGAAGATTACTTTAAGCCAAAAAATAAACATTCTTTTCGGTAAAATCTCCCAAATCGTAAGTAAAATAAACGACACAACCGTAATAAATTTTAACCATTTGTCCTATATCTCCAAAAATTTTAAGGCTGTTCCCATACAAATGAAAGGCAGGCTTGATGTTAGATTGCATTTAGTCGGGGACTTTTCAAAAAAGATTCAATCTTCAGCGCAGTTCCATCTAAAAAATTTTGTTTTCCAGGGAGGCGATATAAAGGACGGTTTTGTGAAATGCAATGGGGAGTTTGGAAGGGTAAGAAATCATGTTTTAAAATTTACGAAGATTAACCTGAAAATGTTTAACGGGGTTGTGGAATCCGCCGGGAATATTAATCTTGACGAAAACGAAGGCAGGTTTAATTCGACATTAAAAGATATAGATGTAGGGAAATTGGTAGAGTTCTATAATTCCGTAAAAACCCCTCAGTTTACGGCTATAGCAGGCGGCAGCGTTAAGACCTATTTACATCTCGGAAAAAATTTTTATGCTGCAAATATCGAAAGAATAAATGTTAAAAGACCTGAGCAGTTGTTTGAATTCCGGAATAGAAAAGGGAACAGGGTTATTTATTCCATAGATTACGGGCAGCCGGTTCTGGTTGAAGGGTCGGTAGTTGTTAACGATAAACTTGTTCTTCTCAAAGATTTACATGCTTCCTCGAGTCAATCGAACGGCGTTGTAAACGGGGTTATCTCATATAACAAAAGTTATTTAAATATAGGATTTGATGCCGGATATAAAGAGTTACCGAAGGTTAATTTTATAGAAGCGGTTAGAAGCCGTTATTTTGAACCGGCGGGAAGCGGGACTATTAAAGGCGTTATAGCAGGCAAGTTCAATAGAATATCCTTTGATTTTCGAAACAAATTTAAATCGCTTTATATAAACAGATATACGGATAGCTATAAGGGTGTTGCGAATGTTGATATAGAGCCGTCCGGCGATGTCCTGTTTAAAAAGGTCGCTTTGGAGGAAAAGCCGCAAAGGACAAACAAAGGGACGATAGATTTTAACGGGCGTATTTATGAAAATAAAATTTTAAAAACAGAATATATAGACGGGAAATTTGAAACAAAAAATATTCGGATTAATTCTGAAAAACCGTCTTTTTCCCTATCCCTTTATTTAAATTCAAACGGCAAAATAAGCGGCGAGTTAGGAAATCCTGTTGCCGACATTCGGGCATATGCCAAAAAGGCTGCCGTTTACGGGCAGGATATATCAAATATCAATTCGTATGTAATATTGACAAAAAAGGATTTGAAAATAAAAAGGCTTAACGGAGCATATAATAGCGCAATTTTTAATATTTACGGCTTAATTAGATTTAGGCCGTCGGTTAACAAGAATTTTAATTACGATTTGCGATTAATTTCAAACGGGGTTAATTTAGCAAATTTAAATTTAGAGCCTGTAAAAAAATATCATATCAGGGGAATTGCAAATCTTAATCTGCATATCGGCGGGTTATTCGCTCTGCCTTATATATCGGGAAATGCGGCTATCAGGGATGTATATGTCAACGATTACTTTTTGAAAAATATCGATGTAGGAATTTCCTCTTCCAAAAGCAAGATGATATTAAATTTATCCGCCTTAAAAAATAGTTTAAAAACTAAAGCGGATATTTTATTAAAAAAGGGGTATCCTTACAGTTTTATTACAGAGATAAATTTATTAGATATCGATTACCGCAAGACGCTATTCAGGCTGTCAGGCGGCATTTACGGAAGCGGCAAACTCTCCAATATAAAAAATTCCTATTTATTTGCAAAACTCGGTTATGTATATTTAAAACACGGGCCGTTTTTCCTAAAAAATACCAAAAATATAAGGATTTCTTATATGGACAGGGTGATAGATTTAAGCGGATTTGAGTTAAAAGGGGGAAATAATTACTTCCAAATTAGAGGAAATGTTACGCTAAAAAAATATAATCTTATAATAAACGACAAAACCGATTTATGGATTTTGGGACTTTTTTCAAATAAAATAATAAATTCATCCGGCTTTGTAACGGGTTCGGCAGTCATTTTTGGACCTAAAGCGCATCCTCGAGTTTACGGGTTTGCCGAAATAAGCAAGGGGTTAATGGAAACTTCGTTAAACCCGGGCTATACCGTTTCAAGGGTTTTTGCAAGATTGACATTTAATAATAATTTAATAGTGCTTGAAAAAAGCAGGTTCAGGCTTCTTAACGGAATCTTTTCGGCGCACGGCTTAGTAAGATTAAGTGATTTTAGGCCGGTTTCATATAATTTGCAAACGAACTTTAGTTCGGCGGTTTACAGGGAATCCAACTATTTTTATGCCGATATGGACGGAAGTATCGGATATAACGGCAGTGCGGACCATGGAACCATATACGGCGATATCGACATAAAAAAGGCTTTGTATGATAAAAAAATAAATCTTTCGTCATTTCTTTTAAGTTATAAAAAATACAATATAATTAAGCCCGTGATTAAAAAAGGGGCTTTTAATCCGGATTTAAACCTCTTGATTAAATCCGATAAAAGTATCTTTATCAGAAATAATATTATGGATACGGATTTTAGTGCCAGACTCCATCTTATAGGAACCCTTTACGATCCTGTTTTGATTGGAACGGCTAATGCCGAAGCCGGAGAGATATATTTCAGAGGGACAAAATTCAGGCTGTCTTATGCAAATATAGATTTTAACAATCCCTATAAAATAAACCCGACCTTTGCCGTTTCGGCGGATACCGACATAAACCAGTATATTGTCAGGATGAATGCAAACGGTTCCCTTTTAAATTTTAATGTCAATCTTTCATCGACTCCTCCGCTTTCGGAATTGGATATTGTTTCCATGCTGGCGCTTGGCGCTCCCGCAAGCTCAGTTTATGCAGGTTCTGCCGGCGGAATTGCGGCTTCCGAAGCCGCCTCGGCGATTGGCGGCGGCGTAGAGCAAAGCGTTACAGGCGCCATTTCAAGTTATTTTGGATTTAAAAATCTTTCGGTTGCTCCGTCGTATTCGGCAATAACTCATAGCGCCGCTCCACAGGTGACGGTGACAAAAACCATAACAAAAAAAATGTCTATTTCGTACAGCAATATAATAGCCTCGCAATCGTCTCAATCCGTGACCCTTACCTATAAACTCACCCCGCATATTTCAGTTATAGGCGTCTGGGAAAACAACGAACTCGCCCCTAATAATTCCAATATATACAGCGAGGTCGGCGGCAGCATAGCTTTTCATTTCAGATTTTATTAAAAAAGTGGTAAAATCTAAGTTGTTTTATGATACCCAAAAATTGCCGATAGAGATTGTTAAACATATTGCAATGCATTAAGAACACTGGATTCCTGCTTTCGCGGGAATGACACCCAACGGGTGAACTTTTAAAATCCCTCAAAGTCATTCCCGCGAAAGCGGGAATCCAGAAAAATAAATTTCTATCGGCAATTTTGAGGACAAATGGGGGATAGTTTTTATTAATAATTATGATACTTAGATTTACGCATTTAAAAAAGTCCGGGGCATTATTTTTATTTATATTGCTTTATATTTTTGCCTTTAATTGCCTGCCTCGCGCAATAGCGTCGGGTTTACCCGAAACAAATATTTATAATATTTCATCCGAAAAATATACGATAAAGTCAATAGATTACAGGCTGCCGTCCGACATTCCCCTGAAAGATATTAAGAATTTTTTTGCTATAAAAAGCGGTCAAAGGTTTTCGATGTATCAGCTTGAAAAGACGCTGAAAGCACTGTATTCCACGGGCTATTTTTCAAATATTATGGTTTTTTCAAAGATAGACCGCAAGCAGAAATTTATGTACTTAAAATTTATTTTTGTCCGGCGTGTTTATATAGAAAGAATCGATATACGCGGGCTTAAGGATACGGGGGTATCCGAAGAAAATATATTAAAATCCATCCCTTTAAAAAAGGCGGGACAGTTTTTAAAGTATTATAAAGAAATAAGCATAGACGAAATAAAAAATATAATGTCGGATGCGGGTTATCCCGATGCCAAAATAGATATTTCGTCCTATGTTCTGAGAAACATAAAGAAATATGTTATAGGTATAAATATAACGCCAAATAAACCTGTAATCATTTCAAATATTTTCGTTAAGTTTAAGGTTTACTACCCGAAGGAAAAAGTTGCAAAACTCGTCGAAGATATTACGGGCAAACCCTTAAATAAACTTTTGATTAAAAAATTGAGAAGAAAAATAAGGGGCATCTATAAAGAGGAGGGCTACCTTAATACTATTATACCTGAACCTAAAATTACATATATTTCTAAGTATAAAGCCATAATAACCGTTGAAGTTCATCCCGGGTATAAAATTCTCTTTCATTTTAAGGGAATAAGTCCGTTAAAAGCAAGTTTTATCGAAGATTCCGTGTTTAATATAAAAAATGTCCTGATATTCGACGAATCCACATTTATTTCATTTAAAACCGTATTGACAGATTTCTATAAAGAAGAAGGATATTATTATGCGGAAGTTTCTCTTAGGGAGGAAAAAGATTCTAATAATAAAACGATAAATTTATATTACACGGTGAATAAGGGTTTCAGAGTTGCCGTAAAAAGTATTACCATAAAAGGAAATGAGCCGTTCAGCAAATCCGTAATATTATCATTGATGAAGACCGCTCCCGCCTCCTTCTTTAGCAGGCAATATTTTCGCAGGAAAAGGCTTACGGGCGACATAACCAATATAGAAAATTATTATAATAACGAGGGGTATTTTGCCGCGCGTATTTCGCAGCGCTTGACCTTTAGCAGGGATAAAAAGAGCGTGGCAATATTGGTTGACATAAAAAAGGGGATAAGAACTTATGTAAAGAAAGTCAGTCTTGCCGGTTTGCCGCCGGAAGTCAAAACAAAGGATTTAACCGGTTACTTTGAGGGCATGCAAAATAAACCGTTTTATATTATTAAAGCGGAGAACGGTAAAAATCTGCTTTCCACGAAACTTGCGGATTCCGGATATGTTTTTTCTAAGACAAGGCTCGATATCGAATATAGCGCAGATAAAAAATATGCCGATTTGTATTACGATGTTAGCAGCGGTCCCTTGACAAGAATTAAAAATATATTAATATTTGGAAATACTATTACAAAGACGGCTTATATTAAAGGGTTGCTTTTATTTAAAAAGGGAGAAATCTATAATCAAAAAAATATAATCGAAACCCAGAACAGGCTTTATAGAGCCGGAATTTTTAATTATGTCAGCATCAGTATCGAAAATCCTCAAAATATTGAGCCGGACAAGAATATAATCGTGAAAGTAAGGGATGCAAAGCCTATTTCATTAAGTTTTGGGGCCGGTTACGGAACATATACCAGATATAAGGGGTTTGTGCAAATAGATGACAGCAACCTTTTTGGTTCAGGCAAATCCCTGTCTGCGCGATTTTCAAAAAGCGCCGTTTATACAAATTTGCTTTTAGATTATTACGATCCTGCTATTTATAATTATAGAGGACTTGCTTTTAACGCCAGAGGATTAGATAACGATATAATCACTTTAAATTATACGCTTCATAAAGAAGGCGGAGTTTTTTCTTTGATAAGGAGATTCAACAGTCATCTGAAAGGATTATTATCATATGAAATGTTTTATAATTTCTTGTCCGGCTTAAATCCCGGAGCGCAAATCACCCCAAGAGATATAGGTTTTACAAGAATAAGCGCCGTTGCAGCGTCTATCATTTATAACACGAAAAATAATATATTTAATCCTACATCGGGAAATTTAACAACCTTAAGATTCTCATACTCTTCAACACTATTCGATTCCCAGATTAATTTTATGAAATTGTTTTTCCATACTGAGCAATTTATTCCGTTTATTTACAATACCGTGTTGTTGTATTCTTTGCGTTTCGGTTATATTAAACCCCTGCCGCCCACAACACAGGTGCCGATAAATGAAAGATTTTTTTTGGGAGGCAGAACGACGGTTAGAGGGTTTCCGCAGGATTCAATCGGGCTTGTAAATTTAAACCCGTATCAATATCCGATAGGAGGGGATATTATGGAGAACTATAATCTCCAGTTAAACATCCCTGTTTATAATAACTTTGATTTTTTTGTTTTTCAGGACGGCGGAAATGTGTTTTTAAATACTCAGAGCGTAAGACCTCTTGCTTTATATAAATCGGCCGGAGCCGGCATAATGTATCTGTCGCCCATAGGACCTATCAGTTTTTCTTACGGCTTTATTTTAAACAGGAGACCGTATTGGCCGGCGGGCGGGGTTAATTTTACGATTGGAACATCGTTTTAAATTAAATTAAGTTAAAGATAATGGGAACAGTCAACAGTAATGCCTGCAATAATGGATTAAGAAAAGGATTTTCTACCGGAAGCGTAAGCGCCGCCGCTATAAAAGCTTCCATAAGGTATTATTTTAAATATCAAAAGTTTTTTCGGATAGAAATAAAAATGCCGGGAGGGGAAAATGTCTTACTACCTGTGGCCGAACTTTCAAAAATCACCCCTATCACCCCCGCTTTGGAGAGGATAGGGGGGGGATGGGTTTCGAGGGCTTCCGTAATAAAGGATTCGGGGGATGATCCCGATGTAACAAACGGCATAAAAATATGTGCCGATTTTATGTTTTTAGACGATGCGGACAGCGCAGTCGCTATGCTTTTAAATGAGGCAGATGATATTAAGGGCAATCAAAATCGAGACAATCAAGGCGGTCCGATAAACCGAAGCAAAAATACCCTTATGCTTTTACATTTATACGAGAAGGCGGGCGAGACAATTTTAACCCGTCTGTCGGACGAGGTAAAAAAATATTATGGAAAATTATATATTTATAATATAATAAAACACTCTGGGTTTAGCATTATACTTTCTTCTTCGGCAGGCATCGGCATAGTAAGGAGGCAGGGCTTGCCGGTTAGTCCGGGTTTTCCGGCTATAAATCCCGTTCCGTTCAAAATGATAGAATGGGCGGTAAAGGAAGAAATAAACGGCAGGATAAACGATAGGGCAGGCATAAATCAAAATAAGTTAAACTGTTGTGCAGGCAACGGAGTGCTTTTGTCTATTCTTTACGTGCCTGACGGCGGCATCGTCGCAAAAAAAACATTAAATCCGAGATTAGGCATCGAGGGCGGGATCAGTATTCTGGGAACCACAGGTTATGTTATTCCGATATCCGCAAAGGCATGGCTTGGAACGATTAAATCGTCTCTTGCCTTTTTATCCTGCAATAAAATAGATGCATGTGTTTATACACCGGGAAGGTTTAGCGAAAAAACGGCTATGAAGATTTTAAAAGATATGCCGAAAGAAAGTTTTATAGAAATAGGTGACTATGTGTCTTATTCGATAAGAAAAGCCGCCGGGGCGGGCATAAAAAGGGTTATTTTTGCAGGGCAATTCGGAAAAATCGTGAAAATTTCACAGGGAGCAAGAAATACTAATGCCAAATACGGCAATCTGGATTTAAAATATTTGGGCGCTTTAGTTAAAGCGGTTTTAAAGGAACATATAGATATTATACCGGAGAATGAAGTTAACGATTTATATGAAAAAATAATTAATTCCAATACCTCAAGACAGGTGTATGACTACATTTTATCGTTGTGTAATATTTATAACCCGCTGCCCGATAAGATTTTTTATAATATTTTAAAAACGGCAAAGGAAAATTTAATCAGGATGTCCAAAGAGCAAGTAAATATCGATATTATACTGATTTCGTACGAAGGTAAAATGCTGGCTTCTACATTATAAATCTGGAAGGGATAAACAAATGGCAAAAAAGGTTCATATACTGGGAATTTCTCCATGTTATGCCGAAACGGCTAAGAAGACGGCTCAGGGTTTATTTATGAATAAGGCTGAGAGGATTGACGCCGTGTTCGCGAGAAGAAAAGACGATTCAAACATATTGGCATGGCTTAAAGAGCAGTTTGTTATTATGAATAAGGGTATAAATCTCGAACGCAGCGAAAAAATAACGCATATAAATAATGCGACGATATTTTACGACAGCAAATTCAAATTTATTTTGGATTATGTAAGAGAAAATCTCGGCAAAAAAAATATACTTATATTTGCAGGCGGAGATCCAAATTTTTTTGGGATCGGGGGAAGTATTTTAAGGGAATTAAAAACAAACGAAAAAAGATTTGTGGAAATTTATCCTGCCATCAATTTTATGCAAATCGGGTTTTCGAAATTGAAAATACCTATGACCGATTCTTATATTGCGAGCGTCCACGGGCGCGATTTAAGAAACATGTACGAAGCTTTATATTCCCAAAAACGGGTTATAGGAATTTATACCGACGATATCAATACGCCTTACAGAATATATACGGAACTGGAAGAAAAGGGGTTTATCTCCGAATTCGATTTTTATGTTTTAACCGATTTGTGTTCTAAAAATGAAAAAATATACAGGAGTTTTACGAAAGAAATCCTCGAGAGTTTATCTAATAAAAAAAATATCGTAATAATTGAAAGAAAAAAACTGTTTAAAGCAAGCAAAGACGGCGAGGCTTATTCTAAAATCCTGTTTCAGAACCGGAATCAGATTTTTGGTATCGAGGATGAAAAATATGTACATATAGCAGGGGAACCGACTAAAAAGGAAATCAGGGCAATAAGCATAAGTTTAATGAATCTTAAAAAGGATTCCGTTATTATCGACGCAGGATGCGGCAGCGGCAGTATCAGCATAGAAGCCTCCGCAATCGCCGCCGCCGGCGTCGTATATGCCATCGATAACAACGAAACGAAAATTGAGAACCTTAAAAAGAATATAAAAAGATTTCAAAGGCCGAATATTGTTCCAATTCTCGGAGAACTTCCCGAAGCTTTTAATATGTTTAAAGAAAATACCACGAATGCTCTTTTGCCCGATGCCATATTCATAGGCGGGGGCAGCAAGTATCTCGAAGATATTTTGACGGAATCGTTTCATATATTAAAAAACGAAGGCGTTATCGTTGTAAACAGTATACTGTTAAGTTCCTTTAATAAGGTAATGTCGTTCGTAGGCAATTTTAACGCGGCTAATAAAGTTAAAATGAAATACGAAGTTATCGCCGCCAACATAGCGAGATTAAAAACAATTAAGTCAGATTCATATTTTCATGCATTAAACCAGATTTATATCACTAAAATAGTCAAACATAATAATACGAATACGGGTTTTAAATTTGAAAATAAAACCTTGAAATAAGTTAATGAATGGATATTTTAAAATAAAATCAGAAAAAAGATTCATCCCCTTTAGGGGAGTGTTAGAGCGCGGCGGGGGTAAACAGCCATTAATCAATTAAATTTATTAAATGTGGTCGGCGTGGGACCGGGAGACCCCGAGTTAATTACGATAAAAGCCGTTAAAGCTCTTAAAAGCAGCGATTTTATATTTTATCCCGATGTAACTTTCGGGAAAAATAAGGCTGCTTATAATATCGTAAAAAGCGGCATAGAATTTATAGAATTGTTCGGGGGACGGGATATTGCGGCGGAAAGGCTGATTCCGCTCGAAATTGAAATGAAGCTGTCGAAAGGCAGAAATGACGAGCTTTATAGGGAAAATGCCCTTAAGATATTAGGTAAATTAAGAGAAGGGGTCTGTTCCTATATAACGATCGGCGACCCGATGTTTTACAGCACATATTGGGGTTTATATAATGCCGTTAAAGATGAGGCGGTAAAAAATAACGCTGAATTAAATATAAACATTATCGGCGGGATATCGTCTTTTAATTATTCTTTTAATTTAATCGGCGAACCTTATATAATAAAAAACAGTTCGGTTTTTATAACCGTTCCTATCAAAAAGGATTTAAAAGAAATGGAAGACGAGATAAATTTTATGGCAAAAAAAAGCGCGAAACCGCAGGTTATCGTTTTTATGAAGGCGGGGGCATACTTAAAAAATATTATGGAAATCTTTAAAAATTCATATATCGATAATTTCAAAGAAGGAAAACTTAAGCTCTATTTAATCGAAAGGTCAAAACTTTTAGACGGCTTCTGCGATAACGATTTAAACCTAAAAACAAGGATAAATAATGGCGGCTCCGAAGCCGGATTTGATTTTGATTATTTTTCTATTCTTATAGGGGTATTTTTGTGAAGAAAGATGGAGCGGCCAAGATATATTTTGTGGGCGCGGGTCCCGGAGACCCCGAACTTTTAACCGTAAAGGCTTACAATGTATTAAAGAAATCGGATGTTGTTTTTTACGCCGGTTCTTTAATAAATCCCAAAATGCTTGATATATTTAAAAACGTAGCCATGCTCATAGATATGAAAAGCCTTAATTTTGATGAAATTAAAGAGCGGTTTGAAAGTTTATTAAAGGACGAAGTCCGCCGGATTATTTCCGTTCTTCATGCGGGTGATTCTTCTATTTATTCATCTATTAACGAGCAGATGACTTATCTTGAAGAAATGGGGATAGACTACGAGATTATCCCAGGCGTTACGGCAGCCTTTGCGGCGAGCGCCGCAAACAGGTCAACATTGACTTTGCCGGATGTATCTCAGACGGTTATATTTTGCAGGGGGGAGGGAAGAACGGGGAAAATGCCTAAAGGACAGGACATAAAAAGTCTTGCAAAACACAATGCAACTATGGCTATATATTTAAGTTTCGGGATAATAGAATCCGTTGTGGGAGACCTTCTCGAACATTACTCCAAAGATACGCCGTGTTTGATAGCCAAAGATGTTTCGCTCGAAAGCGAGCTTTTAATAAACTGTTTATTAAAAGATGCGGTTAAAACGGCAGAGGAGCACTCCGTAAAAAATATGGCTGTTTTAATTGTTGGAGATGCTTTGAGGGGAAAATATTACAAAAAAAACAGGTCGAAATTATATGATAAGAATTTTTCACACTCGTTCAGGCTTAAAGAAGGCGGTTGACAGGTCCGCTGGCGGAATAACGGACATTGCGCTTATGCCTTTTTCTAAAAACAGCTTGTTATCGGCTTTAAAGATTTCCGAAGGTATTTTTAAGATGGACAAGTCCGGTGAAACAGGCGATTTTAATATAAATAATATTATAAATATAAATATTTTTATCGAAAAATCGAAAAAAGATTTAATTCTTATGGCAGACGAAGAATTATCCAAAATCTTTGACCTTAAACTTAAACCTGTGAATAGCGATAATTTTTCGATTTGCGTAAAAACATATGATAACTTATCAAATGATTTTTTAAATAATTTATTTAATGAGTTTAATTTTATCGTATTTTTTTTAGCGCTGGGAGCGGTCGTAAGGCTTATTTCCCCGTACATTAAAGACAAATTAAACGATCCCGGCATTACGGTAATAGACGAACTTGGCAGGTTTGCCGTAAGCTTATTGTCCGGACATATCGGAGGGGGAAACGAATTTACGGAAAAGGCTGCGAATTTTTTAGGGGCGGTACCTGTTATAACTACTGCAACGGATGTTTCTGGAAGATTTTCTGTGGATATGTTTGCAAAAAAATTCGGGTTTTTTATCGAGGAGGCTAAAACCAAAATAAAAGAGTTTAACAAGGCTTCTTTAAACGGCGAAAAGTTTATCGTTTATTTGAATGAAAGCGAATGGATAAAAGGGGGATTAGATTTTAATCGTTATATAAAAGAGCTAAGGCGGTATGCCGAAAGGCATTCAAATGAACAGGATTTTAGGTTTATAACCGTTGCGTCAAAATTTAGGGAATTAATAAAAAATTCTATAACTCCGTTAAATTTAATTATTATTTCAAGAAGAGCTAATCTGGAAGAATTATATGAATTTAACAAATTTTCCGATAAACATAACATTAATGTTGCTGTTTTAAGGCCGAAAAGCCTTGTTGTGGGTATCGGCTGCAATAAAAATACGGACTTTAACGAGGTAGAAGAGTTTGTTTCATCGGTATTCGATGAATATAACTTATCTTTAAACTGCGTAAGAAATATTGCGACTATAGACATTAAAAAGGATGAAGGCGGAATTTTAAAATTCGGGGAAAAATACGGAAAATTTGTCGATTTTTATTCAAAAGAGGAAATTAACGAATTTATAGATAAAAATAAAAGTGGTGGAAATAATTTACTTGTCCATTCCTCTCTGCGTCAAGGACATGCCTTGACAATCGCGCAGACAGGAATATCTGCGGAAGCAGGAATCCGTAATACGAAATCTTTGTGTTATAAACATACGGGCGCTTATTCCGTTTGCGAACCGTGCGCCCTTTTATCGTCTAAAAATAAGGAGCTTTTAATATGCAAGAAAAAGAAAGGCAATGTAACGATGGCGGCAGCCGCGACAATGTAAATGTAAATGAAGGAGGAAACCACGAAACGGCTTGCTTCGGCAAAATAACGGTTATCGGAACTGGTCCCGGCGATACCGACCACTTGAGTAAAAAGGCGCTTGAAGCTATAAAGAGTTCTCAGACGGTAATAGGATACTCCTCATATCTTAAACAGATAGACGGTATTTTAAGCGTGGCGCAGGAAAGGATGCCATTTAATATGAAAGACGAAATTAAACGGTGCGAAGCGGCTGTCAAAAAATCTATGGAGGGCAGGGATGTCGCGCTTGTTTCCGGGGGCGACGCGGGCATTTACGGCATGAGCGGGCTTTTGCTCGAGATTATCGAGAAAAAATCGCTGCTTGGAAAAATTCCGGTTGATTTTATTCCGGGAATACCGGCTTTTTGCGCGGCTTCCTGTGCTGTCGGAGCGCCTATAATGAACGATTTTTGCGTAATTTCTTTATCGAATCTTTTGACGCCGTGGGAAGATATAGAAAAAAGGCTAAGGGCGGCGTCTCAGGGGGATTTTGTTATAATACTTTACAATCCTAAGAGTATGAAAAGAAAAAACGAGCTTACTATCGCAAAGGATATTTTACTCGAAACTTTGGATAAAGACAGGCCTGTCGCTATTATTAAGGCCGTTACGAGGCCGGATGAAGAAATTGTTATAACCACGCTGGAAAATATGGACAAGTTTGACATCGTAAGCATGAACACCTCGATTATAATAGGAAACAGCAATACTTATGTAAAAGATTTTTTTATGATAACAAAACGGGGCTACGGTAATAAATATAATCTGGATTTAGCCTAATCCGGCAAATAAAAAAGGAGAGACCATGAAGGTTCTTATCACGGGCGGGGCGGGTTTTATCGGCTCTAACTTATGCGAAAGATTATTAAACATGGGGCATGAAGTATTATGCCTCGATAATTTTTATACGGGTTCTAAAAATAATATAGCCGAATTTTTAGGCAATTCAAAATTTGAAGTTATAAGGCAGGATATTAGCGAACCCTTTTTAATAGAAGCCGATTTCATAATAAATTTAGCCTGCCCCGCCTCCGTTCCGCACTATCAGAAAGACCCGCTTAAAACGATGAAAGACAATGTTTACGGGATATTTAATGTAATGGAAAATGTGAGAAGGCTTAAGATTCCGGTTTTACACACATCGACATCGGAGGTGTACGGCTCGCCGGGCGTTCATCCTCAGCCTGAAAGTTATAACGGCAATGTCAATCCCGTTTCCATAAGGTCATGTTATGACGAGGGGAAGAGGGCGGCAGAAACGATAATGTTCGATTATCACAGGCAGTATGGTGCGGATATTAAAGTTGTAAGGGTTTTTAACACTTACGGGCCGAAGATGCTCGAAAACGACGGCAGGGTTGTTTCGAACTTTATAATACAGGCATTAAAAGGAGATGATTTGACCGTTTACGGAGACGGCAGGCAGACAAGATCTTTTTGTTATATATCCGATTTAATAGACGGCATTGTGCTTTTCATGGAAAATAAAAGTGAGTTTACGGGACCCGTAAACTTGGGCAATAATTATGAATTTACCGTAATAGATTTTGCAAAATTGGTTATGTCCCTAACAGGTTCAAAATCGAAAATAAGGTTTGTGGAATTGCCAAAGGACGACCCTGTTCAAAGAAATCCGGATTTAACGCTTGCAAGAAAGATTTTAGGATACAACCCAAAGGTTGACATCGAAGAGGGACTTAAAAAGACTATATCTTATTTCGGGAGAGTTTTGAAACGCTAACTTAAGTTATTCCTGCGTAGGCAGGAATCCATTTTATGATTAATTTTAACATAATAATAATCGAATCCGTTATATATATTATTGTGAGTATATTTATCGGCTTCCTTTTGCGCCATGAAGATCTCAAGCGCATTAAGAGATTAATTTTGTTGTTTTATTTAGTTATCGGCATAGCGGTATATTCTATTTTATATTTTATAGCGCTTTCAGTCGTAATGCTATTCGTTACCGTATTTATTTTAAAATTTTATGAATATTAATTTAAAACATAAGCGAATAGCTTAGCATTATCCCCTGAGACGGGCTTTCGTTTGTAAAACCTTTTATATAAGTAACGCCTATCGTATTATTTTTTACCACCGTATAAATTACGGACAGGTTTCCTGTTACGGTATCGTGCGTTCCGGATATAATTGCCTGGGACCATGCCCCCGAGACGGCCGCCGATAGGTTCTTCGTGATTAATTTACCAGCGCCTGCGTATGCGGAAAAAGGGTTGGTAAGGCTCGTAATGCCCGATGGTTTACCTAAAACGGTATAACCGCCGTTTATAAAATAAAAATAAGATTTTATTAGCTGCGTAACACCTAATTGAAAGCCGTAATTTGCTTTTCCAGTTCCCAAACCGTTAGATTCGCTGGCCGTGGGCAGGTCGACAAAAACCGTTGCCGTTAAAGTCGGAAGTGAAGGTTTTACCGCCTGATTTGTAATGTTATAATTTCCCGTCAAAACTATATCCCCCAAACCGCTTTCGGTGGTCGAAGTAGAAGCGCCCGCTTTTTGAACTGGTATATTGTTGACCAACACCGTAGATGTTTGTTTATGAACCTGCATATACGGTATCGTGGCTTGAAAATTAAAGGTTTTATCAGGGTAATAATTTATATTAAGCGGGATATAAATTAAGGATGTGGTATAATTCGTGCCGTATTTGCCCCATGTTTCGTTATAGCCCGTTCCTATCTGCAAATTTGGAGCGCCAAACGATTTGGATATATTGACATTTACGGAAATTATTAAAAAAGCAAAAACAAAAAAAACGGCATAGAATAATTTTATTTTTCTTATCATTACCGAATATCCCCCTTTTTATTTTACAAAAAAAATGCAAGCTAAATTACAATTATATTCGGGTATTTTTGCACTTAGCTTGCATTTATATCGTTTATATAAAATTTTAAATCAATTACCTGCCCATCATCTGCTGCTGCATATTATTAGTTTGTTGAATCTGCTGCTGGGTGTTATTTACTTGGTTTATTTGCCTTTGGGTATTGTTTACCTGACTCATCTGGTTTTGCATGTTGTTTACCTGACTCATCTGGTTTTGCATGTTGTTTACCTGACTCATCTGGTTTTGCAAGATATGAGTTTGATAAACCCTGCCGTTTTTGTTAGCCGTATAATTTTCTAATTGTAAATTATGCGTCGTGTTCGGGGTGTTGACCGCAAGAGACAGAGTATGGTCGACGGTTACGCCGGTTTCGGTTTTATAAACCTCGTTTACCACCTTTAAGTTAACCGTGCCGTTCATTTCTTTAATTACATTTTTAACATTTACTTCGTTGCCGTTAAGCTGGGATAGGGTGTCGTTATCAGCCAGATATTCCTTGATAAAGTTTTTTGTGTCCGCTCTGTTTATAGCATTAGTGTTGTCTTTGATTAATTTTATAAAAACGGCGTTTCCCACTCCCATGCCTTTTTTCATATTCATATATAACTTTAATCCCGCGGGGCTTACCTGAAGATTTTTTTCGATTTCTAATACTGCCTGTTTATTGTTGCCGACTTTGTTAAGTATCTTTATGTATAACTTTATTAATTTTGCGTTGCTATTAATTACCGTTTTATGCGTGATTTGCGTCGACGCCCCGTAAGACGCTCCTGGAAAAACAGATGCAAGTCCGAATATACCTATTGCTAAAGCAATAAAACCGATCGAAAAAAATTTTAAAAATTTTGTAGTTTTCATAACCGACTCCTTTAACCCTTTTGACTTTGTTTTGTTAATTTTAGTTAAATTTTAATTTATTTGTAAATAGCAAGTAAATTCTTAAAAAGGTTATTTTTTTACCATTATATCTTATTATTTGTAAATAGCAAGTAAAAATTTTACTGTAAAATTTTCCATTGCCTTCCTGCAATTAGCAAAAGTTATGGTATAATTAATGTTAATCGTGCAAAATAGTACTTTAAGGGTAAACATATAATTAGAAAAGGGCGCCCGATAAAAATGATATTTAAAAATAACTCAATATACTTAATAGAAGGTTTATTTTTAATTGCCGCCGTCCTAATTGCCGCTATTTTGTTCTTCACGGGTCCGATTCCCGTAAAAAATATTACCGCTTTTAATTCAAATCTTTTATTAAAAACAATGGAACTGAATAAAGACATAAGACATATTAAAAGCGGGGTGGATAAAGTTATATATTACGGCGCCTTAAAACCCTCGCCGTCCCAAAAAATACATTTTAAACAGGCTTTAAACAGCTTAGAACAGAGCTTGAAAAGAACCGATAAGCAGTATAAAGAACTTGACGGATTTATTAAAAAAAACAGCGCGTTTTTAAAAAATAACCGCCCGATTATATCATATTTTAATAAATCATACTTTAAGTGGAAAAATATCAGCAGACCTATACTTAAAATAATTGTAAAACATCCCAAATATATATCGTCCAGAATTTCATACAAGCTTTTTTTAAAACATGCCCTTTATCTTTCCCATTTACCTACCGCAAATATTATTAAAGATACTAAGCTATACTCAGGCAGGCTTATTAACATAGCTATTTATACGACGATAGCCGGCGTTATTATTGTGTTGCTTCTCGGAATTTTATTTTTTCGCTACTTTAATAAAAATAAGTTTATAGAAATAGAGACTTTATTAAAAAGTGAACAGCGGTTTAAATCTTTTTTTTACAATCTGCCGCTCCCTTCTTTTATTGTCGATGTCGAAAGCGGCCGTTTTATGGATGCCAATAACATTGCCGTGAAGTTTTACGGGTATTCAAAAGACGAGCTGCTGAATATGGATGTGGACGATATAAATGTTTCCCATACTCCTCAGGAACTTAAAACTTTTAGAAGAACGGCGGCTGCGGAAGGGGGCAGGGTCGCAGTTTTTCAACATAAACTTAAAAACGGCGAAATAAAAATAGTCCAGCCTCATATAACCGTGATTACATTAAACGATAAACGGTGCTTATTAGTGATAATTTTAGACATAACCGAAAAAATAGCAAACGAAAAATGGATGCATACTCTATACACGGCAATAGAAAACGGCCCTGATTGGATGATGGTAACCGATAGGCTTGGAAATATCGAATATGCTAATAGCGGCGCAGAAAATATAAGCGGATATAAAAAAGAAGAGCTTATAGGAAAAAATCCGAGGATTTTCAAATCTGGATTATATAAAGCCGAATTCTATAAAACCTTCTGGGATACAATAAGTTCAGGAGAAGTTTTTAAAGGTATTTTTACAAACAGAAGAAAAAACGGCGAATTATTTACTTTAGATGCAACGGTTGTTCCTATAAAAAATAAAGAAGATTCGAAAGTCATAAATTTTGTGTCCATAGCTAAAGATATAACGCAGGAAAAGACATTGGGGGAAGAATTAAGATATATCTCGCTTCACGATCCGTTAACTAATCTTCCGAACAGGAGTTTTTTTATCTCCCGTATCGATGGTTATCTTGGCAGGGGAGAATATAAAGGGCTGAACGCTTCTCTTGCGGTAATTGATTTTTATAAATTATCCTATATTAATAATACTTATGGGTATAGTGTCGGAGATAAGCTTTTACAAAGTTTTTCAAAAAGATTAAATAAAGTTATGCGGGATGGGGATATAGCTGCAAGGGTGGGAGATGATAAGTTTGGAATATTATTTACCGATTTACAAAATAAAGAAGATATTTTGCGGATAATCGATAGAATAAAAGAAGAATTTAAAAATCCTTTGTATATCGAAGATGAATCAGCGCCCAAATTGGAAGCAGAAGACTATTACAGTATTACCAATATAAAGGAGGCCATACCCGAGTCATTCAATATTTCTTTTACTATGGGTGTATCTATCTTTCCCGATGACGGAAAAAATGCAGGAGACCTTTTAAAATCGGCGGACATCGCCCTTTCAAGCGCAAAAGAGCAGGGGGAAGGGGAATATGAATTTTTTACGGCATCGATGAACACCATGGCATCCGAGTTTTTACTGATGAAAAACAGCGTAATAAACGCATTTAAAAATAGAGAGTTTTTAATTCATTATCAGCCTTATTTCGACATAAAAACAGGTAAAATATGCGGCATGGAGGCTCTGGCAAGGTGGAACAATAAAGATGCCGGCTTCATACCCCCTGTTAAGTTTATTCCTCTTCTTGAGAAGACGGGGCTTATAAGGCGGTTCGAAGAGTTTTTGATAGACAAGATTTGCGGAAATTTAAAGGAATGGAAAGAAAAGGGGCTTAACATCGCGCCGGTTTCAATGAACATATCTCCTGCCAGTTTTAGAAAGGAAGGCCTGATAGGCATGGTTGTTTCCGCGTTGGACAAATACGGAATTAATCTGTCCATGCTTAATATCGAAATAACGGAAGGCCTGTTTATACAAAATTTTGATTATGCTCTTAAAATATTGAATGCTTTTAAAGAAAAAGGGATTAAGATTTCATTAGACGATTTTGGCACGGGCTATTCTTCCTTGTCTTATATTAAAAATATACCCGCGGATTTTATCAAGATAGATATTTCATTTATAAGAGGCATGATGGAAAATCCCAAGGATTTGGCGATAGTTAATACCGTCGTGGTTCTGGCTTCCAAGTTAGGCATGAAGACTATTGCCGAAGGGGTGGAAACCGAAGAGCAGTTGGAAATATTAAATTCCTTCGGGTGCGACATGGTTCAAGGATATTTATTCTCGAAACCCGTTCCCGAAGACGAACTTTTACGGTTTTTAAGAGAGCCGTAAGCCGCGGTTTTAACTGGCTCCCCGAGACAGATGACTCCCTTTGGTCGTGATCGACTTATCAAGCGATATGCCAATCTATCATTCATTTTCTACTAACATTAAAGTGGCTCCCCGAGACGGATTCGAACCGCCGACCCAGTGGTTAACAGCCACTTGCTCTGCCGGCTGAGCTATCGGGGAATATAAAATTAATTGAACCCGGCGATTAAATATATACCGGCATCAATTTGAGATATATAAACTAAAAAGCTAAGCGATTAAAGATTTATTACCGATTATTCCTAATTAGTATATGTGAAATTTAATCCACTGTCAATAACTTTCTTGTTCCCCTAAATTGCCGATAGAAACTCTTAAAACTGCTTCAAAATATTATCAATACTGGATTCCTGCCTACGCAGGAATGACAATCCCTGAATTTAACTTTTCACCCAACAGGTGTCATTCCCGCGAAAGCGGGAATCCAGAAAAATAATTTTCTATCGGCAATTTAGGGTTGTTCCTTGTCGAGGCAAAGTAGAAATGTCATAACTTTTTTGTTCCTTTCTTGTTCCAAAATTACCGGTAGTAAAAATTTAGTGAAAATGACATAAAAAAACCTGCCGGAAGTAGTTTTTAACCGGCAGGTTAGGAGGACATTACATTGAGGAGTTAAGGTGAAAATATAAAACCTCATTTATTTTAATTATATAACATAAAACCAAATAAATCAAATTAAAAAAAAATTACGATGCTTACTTCTTTGCGTTTATCAACCCGAAAAAATGTCAATGATGTTTTTTATAAAAACAGGCGTGCGGCTATAATCTGCAAGATAAAAATCTGCCAAAGATTGCTTTTTGCCTATAACACAGTTTATAAGGCTGACATTAAAGGTATTTTCTTCCAGATTAAAGGAATAGTTATGCGAAAACATCGTCTCATCGGTAATATCGTCGCCGATATTTACCCTTAAAACATTAAATTTTTTAGTTGAAACGGGGTTAGGCAGGGCGGCGGATCCGGCGGAGCCAGTCCTATTACTGGAAACTAAGCAGGTTTTTGACATCTCTTTAATAATATAATCGCAGGCGGAACCCTTATTCCAATCAATCCTTGGCCTTATTTCCAGTATCTTTTTCCCTCTTGTTATATGCAAATATTTTTTAAATTCAGGATTTTTGGTTATTATATCTTTGACGCTTTGCTTGAGAAACTTTGCCTCGTTGTTGTTTAAAAGCCTGTAATGCATGCTTATGGAAAATTTCTTGTTTTCGATTATCAAATTGTTTATACCCTTCTTTTTAATCTGGCTTAGAGCCTCCGTTAATAAAGGAATGTAGTTAACTGCGTTTTCTATTAAAAAATTTAATTTAAAATCTTTGTAATAGCTTTTAATTTCAAATCCATGATTTCCCGAATAAATTATATTTCTTTTTATATTAACTCTCTGTTCTATATCGGCTAATTCCCTTCCCGTTACTATGCATAAAAAAATATTGTTTATAGTATTTATTTTGGTTAAAAAATCATACAGGCTGGGGGCAACGGCGACATCATATGGACTTTTACATATTTTGACCAATGTGCCGTCGAAATCAACGCAAAAAACGATTACATCCGGGTTAGCCGCTGCGATAATTTTTTTTATTTTATCTATTCTTTCGATACCGTTGTATAGCATATTAATTTAAAATAACATATAACGAAAAATATTAAAATATTGAAAAAATAACAAAAATAATATAAAATATTCAAATAAACCGTCCTCAACAACCCAACAATTTATCTTTTAATTAAATTTATATAAAAACCCGAATAAATGGAAAAAGAAAGATTTAATAATTTAATAAAAGAAAAATTAGGCAATATTAATTTAATCGTTGTTTCCAACAGAGAACCTATTGCGCATGAATATGCAGGGAAAAAGATTAAGGCCGTCAAATCTATCGGCGGTCTTACCATAGCGCTTGAACCTATAATGCGAAATCTTCACGGAACATGGATTGCCTATGGCGGCGGAAGTGCCGATAAGGCTGTTTCCGATGGCGGCGGAAAAATAAAACTGCCCGAAGGGGAAGAATCTTATACGCTAAAAAGGGTTTTTCTTACAAAAAACGACTTAAATGAATATTATTACGGTTACGCAAACTCGGTTTTATGGCCGTTATGCCATACCGTATATATTAAGCCGGTTTTTAATTCTAATCAGTTTTTATCTTATGACGAGGTAAATAAAAAGTTTGCGGATTCGATAATAGAAGAGATCGAAGGTTCGAATAGCGGCGCAAACGGCGATAATGGCGGCGGTATTCTCGAAAATGTTGTATGGCTCCAGGATTATCACCTTGCGAGATGCGCCAAATATTTAAAAGATTATGACGAAAACATTAAAACATCTATCTTCTGGCATATTCCGTGGCCGAATCCCGAAATATTTTCGATATGCCCCGAAAAGATGGAACTGCTCGAGGGTTTGTTGGCAAACGATCTGATCGGTTTTCAAATAATATACCACTGCCAGAATTTTTTAAGGGCATGCGAGTGGGAGCTTGAGGCTCAGGTTAATTGGGCGGATTACTCCGTTACATATAAAGGACATAAAACCAAAGTTATGTCTTTTCCGATTAGCGTAGATGCAAATTATTTAAATCACCTTGCCAAATCCGAAGATGTAGATAAGATAATCGACAATATTCAAAAAAATGACGAGATTATCGAACCTTCGTATGAATTTTTGGCTGTTTCGGTTGACAGGTTGGATTACACCAAGGGGATTATCGAAAAGTTAACGGCAATCGACAGGTTGTTGGAAAACCATCCCGAACTTCAGGGCAAGTTTGTTTTTGTACAATTTGGGGTATTGTCGAGAGTACATATCGATGCCTATAAAAAGTTTAACGACGACATTTCAGGACTTATAAATAATATTAACTGGAAGTATGGAACATCCGACTGGTATCCTATCGTAAGATATTTTAAGCAGCTTGATTTAGAGGTTTATTTAGCGTATTACAGGCTGTGCAATGTTATGATAGTCAGCCCGCTGCATGACGGTATGAACCTTGTTTCTAAAGAATATATCATGTCGGATACCGATTATAACGGAATGCTTATATTATCCCGGTTTGCCGGGGCGGCGAAAGAGTTGTATGATGCTCTTTTGGTTAATCCGTTTAATACGGAATGCTTCGCCGAAAAGATATATAACGGGCTTTTTATGAGCAGGGAAGAAAAAGAAAGAAGGATATCTAAAATGCAAAATGTTATTATGGAAAATGATATTTACGATTGGGCATATAATTTTCTTACGGCGCTTTATTTAATTTGAACCGACAAAAACAGATTAAATAAAAATACCTTAAATCGCCGTTAGAAACTATTAAAATTGTTTCAACATATTATAAATTCTGGATTCCTGCTTTCGCAGGAATGACAATGTTGGAATTTAACTTTTCACCCAACGGCTGTCATTCCTGCGAAAGCAGGAATCCAGAAAAATAAATTTCTAACGGTGATTTAAGGAAATATTAACTATGAAAAAGAAAAAGGACGACTATAAAAACGACTATCTTAAGAATAGGTATATACGTAAATTATTTAATGCGCTGATATTAATAGCCGTTCTCGGCGGTTTATCTTTTGTCGGTTTTTATGTCATATCATATTACGCGAGATATTTTCCGAAAGGTTCTCTGCCGAAAGGTTCCTTTTCCATTATAGAGGCTGTTTTTATAGCGGTTTTTGGGATAATCGCGATAAAGGTTATCCAAAAGAATTTATTTAAGGTACTCGGCGGCTATATTTCCGAGGACAGAGCCGGATTTTTTAGATTTTTACTCAGCTTTATCGCATATTTTACTCTGGTATTATTTATTTTTACCACCTTAGGCATAGACATATCCAACATTCTTCTCGGCGCTACTTTTTTGGGCGTAATACTGGGTATCGCATCGCAGTCCCTTCTGTCTAATTTATTTGCCGGATTTGTAATTATTTTTGGAAAACCCTTCAGAATAGGAGACAGGATAACCGTTGTAACATGGCAATACGGTCTTTTAATGTCAACTTATCAGCATGAGGCTGTCAAGCCCGGATATACGGGGGTCATAAAAGACATTAATATACTTTTTACGACAATTGTCGAAGATAGCGGCTTTACTATGAGAGCGCCGAATAATATTTTAATGCAGGCTTTGATAACGAATTACTCTAATACGCGCAGAAGGATAGTCAGAGTGAGGTTCGAGCTGGATAAAAAAGTAGATTTCGAAAGTTTTAAAACGGAATTATTTAATTACTTAACAGGCGCAGGCGCAGATGATATAAATAGTAACAATAATAGTAACGGCGGGGTTAATAACTTAATCGAAAAAGACCCGTCCCCGTTAATCAGGGTTGCCGATGTTTCCCTGACCAGTTATTTTGTGGCCGTAGAAGTTTACACTCCCCAGATTTATGAAGACCCCGTAAGGGATTTAGTCTTATCGTTCGTTATAAAAAGGAAAAAGGATAATTGAATAATTTATAAAAAATTGTTATAGTAAGTTTTATTAAAATTAAAAGTTTCAAGCTCGCTTTAACTTAATAATCATTAAATTATTTTATACCTTCGGAGGAATAAAATGCCGTTTGTGTCCATTAAAATGCTTGAAGGAAGAACAAAGGAACAAAAGAAAAATCTTATCGAATCTGTTACTAAAAGTGTGGCAGAAAGTTTAAATATAGACGAAAAAGCCGTATGGGTTGTCGTGGAAGACTTTCCGAAGGATGAGTGGGGATTGGGCGGGGAACTGGCATCGGAAAAGATTAAAACTAAATAAACATAATTAATTAAATTATCGAAGGATTTACTGGCTATGCCGAGACTGTGCTTGTCCGTCGGAAACACGACATTGGATAATATATTTCCAGATATAGATTATGCTAAGGCTAAAGGCGTTGAATTTTTAGAAATTAGATTCGATTTAATTAAAGAGACCGCCGCCTTGCCCCTGCTAAACGACCATCTAATTGTCAAAAAGATTTCTAAATTAATTTCTTATTCAAATGATAACGGTATAAATATAATCGGCACAAAAAGAGGTACGGAAAATTCCGACAGGTTTAGATTCTTAAAATCGCTTGTAGAAGTTGGGATACATTTTGTCGATATCGAGCTTGATATTTTAGAAAGATATTTAATAAAAGAATTTATTCTTTTTGCCCGCTCTAAAAACTCAAAGGTTATTCTGTCCGTTCATGATAATAGCAAGCCCATAAATTTACGGGATACGATTCAATATTATATCGATTCAAGTTTTTTCGGCGCCGATTTTTTTAAAATTGCCGATACGGCAAATTCAAGCGAAGACGCCTTAAATACGCTTGAGAAAAACCAAAAACTCGCCAGGATTAAAACGGAAGGTTCGTCAACTTTTCCAGATTTTACCGTCTTTAGCATGGGTGAAAAAGGGAAAATAACAAGGGTTTTATCTTTGCTTTACGGTTCGTCGCTTGCGTACTGCTCTTCCCCATCAGGAATAACGGCTCCCGGGCAGATTGGGGTCGATGAATTTAGAAGCGAGTATTTAAAGGTATCGGGTGCATACAAATTTTAACGCATACGGGAAGAATAACGGGATGCTCCCATCTCTGAGTAAGGGATGCCCCGAAGAACAAACAGAGGAGCAGGTAGCGTGACGCGCAACGCATAAGGGTGATAAAATTATGGTAATACTATTATGGGCTTATTGATTAATAACTTATCTAAGACAAAAAAGCTCGGCGAGATTTTAATCGATGCAAAGCTTTTAAATCAGACACAGCTTGAAACCGCTCTTATCGAGGCAAAAAAAAGAAATTTAAGATTAGGCGCGGCGTTAACAAATCTCGGAATTTTGTCGGAAGACAATATGATAGATGCCTTGTCGTCACAGCTCAATGTAAAAAAGATCGATTTATCGAAAATTATTATAGACCCGGCAGTCGGAAAAATTATACCCGAGGGGCTTTCAAGACAATTTAAAATGGTAGGGATAAGTCTCTCAGACGGTATTTTTACCGTTGCCTTATCGGACCCTTTGAATGTCTTTGCAACCGATGCGTTAAGAAGGCATGTCCATTACAATATAGAAATAGTTCTGGCAAAAGAACATGAAATAATAAGAGCGATAGACTTTGTTTATACGGCTAAAGATATATCAAAGGCTTCTTTCGGCCAAAATATTGCTACGAATACTCCCGGGGCGGCGGCAGGCTTTTCTATCCCGCGGGCGGCGTCTGCAACGGTTAAAGAGGTTCTGGAGTCTGAGGACATAAATATCATAAAGCTCGTAGATAACATTATATTTTCTGCCTCCAAAAACAGGGCTTCGGATATTCATATAGAGCCTTTGACCGATGAAATTATCGTCAGAGAGCGGGTTGACGGGGAGCTTATAGATGTAAACAGGATTCCGCTCCAGTTTTTAAACCCCGTTATTGCAAGAATAAAAATAATGGCTAATATGGATATCGCCGAAAAAAGGAATCCTCAGGATTCGAGATTCGAAATAAATGCGGGCGGTAAAAATCTTGATGTCAGGGTTTCCATCGTTCCGATGATAAACGGAGAAAAGGCCGTTCTTAGATTATTGGATAAGTCTTTGAGCATTTCTAAGGTTTCGGATTTGCCTTTAGATAAAAATATAAAGGATAAAATTTTAAAAATAATATATAAAAAATACGGACTGTTTCTTATAACCGGTCCTACCGGCTCCGGTAAAACGACGACGGCATATTCCGTAATTACGGAACTTAACAGCTTAAATAAGAATATAGTAACGGTGGAAGACCCCGTTGAATACAAGATAAGGCATGTCAACCAGATTGAAGCTAATCTTAGAGGCGGCGTGAGCTTTACAGGGGCTTTAAGGGCAGTTTTAAGGCAGGACCCGGATATTATATTAGTGGGCGAAATAAGAGACGACGAGACGGCTCGAATTTCGATTCAGGCAGCGCTGACAGGCCACTTTGTCGTTTCTACGCTTCATACCCAGGATGCGTCTAATGCTATTTCAAGGCTCTTGGATATGAGGATAGAGCCGTTTTTAATTTCATCGTCGCTTGCAGGGGCAGTCGGGCAAAGGTTGGTTAAAAAGTTGTGCGATAAATGCAAAAAGCCTTATACGCCTGAACCGGCGGTTATTAAAGAGTTGGGGCTGTCTTCCGATGCCGCCTATACATTTTATAAAGAAGCGGGATGCGATTTGTGCAGGGATACAGGCTTTTACGGGAGGATTAGTATTATGGAACTTTTAATGCCAACTAGAAATATTCAAAAGTTAATAATCGAAAGGGCAGATTCGGCGCAAATTAGAAGCGAGGCTGTCGGGGAAGGATTCGTTCCGTTGCGGACAGCGGGATTAAAAAAGGTTATAGACGGCAGTACCACGCTTGAAGAGGTTCTTCAAGCCACGCAGGATATATAAAATAAAATTACCTTAGTCCTGCATTAGAAATGTTATTTTCTGGATTATCGCTTCGCTCCCTTCCTTCGTGCTCGTGAAGTTCCTTTGGAACTTCACGAGTGCCGTAAAGCACGAGAGCGAAGCGGGAATCAGGTATTGTTTAATATTGAAGTATTTGAATAATTTCTCACACAGGATTAAGGAATTAATTATGACTATTTACAGTTACAGGGCAAGGGATAAATCGGGAAAACTCATAGTCGGAAGGCTGGAAGCCGCATCGCCTATTTCTGCCGAAAAACAAATAGAGGATTTACGGCTTATCCCGATACAGGTGGAAGAGGCAACGAGTTTTTCCTGGGGGGACATATTCCCAATCCTTCAGACGGTATCCAAAAAGGATGTAGTTATTTTTTCAAGACAATTAGCTACGCTTTACCAATCAGGAGTTCCGCTTACAAAAAGTTTAGATTCCTTAATAGAATTTACCAGAAACAGGAAATTTAAAGCTATTTTAAACGGGGTTAAACAGGATGTCGAAAGCGGTCAAACCCTTTCTCAAAGTCTGGCAAGGCATCCGAATGTTTTTTCGGAAATTTATGTCAATATGGTAGGGGTCGGGGAAACAAGCGGGCTTTTGTATGACATACTCGTAAGGCTTGCGCTCTTAATGGAAAAGGATATGGCAGTTAAATCAAAAGTGAGAAGCGCCACATTCTATCCGAAAATAGTATTATCTGCCATTGTTATTGCCGTAGTTATCCTTGTCGGATTTGTAATACCGAAATTTGCTATGCTTTACAAGAGTTTTAATGTTCCGCTTCCCTTGGAGACAAGGATTTTGGTTGCAATATCGAATTTTTTCGTAAATTACTGGTACATAATTTTCGGGGCGGTCGCATCATCGGTTATTGCCGTAAAGTTATTTATAAACTCTAAAGGCGGAAGGCTTTGGTGGGATGAATACAAGCTGAAAATACCTATTTTCGGGAGTATATTTTACAAATCTATGATGAGCCAGTTTACAAGGATTTTTGGGCTGTTGTTTCAGAGCGGGCTGCCGGTGAACAGGTCGTTCGAACTCATTAGAAATGCCGTAAACAATAAATTTTTTACCAAAAAAATAGATGAAATACAATTAGATGTTACGAAGGGGGAATCCATCTCCAACAGTTTTAAAAACTCCAAAATATTTTCGAGCATCGTAATTCAAATGGTGAGCGTCGGGGAGGAAACAGGGCATATAGACGAAATGCTTGCGAAGGTTTCCGATTACTTCGACGAAGATTTAGACCATCAGCTCAGTATGCTTCAGGCAAGCATAGAACCTGTTCTTTTAACCATAATTTTCGGCATGGTCCTTTTCCTTGCGTTAGCAATTTACTTACCTATAATAGATGTTATAAACTTTGCAAAGCAGGGGTAATCTTGCCGGCTGATTTTCGCCTAAGCCCAAACTGGAAACTGCTCTAAACCTTAAAAACGCTTACCATATCCGATAAATTAGTAGCCATGCGGGCAAGCTCTTCGGATGACGCAATGACCTGTTTAGAAGCGCTTGATGCGCTATCCTGGGAATTAATGATTTCCCCTGACGATAATGATATTTCTTCGCTGACCTGAGACTGCTCTTCCGATGCGGCTGCAATTTGCGTAATCATTTCTTTAAGCTTGCTCATTAAATTATTTATACGGGATATAGCTTCCGCGGATTTTTGAGCAATTTCGGCTCCTTTTGACACTTCCTCCCTGCCCTTTTGCATCGAGGTAACAGCCTCGTGCGTGTTTTTCTGTATGCTTAATATCATCGATTCAATTTCTTTTGTTGCCTTTGTCGTCCTTTCGGCAAGCTTTCTGACCTCGTCCGCAACAACGGCAAAGCCTCTTCCCTGTTCTCCAGCGCGAGCGGCTTCGATTGCGGCATTTAGCGCAAGCAGATTAGTCTGGTCGGCTATGTCGTTTATTACACCGATTATTTCCCCTATCTTTTCTGACGAAGTTCCCAGCTCCGTAATGGTATTAGAGACTATTCCTACGGTACGCTCTATATTTTTCATCTCCGTCGCCACATCCTGAACGGATTTTGTTCCGTATTCAACCACCTTTTCGGTTTCTGAGGCTTTGTTGGCGGAAGAGTTGGAATTTTTGGCAACCTCTACGATGGCTATGGACATCTGTTTAATGGATTCTATAATCATGGATGCCTTTTCTCTCATTTGTTGTATCGTTTTTTCGAATTCTTTTGAAGATGCGGAAAGTTCTTCCGACTGAGAGCCGAGGCGGCCGGATGTATTCATAATGCCTTTTACATTATTGGATAGAGAATCAACTAAGCTGTTTATATTTTCCGCAAGAATGCCGATTTCGCTTTCCCTATGGACATTCAGCTTTATTTTGGAAGTCAAATCGCCTTCGGCGATATGCTTTATTTTATTAACGGCGATATTTAATGTATCCACTACGGTTTTTTTAAAATAAATTGCCACAAATAATAGTATTATTAAAAACAGGATGGGAAAGACGGTAAAAAGGATATTTAAAAATTTTACTTTGCCGTAATACGACGACATTGCCGCGCGGTGTATATTGCCTATTTGGCTTATCATCGGATTAAGCTGGCTTTCAAAATATGCAGGGCTCATTGCGGCGCCGAGCAATAACGGGTATTTTAAAACCCTTTCGGCTATCGGATGAAAAATATGATATTTTTGGGACAGGCTTAAAAGGTTAAGCCTGGTATTTTTAGAGACAAACATATGTAAATTGGTCTTTTTAATTCCAAAAATAGAATTAGCTTTAACATTTTTAAATCCGGAGGTATAACCTTTTAAAGCAAATCCTAAATTCGTAAATTCATTTTTGGAAACATTTGCTATTTTTAATATTTTTGCATTGTAAAATTTTTTGATTTTAGATTTAGCCTTTTTAGATTTAGCCGTGTTTATTTTGAGCATTTTTTCACGGGATAGAAATATTATCTGCAAAAGATTTCCCTTGAGGTCTTTAATTGCTCCTTCGGTCTGGGAAACGGCATTCATATTTAAGGTATCCCGCTTCAAAGCGCCTGCGTAGTAAATCAAAAATACATTTATCGATAAAATAAAAATGAACCCTGCTATCATGAGAAAATAGAGCTTGGATTTTAATGTTTTAAACATAAAATTAATTCTCCTTGTTCCATTTGTTTATTGTAAAATGAGTTTCGCGGTCTAACGGCCATACTAAATTAAAAGAAAATGTTATTCGATATAAATAATAAATATATTATTAATTTGAAAAAGTAAAGTAAATATTTTCGTGAAAGTAATTTAAAAATTGTTGACTTAAAATATATTGAAATGATAATATATTGATAATCATATATATTTTTATTGCATATTTTCGGATATAATTAGAAGAGTTATAATGATTTGTATTGCATAAGCAGAATACGACAGTTATTAATTCGGAATAAATTATAACATTATTTGCGTTTACCGGAGTGTTTACGATGACAATTAAGATTAAAAATTCGGAAGGTTTTTTCAATTTGAATTTTATTGCCCTTAAAAAAAGGTTCAGGCTTGTTTTTTATCTTTTAATTTTATTATCCATTCCGTTATTAATATCCGGATGCGCAAAGAAACCCTCGTTTATTCAAAAGATGCCTCAAAGAGTGAATGTCCATGCCGTTAAAACCTCTTATAAAATAATAGGCAAATATTTAAAATCCCCCGGAAATGTAGTTTCTTTAAATAATACCGTTATCTCCGCCCATATAATGGGATATGTCGTATATGAAAATATACATTTAGGACAAAGCGTGGAAAGGGGACAGCTACTTTTAAAGTTGAGCGCTCCCGAGATCAGGTCGAAGTATTATGCCGCTAAAGCGGGATTTTTAAACGCTCAAAAGACTTACGGCAGAATGAAAAGGCTTTATAAAGAAAATTCCGTTTCGAGGCAGGCATATGATAACGCATTTATGCAATATAAGGTTGCAAAGGCCGATTTAAACGCCGCCTTAAGCTACTTAAATTATAAAAACATTTACTCCCCGATAAACGGGGTTATAACTCAAAAAAAGGTTTTTTTGGGAGACCTTGCCTCTCCGGGGCAGATACTCTTGATGATACAAGCCGTAAATAGATTAGAATTCAAAACGGATGTCGATGTTAAATATTACCGTATTATCAAGGCAAACGAAAGGGTTAAATTAGACATTAATTCTGTTAATAAAACAGCCAGCGGGACGGTAATATCCGTCGTCAAATCCGCCAATCCTTATTCTCATTCCGTTACGGTAAGGATTAAGATTAACCGGCCGGAAAAGCATGACATGCTTCCCGGCATGTACGGCGTCGCAAGATTTAAGATAGGCAAAAGAAAAGCCATGATTATTCCGAAAGCGGCCGTGTTGAAAAGGCTCGGGATTTGGGGCGTATATATTGCAAATAACGAGGGGGAAGTTATGTTTCAGCCTATTAAAAAGGGTCCGATTTATAAAAAAAATTATATTATAGCTTTAAACGGGCTAAGTCCTGATTTAACCGTAATTACATCGGGTTTAAGCAAAATCTCCGCCTTCGGCTATGTTAACCCCGAATATTCAACGCATCGATAGATTTTAATTTGCCGATAGAAAACACAATTTACGCAAGGAGCTATAATAATCAAGATGAACAAAAACTTTAGCGCTAAAATTACCGAATTTTTTATAGAAAACAAGATAACGGTTTTATTGATTTTATTCAGTATCGGATTCGGTATTATTGCGATACTTTTTACGCCGAGGCAGTATAACCCCCAGATTATAGTTCCTGCCGCAAATGTTATCGTCAGGTTTCCGGGAGCCAGCGCCGATCAGGTTAAAAACCTTGTCACTAAGCCGCTCGAAAGGAAAATGTGGCAGATTCCCGGCGTAAAGCATGTCTATTCCATTTCAATGAATTCCCAATCCATCGTTACCGTAGAGTTTCACGTTAACGCAAGCAGGGATAAAAGCCTTGTCGATTTGTACAATAAGGTTTTTTCCAACCTGAACGAAATTCCAAAGGGGGCGATGAGACCCCTTATAAAGCCGATAGATGTAAATCATGTGCCTATACTCAACATTACCCTGTGGAGCAAAAAGTACGGCGGCGGGTATTTAACCGCCGTTGCGGGCAGAATATTAGACAGATTGGATGCCGTTCACGGAACCGGCGTTACATTTTTAAACGGGGCAAGATATAAGCAGTTAAATGTTTATCTTAACCCGGTTGAAATGGCCGCTTATAATGTTTCTCCTTTAATGATTGCACAGGAACTTAAAGGAACTAATATCGATTTGCCTGCCGGCTTCCTCCAAAATAACGACAAAAAAACATTTTTGACGGCGGGGGGATATTTTCACCGTGTCAGTTCGGTTAAAAATTTTATTATTTCCGTTTTTAACGGCAGGCCTGTTTACTTAAAAGATGTGGCTGCCGTTAAATATTCCTACAGACCATTAAATTCTTTATCCGAAATCGGTTTTGGCAAGTATTACGGAGAAATTAATTTTAAAGACAAGATAATAGCCGGCGCCAAAGGTATATATCCTGCCGTGACTATCGCAATCGCAAAAAGAAGGGGAAAGAATGCGGTTACCGTTGTTGATAATGTGCTGCGGGATTTTCATTCGATAGTTAAAAACGACATGCCGAACGGCGTTCATTATACTATAACGAGAAATGACGGAAAAAAGGCAAACAATGCCGTCAATAAGCTATTGTTTCATTTAATAATAAGCATAGCGATTGTTATAGCCCTCCTTTTGATAATATTGGGTTGGCGGGAGGCGTTCATAGTCGCGTTTACCATTCCTTTAATGTTGTTTCTAACTCTCGGAATTGCCTTTATTTTCCATCAAACGCTTAATAGAATAACGCTCTTCGCATTGATACTTTCGCTGGGACTTTTGGTCGATAATGCGATTGTCGTTATCGATAATATAGAAAGGGTTTTTTCAAGGCAGAGGAATATACTGCCCGCTTATGCCGTGGACGCCGTTAATGAGATAGGAAATCCTAATTTCTTCGCAACTTTAGCGGTTATAGCATCTTTTATACCTATGCTGTTTGTTACCGGCATGATGGGCCCTTACATGAGGCCGATTCCCTTTAATGTTCCGATAGCCATGATAGTGTCGTTATTTGTCGCTCTTACGATTGTTCCGTGGTTTTACTTAAAGCTCATGGCAAACGAAAAAGGCATGGCGCTTCTTCATAAAAAGGAGAAAAAGAAAGAAAACAAAGATATTAAAAAGGGTTTATACGGTAAAATATTGACTCCATTGCTTTTGAACAGGAAGAAAAGGTTAATTTTTATTTCGGCAATTATTTTTCTTTTTATTGCCGCAATGGCGCTGCCGGTTTTAAAAATAGTAAAATTTAAAATGCTTCCCGTCGCCAATGCAAATACCTTTTTGATAACTATAAATACCAAGCCCGGTTCTTCCTTCGAAAAAACTAATCTTGTTACGCTTAATGTGATAAATTATTTAAAAAGAATAAAACAGGTTAAAAATTATGTCGCCACCGTCGGAACGCCTTCCGTAATAGATTTTTCGGGACTGCTTCGCGGTTCTAATTTCAGAAATGCAAGCTGGTTTTCGGAAATCAGGGTAAATTTAATAAGCAAAGATAAAAGGACGGTATCATCGCATCAGCTTGCTTTAAATATTTTGCCCGTGGTTCACCTTATCGGCAAAAAATACGGCGCAACTATAAAAGTTCTTGAAAGCCCGCCTGGGCCGCCGGTAAAAGCAACAATAGTGGCGGAAATTTACGGATCAAATTATAAGGAACAGGAAAGGCTTTCCAAGACTGTAGAGTCAACGATGAAAAAGACAAGGGGCGTAACCGATGTAAATTCTTCTTATAAAAAGCCTATAAGAAAGGTAATGTTAATTATACGCAGAAGAAAAGCCTCGTTGCTCGGCATAAGTTCCGAAGAGGTTGCAAGGTCTGTTTATCTTTTGAATAACGGCATGACGGTTGGAACAATTCACAGAAAAGGGCATTTGCATCAGGAAGATATTTATTTAAGGATGCCCGATTCTTTTAAAACAGATATAAATTCGCTTTCAAGCATCTGGATTTATGCCCCTTACGCCAACAGATTAGTGCCTTTAAATTCCGTGGTTAAAATAAAACACGGCTATTTGCGCAACATGATTTATGAAAGGGACTTAAAACCTGTCGTATATGTTTACGGCAAGGTTATAAAAAGAAGCCCGATGTATGCAAATTTGGATTTATTTCTGCACTTTTTAAAGCATCCCTTGCCGGCTGGTTATAGTATAAGATGGGGCGGGGAGTGGCATCTTACGCTTAAGGTTTTTGCGCAATTGGGCGCGGCTATGGGGATAGCCATTTTGCTTATTTACATACTTTTAGTCGGCTACACGGGTTCATTTTTGCTCCCCGTTATACTTATGGGCGCAATACCGCTTGAAATGATTGGAATAATGCCCGGTTTTGCCGTTATAGGGACATACTTTACCGCTACATCTATGATAGGAGCAATTGCTTTATCGGGGATTGTCATAAGAAACTCACTTTTGCTGATAGAATTTATTAACGATAGGAAAAAAGAAGGATATAATATTGAAGATGCGCTGGTCGAAGCGGGCGCAATGAGAGCGAGGCCAATTATTATCACCGCTCTTGCGGTTATATTCGGCTCGGTAATATTGGTAACCGACCCTGTCTGGAATGGGCTTGCCTGGGCGCTTATTTTCGGAATGCTGGCATCTACCGCTTTGACGCTTGTCGTCATTCCTATTCTTTATTATATGATTGAGGGAAGAAGATGGCACAAAGAGGAAATTCACGATAATTTATAAAATTAAAAAGGACTGGATTACCGCTTCGCTCTCGTGTCTGACGACACTCGTGAAGTTTCTTTGAAACTTTTCCGTCTGCGCGGAAGTGACAAAAGCGTAAATTAATACAAATATTACAAAGGAGTCGATTATGCCGATAAGATTCGAATGTAAAAATAGCTGTGTAGCTCTCATAGATATAGATCTGGGAAATAAAAACACCTTTAATATATCGGAGATGAACGAATTAATTAAAATATTCGAAGAACATATAGAAAAAGAGCTTGATTTAAAGGCTATTTTGATAAAAAGCTCCAATGCGGATTTTTATGCAACTGGACCCGCGGTAAAAGAGATCAAAAATCTCGATAAAGACGGAGCGAGATATTATATAACTATTTTAAATAGGATGACAAAACATATTCAGGAATCCCCCGTTCCGGTTATCTGCGTCGTTAAAGGGGCGGTAAGCGGAATAGGTTTTGATATCGTATCGTCCGCCGATTTTAGATTCGCCCTTAAAGATACGGTTTTTGCGGATGTTTCGTCAAAATACGGCTTGTTGTCGCCTTCATCTATTGCGCTTAGATTAAGTTTTTTAATCGGCGTCCAAAGGGCAAAGGAAATTATATTGAGCGGCAAAGATTATTCTGGCAGGGATTTGTATAATTTTAATTTTTTGACGAATATTTTTGACGCGGATGAAATCGATACAAGGGTCGATGATTTTTTAAACAAGTTTAAAGAGTTATCGATCGATTCTTTAAGGCTTAAAAAAAGATTTTTTATAGATTTATGGAAAAATTATATTAAAAATAACCAATTTCCCGTGGACGATATTTTTTCGGAACTGCTTAAAAGCGGAAAGGACTGGAAAAAGCTGCTCGCCGGTTCAGAAAATAAAACCTTATAATTTTTGATATTAGAACATTTTTTTATTTTTTTGCTTGACAAGAATTTTAGAATATTCTATATTTAGAATATACGCATAATTGTGATATGTTATATCACTAAGTAATTAAAAAATGGGAAAAATGGAAAAAGAATTCTGTGTCGACGATACAAATCTGAACAGAAAATGCAAGGAATTGGCTTATATTTTTAAGCTGCTTTCCAATCCAACGAGACTTGGAATTCTCTGCATTGTTGAAGGTGAAGAAGTCAGCGTAAACGATATATCTTCCGCCCTCGGAAAATCCCAATCTAATATTTCCCAACATTTAGCCGTTTTAAGAAATACCGCAATGGTCGATTACAAAAGAGAAGACAATAAGCTTTTGTATTATTTAAAAAATTCTAAAATAAGACAATTAATAAAAGACATAAAAGAGATCAAAGACGCAAAGGATTTTAAGGATATAAGAATATCTGACGATATCTTTCCTGAAACAGATGGCAGCACGGGTCCGTGAGCAGTACCGCTTCCATAGTTTAAAATTCAAATTTCCGCGTAGTGTTTTTTATTTTTAGAAGGTTATTTTTTGCTTCTGCAAAAAATAACCATGTTGGAATTATGTCAAAAATTAATCAATAAAATATCAAAAAGATCGACATATATTCTTCTGCAGATATTAAAAAGCACTGCTTTTTAGCAGAAGAATATGTTTACCCTAAAAGTTGCGAGGCGACTTGATTAAAATATATAAATATGAGGAGGTATTTTAAATGAGTGAAGAAACCAAAAATCCTATCACAGAAAAGATTGAAAGCACCAAGGGGGGGCATTTTTATAAGGAAATTATGAAAGATTTCCGTATTAAAGAGTCCCTTCACGGTTGTTTGAATTGCGGAACCTGCGTGGCTAATTGTCCCGCCGCAGCTTTTTATGATTATTCCCCGCGTGAAGTCTGTCAGATGATGATCGAGGGCGACGAAGAGACGATAGAAGAGTATATGAAGGGCAAAATTTGGAATTGCGCCCAGTGCTACAGTTGCAAATACAGGTGTCCGAAAGAAAACTCCGCAGCGGATATCGTTATGGCTATGAGAGAGATTGCCGTTAGAGAAGGTCTTGCGGCGGAAGCGCTTGCAGGTTATACAAGAATTGCAAAATTGGTTCTTACAAGGGGAAACCAGTTAGCTCCCGATATGCTTTCTCCCGATGCATTTCCAGATTGGGGTCCCAGAATGATAGAGTTGTCATCCAAAAAAATGGAGATGAGAGAGGAACTTTTTGAAGGGTTTCCGGGCATGAATGTCGTAGATAGAGCATGGGCAGCCGAAGATTATACTATATACGAAATGCAAAAGATATGGGAAGAAAGCGGAGCGCTCGAGAAGGTTGGAACGGTGTTCCCCTTTTTAGTCGATATCGTTCAAGAGGATATGGAGGACAAGGCGGAAGAAATGGAAGCTAAAATAGAAGAAAAGAAAGCTAAACTTGAGGCATCCAAAAAATAAAATAAACATAAAGGTTGAATTAAATTAAATAAATATCCCGGCTTTTGCGGGAATGACAATCGATAAGTTAATAAATTTAAGTTAATTTTGGAGGGCATTATGTCTTATGAAATAAATGATGTCAAAACGGGAATAAACCATGGGAAAGGTATGAATTACCATGTCCATGATATAAGGGCGGAGATGAAAAAATTGGAAGAAGAGGGCGAGATTAAGATTGCCCATCTAATCGGTCCTTATAAAGAAGAAGAGGTTATGTACGGAATAAAAAAGAGGGTTCCTTTAGATATGCATTATCAGCATAAAAGCTGCGGACAGTGCGCCAATCTTCCGGGGGTTCCAAGGTCGAATTTTTATTACAGGGATAAGCTTGGAATTAAATACTACAACGATATGCAGCAGACTTCCTGCACCGCCTGGAATTATCATGCATCAGGACTCGGTAATCTTGTTCAGTTAGCGTCCGTTGCCGCCAGAAACTGGCACAGGGCTTATGAAGAAGGCTATAATTTCACGATACACTGTGTTACAAGTTTCGGCAACTATCTTGAGATGAGGCATCTTCTTGTCGGCAATAAAGAACTCAGGGATTCCGTAAAGAAGGTTCTTGCAAAACTCGGCAGAGAACTTGTTATCCCTGAAGAAATTATTCATGACAGTGAAATTGCATATGCCCTGAGGGATAAGATACTGGCGAGCGCCGATCCAAAAAGACTTGAAGGGATTAAAGGATTAAGGGCTGTCGAACATTACGGATGCCATTTCTTTAAGCAGGTATCGGACGATATTATCGGCGGAAAAAGGCCGATAGTTGTCGGAGGTCTTGCTTCCACGCTGGGCGTTCAAATGGAAGAGTATTCAAAATGGTTTATGTGCTGCGGCTTCGGCTTCAGGCATATTCTTGTCAATAGGGAATTTACACGGTCTGCGCAAAATATTAAGCTGAAAGCCATTAAACAAGAAGTAGATCCCGATATGATATTAGTTAACTGCACAGGCTGCGGAACGACTTTTGATAAAACGCAATGGATACAGAAGGCCGTCGGAGAAGATTATCATTACCCGGTTGTATTCTATTCCCAGCTTGCGGCGCTTGCTTTAGGCGCTCATCCGTTTAAAGAAGCAGGTTTAAACTTTCATGTAACGCCCGTCGAACCGCTTTTAGATAAGATGGGTATAGCATATAATTAAATATAAATATTAAATTATTGAATAAGGGGACAGGCTTAAGTCCGTCCCCAAAACAACATTTAAAAAAGTAAAATTATATTCATTAAAGGAGGTATTTTAAGGTGAAAACTGTTTTGGTAATCGGCGGAGGAGTTACTGGACTTAAAGCTGCATCGGAACTTGCAGGAATGGGTTATAATGTTTCTTTGGTTGAAAAGGAAGATTATTTGGGCGGACAGGTGGTAAAGCATAAGTATTATAAGCTTGCACCGGATTTAAGACCTGCGGGAGATGTAATAGACCCCGTTATTAAAGCCGTGGAAAGCAATTCGAATATTAAAGTGCATAAGCATTCGCGCGTAGTATCAGTTTCAGGCAGCGCTCCTGAATTTAAAGCAAAGATAAAAAATTCTAAGGGCGAAAGCGAGGAGACTTTTGGGGCGATTGTTGTGGCTACAGGATTCGAACACTTTGACCCTATCGTAAAGCAGGAATACGGCTATGGAAGATTTAAGGATGTCGTCACAAATTCCGAGGTCGAAGAGATGCTTAATCCTAACGGCCCGACAAAGGGGGAATTAAAAAGACCGTCAGACGGCAAGGTTCCAAAAAAGATTGCAATCTTTCAGTGTGTCGGTTCCCGCGATAAACAGGTAGGCAACCCTTATTGTTGCAGGGTAGGCTGTGTCGTTTCCACAAAGCAGGCAATAGAAATAAAGGAAAAATATCCCGATTCCGAGGTTTATGTTTATTATATGGATATGAGAATGTTCGGAAGGGGCTGGGAGGAACTTTACGGTAAAGCCATGGAAGATTACGAAGTGATATTCACCAGAGGCAGAGGCGCGGAAGTTACGCTTAAGAATCAGCAGCTTTCATTAAGGGCGGAAGAAACCATCATGGACAGGCCGATACAACATTCGGTCGATATGATTATTCTTGCGGCAGGAATTGCGGCGGGAGACGGAACGATAGAGGCCGCAAAAGTTTTGGGCATTAAGCAAAACGATTACGGGTTTCTTGCTCCGAAGGATGATTTTTTAAGTCCCAACGAATCATCTAAGGCAGGCATATATATTGCGGGTGCCGATAAGGGACCGTTGGACATCGAAAATTGTATAGTCGAAGGCGCGGCAGTTGCGGCAAAAGTGGCAAGCAATTTAAAAAATTAATGCTTAGAATTAATATTAATGATTGATGATTGATGATGTTAATAAAATAAGATTTATAAGGAGTCTATAATGGCAGAAAATACTGATAAAATGGTTATAGATGGTGTTGAACTCACAGGTATATGGAAAGAGTTTCTGCCGTCAAGAATATTATATGAGGATGTTACTACGGAATTTCTTGACGAGGTTAAGAAGCTGCCCGGAGGTTCTACGATAGTTAAATGCTACCAATGCGGAACATGTACCGGGGGATGCACCCTTCCCGATTTTGTCGATAAATTTAATCCAAGGAGATTTATCGATTTAGTCAGAAGAGGGCATTACGATATATTAGTGAATGAAAATAAAGATTTAGTCTGGAAATGCGTTTCATGCCAAAGATGCACGCATAGGTGTCCGAGAGGCGTTAATACACAGGAAGTCGTCAGGGCTATCGCCAAATTCCTCGAGGATAGAAAGGTATTTGGAAAACTTACAAACGATGAGGCTTTCGATGAAGTCTTTATGGGAGAAGTTATCGAGGATGGAAGAATCGATGAAGTTAAAATAGTAAAGGATTTCTATTCCAAAACCGGAAGGCTTAAGGATATGATGAGCGCGGACCAGCTTTCTTTAGGGTTTAAGATGCTTACAAGCGGAAGAATTAAGTTATTCGGCGGGAAGATTAAAGACTGGAAGAAAGTTTCCCAAAGGTTAAAGGAGGAATTACAATGAAAATTGGATATTTTCCCGGCTGTTCTTTAAAAGGAATGGCAAGGGCATATGATGAATCGACAAAAATTGTTGCGGAAGGCTTTGGCATAGACTTATTGGAAGTGGACGATTTTAACTGTTGCGGGGCTCTTGAAGCGAAAGGTTCGAACGAAAAATTATCTTATATGCTTCCCGCGAGAGTTATGGATTCCGCAAAAGGCAGATTTCATGTGGATGCCGTAGTTACGCCATGCAACGGCTGCTATCACAGTCTTCTAAGAACCAATGCCGCTATGAATGAAAATGCGGATGCAAAGGGCAGCGTAATAAAATTCCTTAAAGATGTGGGATATGGGACTTACGAAGGAGATATAGATGTAAGACATTTTCTTGAATTATTTTATAACGAAGTGGGTCCGGAAAAGATTAAAGCCTCCGTTAAAAAATCTTTAAAAGGGCTTAAAGTCGCTTCTTATTACGGATGCCTGTATGAAAGACCAAAAACTATTACAAAAACAGGCTATAAAAGCAAAAGAGACGATTCCGAAAACCCTCACTTCCAAGACGATTTATTGAAAGCCACAGGGGCTGAAATAGTAGAGTTTCAGGCTGCCGCTTCATGTTGCGGCGGGGCGCACGCATTGCAGGATGAGTCCTTATCGGCAACTTTATCGGCCGCTATTTTATCTGCCGCCAAAGAGGCGGGCGCCGATGTTTTAGCATTGCCGTGCCCTTTATGTGGGGCGGCGCTGGATATTAAACAGCCTGAAATTATAAAAGCGCATGGGGAAAAGGCAAAACTTCCCGTCGTATATTTCACGCAGCTGATAGGGTTAAGCATGGGTAAATCGCCAAAAGAGCTTAAATTAACCGATCCTATATCTAATCCAATGGAAGTTTTGAAAGCTAAGGGGCTTGTTTAGTAAAAATTAAATTACGCATCACCGGTTTATAAAAAATATTAAACTGCCTGTTTTATTTAATAAAGCAGGCAGTTTTTTTTATATATAATATGCTTGAGAATAAGAAAAAATTATAGTATTATAGATTAAATTTTATAAAATTAAAAATATAAGGAGGAAAATTTATTATGTCAAAACTTAACGGATGTGATATTCCCGAGCATTTGTATTACAGCGTCGAAAAACATGTATGGGGAAAAATCGAATCTGACGGCACGGTTACAATCGGAATGACAAGCGTAGCCCAAAGCTTAGCAGGCAAACTTCTGTACATTACTCCAAAAAAGGTCGGGCAAAAAATCGCTCAATTAAAGTCTGTTGCGACAGTCGAAAGCGGTAAGTATGTCGGTCCTGTTCCCGCTCCATTCTCGGGCGAAATAGTTGCCATCAACGAGGACTTAGTTAAAGATGTGTCCGCCATTAATACCGATCCTTACGGAAAAGGGTGGGTTTGCAAAATAAAGCCTGCCGACGCCGAAGCGGATAAAAAAAATCTCCTTACCGGAAAAGAAGCCGTGGATGCATATAAGAAAAAGATAGAAGCCGACGGAATTAAATGCGAATAATCTATATCAGTCGTAGGAGGACATATCAATGGCACTTTTTAATGAATGCAATATCCCTGAGGATTTATACTATGATATCGAAAACCAGGTATGGGGCAGAAAAAATGATGACGGGACTTTTACATTTGGTATGACCGACCCGGCTCAATCTTTAGCAGGCAAGATTCTTTATGCCGATGTAAAGGCTGTCGGAAAGATTATAAAAAAGGGCAAAAGCGCAGCCACTATAGAAAGCGGAAAATATGTCGGACCTTTTCCGATGCCTTTTTCAGGAGAAATAGTCGATATTAACCATGAATTGGAAAAAGATTCCCATATCATCAACATTGATCCTTATGGAAAGGGATGGATAGTAAAATTAAAGCCGCTTCCCGAATCATTGTCGGATATAAATTCTCTGCCCACGGGAGAAGAGGCGGTTAAATCGTATATAAAAAAATTGGAAGACGAAGATATAATTTGTAAAAAGAGATAATAAATAAATATGAGTTTTTATGAATTTAACGAAGATTTTAGCCGGGACTACTTAGAAGGATTCAAAATAAGAAAGGCAAATTTTAATTCGGAGATGCACTTTTATGCCCCAAGCATAAAGGCTTACGAGACCGAGGATTTTAAAAATAACAAGTCGGATTCCTTCCCCCCTTTTTCTATTACGGGCGAGGCATGTTCTTTAAAATGCGAGCATTGCAATGCCGAAATTTTAAAATCTATGGCTCCGGTCGTAACAGAGGACAGTCTTTACGAAAGGGCATATTCTATTTATAAGTCAAACGGCAGCGGGTTTTTATTAAGCGGCGGTTCTAACAGCAGGGGGATAGTAGATATTCTTCCTTATATAGGCGCTATAAAAAGGATAAAATCAGATTTTAATCTCAAGGTTATAGTGCATTGCGGGTTAATTACGGAAGAGATAGCGGACGGGCTTTATAGCGCCGGCGTAGATTCCGCTATGCTGGATATTATCGGCGACGAGGATACTATCCGCAAGGTCTATCATCTCAACGCAACCGTTTCAGATTATGAAAATTCTCTGAAATTCTTGTCGGAAAGGAATATTCCATCCTCCCCCCATGTCGTAATAGGGCTAAAACATGGAAAAATTGCGGGAGAGTATAACGCGATAGATATTATATCGCGCTATAATATTTCTTCCCTTGTGCTGGTTGGTTTTATGCCTATGCATAATACAAAGATGGAAAATATTGCACCGCCGGAGCCTGAAGAAATCGGAGATATTTTTCTGTATGCCCGCAAAAAATTTCTTAGCATCCCCGTCCTTTTGGGATGCGAAAGGCCTTACGGTTTAAATAAATTTAAAATCGAGGAGTTAGCCGTAAAATCGGGATTAAACGGCATCGCATATCCTTCCGAAGGCATTATACCTTTTAGCGTGAAATTAGGATTAAAGCCTAAATTATCCGAGGTTTGCTGTTCTTTAATTTTTTCCGAAATGGCTTTGCAGGCTATAGAGTTGGGAAATTAATCTATAAATATAATCTTAAAAAGATTAGATTTCTGCCGTAGCGGGTTGGGACGAATAATTAAAATGTTCAGGGTAATAGATACTGGTGTAAACGATTTTTCGTTTAATATATGTATGGATAAAGCCCTTGTGGAATTAAGGAAAAAAGGGCTGATTCCGGACACTTTTCGTTTTTTGAGTTTTAAGCCCTGCGCTCTTGTAGGATATCATCAATCTGTGTTCAGCGAGATAAGGGATGATTACTGCAAAGATAACGGCATTGCAATCGGCAGGCGAATTACCGGCGGGGGGGCTATATACTTTGACGAAACGCAGCTTGGCTGGGAACTTGTTTTTTCTTCAAAAAGCATAAAGATAAATAACCTCGAAAAACTGACCGAAACCATTTGCAATGCTTTTACTAAAGGAATTAACAGACTCGGCATAAATGCAAAATTCAGGCCGAGAAACGATATAGAGGTGGATGGCAGGAAGATTTCGGGAACAGGCGGAACTTATGAGTCATCAGTTTATTTTTTTCAGGGAACGCTGCTTCTGGATTTTAATCCCGAAAATATGGTTAAATCTTTAAAAATTCCACTCGAGAAGCTGACCTCAAAAAATTTCGATTCTATACTTTCAAGGGTAACCTCCGTTAAAAGTCTGCTGGGTTATATACCAGAGTTAGACTCAATTAAATCCGCCATTATTTCAGGGTTTGAGGAAAGTTTAAATATAGATTTTTACGGAAGCGGCATATCCGAAGAAGAACATAAGTTTTTGGAAGAAAACCGCGCATATTATGCCTCGAGAGACTGGGTATATTTAAATGAGTTTGACCCTGTGGAAACGAAAATGGTTTCCGAGATTTATAAGTGTAAAGGCGGAATTTTTAAAACATATGCCAAGATTGACCAAAAAAGGAGCTTATTAAAATATATTTATTTTACCGGCGATTATTTTGTTTCTCCGGCAAGGGCAATATCCGATTTGGAAGGCTGTTTAAAGGATACGCCGTTTGATGAAATTATATTTAAAATAGACGATTACCTCGAAAAATTTAAACCCGAATTTCAAAATATTAAAAAAGAGGATTTTTTTAATATTGCGGCTCAAATAATAAACAAGGTTAATTTCTCGAAAAATGCGGGTATTAACGAAGCGGAACTGTCGAGATGTATTTTTATAAACGGAATGAAGCCCGAAGATATAAAGGGCGCTAAATTTATTCTTTTGCCTTATTGCGCAAAGAAAGCCGGCTGCGTTTATAGAAATGTGGATAATTGCGCTTCCTGCGGCGAATGCGAAACGGGCATAGCCTATAAATTTGCCAAAAAATACAATATCAATCCAAAGACAATAATAAATTATGAAAATTTGGTCGAAACACTAAACGAGCTTAAAGATAAGAATGTCGAATCATATATCGGTTTTTGCTGCAAAGAGTTTTATATAAAAAGAAATAAAGCCTTTATTGAAAGCGGGATAAAGGCATTGTTAATAGACATATCTTCGCCGTTATGTTATCATTATAACAAGGAAGATGACGCATATAACGGAATCTTTCAAGAAGAAACTAAACTCGGCGTTAATATTCTGGAAAGTTTAAAAATATATAAATAAAATACCTTAAACTCACCGTTAGAAACTATAAAAATGATTCAACAAGTTATAAATACTGGATTCCTGCTTTCGCAGGAATGACATTCAATGGGTGTAACAATAAATCCTCTCAAAGTCATTCCCGCGAAAGCGGGAATCCAGAAAATAAATTTCTAACGGTGGGTTAAAGAAATATAAATAATATGGAAAAAATGTTTTCCATCACAAATTTAAAGGAGGACAATGTTTTATGGGTCTTATGAACAAAAATCCTTTAGCGGCGGATACGGTTGATTACGCGGACAGGGGTGAGGGCAGGACTCCGGCTTCTTGTGAAAATTCCCCCGATTATTTAAAAGTTAGCCTTGCGGCTGCAATGACCCTTGGTTTTGTTCCAGGAATGTTTTATCGCAATGCCTGTCTTCATTGCGTAAATGTGCTTCTTACTTATGATGACGGATGCAGAGCAAATTGCGCATATTGCGGACTTCAAAAGTCGAGGGAAGGCGAATATAACGAGAAGAGTTTTATCAGGGTGGATTGGCCGGTTTTTAAGACGGACGATATTATCGATTTTACCCTTAAGAAAAAAGAGATAATACATAGGATTTGCATATCGATGATAACCCACGAGAGGGCGAAAGTGGATACTTTTAACATATTAAAGAGATTTTCGGGCGGGCTTCACTGTCCGGTTTCGATATTAATGACCCCGACGATATTAAAGCATGACGATATCGATAAGTTTAAAGAATATGGGGCGGACATGTTAACCGTTGCCTTAGATGCCGCAACGCCGGAACTTTTTGACGAGTACAGGGGAAGAGGCGTAGGCGGTCCTCACAGGTGGGAAAAGTATAATGATATTTTAGATTATTCGGTTTCCGTTTTTGGCAAGAATCGCGTGGGATGCCATTTGGTTGTCGGATTGGGCGAAACCGAAAAAGAAATGATATACAGAATTCAATCCGTTCGCGATAGGGGCGGAAGATCCCACCTTTTTTCTTTTTATCAGGAAAAGGGTTCAAAATTAGAAAATCATCCCCAATGCCCCGCGGGTCAATTCAGGCGCGTTCAGGTTGCAAGGCATATAATAGACTACGATATGGGAAGAGCGGAAGAAATGACATTTAAAGAAGGCGGCAAGGTTGTGGATTTTGGCATTCCTTTTAAAAATGTGGCTGAAATAATCGAGGGAGGAACTGCTTTTCAAACCACGGGTTGTCCGGGGAAAACCGAAATATCGTCCTGCAATCGTCCGTTTGGCGATTCCTCGCCAAGAAATATCAGGAGTTTTCCCTTCGAATTAAATGCTCTTGATGCGGCAAGGGTGAGAAGAGAACTTTTGGAATACGATTAACGGAAAAACTTGATTACCGCGGATGCGGGTGTGGATATATTAAGGAGGATATATATTGTCCGAAGCTGAAACCATAGTAGTAAAGGTAAAACACCTTGGTAATTTGCAAAATCAGATTATAACCAAAAATCATACCGTTATAACCGATGAACCCGAAGAATCCGGCGGAGATGAATTGGCCGCCAATCCGGTGGAGCTTTTATTAGGCGCAGAGGGCGCATGTACAATCTCCGTTTTAATGATGTTTGCAAAAAGAATGAAATACGACTTAAGGAATGTCGAAATAAATTTAATTCACAAAAGAGTCAGGGTGGAAGAGCTTAAAGAAGCAGGCATAGAAATTGATAACGAAAGAGGTTATGTTCATAAGATAGAAAAAAATATAAAATTCATAGGCAATCTCGATGATGACCAGCTCGAAGAACTGCGAAGGGTTTCAAAAAGGTGTCCCGTTCACAATATGATTGAAAAGCGGTCCTATTTCGAGGTTTCATTCGACCACAGTCTTAACGCCAAATCATAAAATATAAACCCAAATCCCGATTTGGGATAAATAACTTAATAGAGGAATAGAATGCATAAATTTGATCCGGCAAATCATAAAAGATTAAATTCGGAAGAGCGGTACAGGATAATGCCGCCGGAACTACTGATAGATGAAATAGAAAAGACGGCAGAGGCAAATCTAAAAAGCGGCGAGGCTGTGACTATTGCGGATGTCGGCTGCGGAAGCGGCTTTTTTTCATTATCTATAATGAAAAGATTTCAGGATAAAAACATCCTTCTGTTTGCTTTGGATGTGAGCGATGAAATGCTCGGCATATTTAATAATAATCTCAGGAACGAAGTCGGCGGGAAAAATTTTTCCAAGGTCAAATCTTTTAAGTGCGAGGAGTCTTTTCTGCCCCTTGCCGACAATTCTGTAAATATTCTTTTGCTGGCAAATGTTTTTCATGAAATAGAAGACAAATCTAATTATCTTCAAGAGATAAAAAGGGTTTTAAAGAATGAAGGGACTTTCTTCCTCGTAGATTGGAAAAAAGAGGATTTAAACCCGGTTATGGGGCCTCCAGCGGGGGAAAGAGTTTCCACCGAAGAGGCGGTTGACATACTTAAAAAAGCTAATTTTAAGGATATCAAATCACTTCCGCTATATTCTGCATCCTTTACTTTAGTTTCTAGAAAAGGGGATTAAGGAATATTTTTTTAGGGCGGTATGGGGTATAATATCTTTAGTGGATAAATTCAGTTCCTTTTTTTTAAGCAAGTTAATTAAAACGGTAAAAGATTCAGGCCTTTTGGCATGGGGGGACAGGGTGCTTGTTGCCGTCAGCGGCGGCGTTGACTCTACCGTCCTGCTTTATTCCTTATATGAGTTAAGGCATTATTTTGGAATAACTCTGGCATGCGCTTCTTTTGACCACAAGATAAGACCGTCGTCCCATGAGGATATTTTATTTGTGGGCGGCTTATGCAAAAAATTTTCTCTTCCTTTTTATACGGGGCAGGCCGATGCTAAAGATTATGCAAAAAGATTAAAATTAAATCTTGAAGAGTCCGCAAGAATTTTAAGATATAACTTTTTAATGGAATCGGCCATCGATTTCGGCGCCCAAAAAATGGCCGCCGCTCATCATCTGGACGATTTTGCCGAAAATTTTATCATGAGGCTGACTGTCGGCGGCGGAGGTAGCGCCATAGCGGGAATTCCCGTAAAAAATAATATTATAATAAGGCCGCTTATAAGGCATACTAAGCAGGAAATTATAAATTTCGCGGGAGACAATTCGATTAGGTTTAGAGAGGATTATACGAATTATGACAAAAAAATTTTTAGAAATTTCGTAAGATTAAATATAATTCCGCAGCTTAAAAAACATAATAAATCTTTTTTAAAAACGGTTTATAATACATCCGGGGTTTTAAGGAGCGACGACGAGTTTATAAATGCCGCCGCAAAAGATTTATTCGATAATATCTCAAAATTATTTTTCTCTAAAACGGAGGGCAACAGGCTTTTATTATCGCAAATTGTTTTTAACCGCAAGGATTTAATAGGCAGTCATCGCGCTTTATTGTACAGATTGCTAAAAATTTCTATTTTGTCCTTATGGCAGCCTCAAGACATTGTAGATAAAAATATTTTCTCAAAAAAACCGATAGTTTCCTATTCAAATTTTGAAGCATTCGTTGAATTAGTTAAAAGTAAAAAACCGAACGCATATTTTAATATAAAACACTTAATATCCGTTAGAAGAGAATATGATAATATTTTTATCGAACATATTTTATTAAATAATAAACTGACATTTAAGTCGTTTAATTTTAATTTTACGGGGACGAATGGAAAAGAAATTAAATATAAATGCATATTAAACGAATTAGATAAAACGAAATATAAGGATGTTTCCGATATAGAAATAAAAGAATTAGGCAGGTCTTTTTTTATAAAAAAGTTAAAAGAGAAGGAAACTTACAGAATAAAAGCCGGCATTTTAAAATTTAAAAAAAATACTTCTGTCCCCCCCAATGTCGCCTATTTCGATTTTGAAAAGCTTAAATTTCCCGTAACGATAAGGGCATTTAAGGAAGGGGACAGTTTTGTACCTTTGGGCGCCGGCGGGCATAAAAAGGTAAAAAGTTATTTTATCGATAAAAAAGTTCCTATGAAAGTGAGGAAAACTCTCCCGATTATCCTGTTTAAAGATGAAATAGCATGGGTTAGTTTTAATTCGATCAGCGAAACTATAAAAATAACCGAATCTACCAAATATGCGGGCATTATGTTTATTAAGTAAGCGCTCATTTAAATTTATCCGAAAAACGGATTCCTGCTTTAAAATTCAATTGCGCAGGATACACCCAAATCCCGATTTAGGACACAAATAATTATTGAAAAATTTATATAAATATGCCATAGTTATAATAGCAGAAAGTTTAAGGAGGTTAAACCAATTTGAATTCAAGACTAAAAAACCTTTTATTGTGGGTTTTTATAATTTTTTTGATGATTTTTATCTTTACGATGTTAAATCATCATCCGCCGAAAACCCAAAAAGTTATATTCTCGTCTTTATTGCAAGATATAAAATCAGACAAGGTTAAAAGTGTTACCATAGAATCCCATAATATAATCGGAGTCTATAAAGACGGCAAGAAATTTGAGACATATGCTCCAAGCTATCCCGGACTTATAAGCCTTCTCGAAAAACATAATGTAGCGATAGACGCCAAACCGAAACCCGGTTCTCCATGGTATTTAAGCTTTTTAATAGACTGGCTGCCGATGATAATTATTCTTTTTGCTTTCTGGTATTTTTTCTGGAGGCAGATGCAGGGCGGAGCAGGAAAGGCTATGTCTTTCGGAAGGTCTAAGGCAAAGCTTATGACCGACACCACTAATAAAATAACCTTTAAAGATGTCGCTGGCATAGAAGAATCGAAACAGGAGCTTTCGGAAATAGTAGATTTCTTAAAAGATCCCAAAAAATACACTAAATTGGGAGGCAGGATACCGCACGGCGTATTGCTTGTGGGTCCTCCAGGGACAGGTAAGACGCTCCTTGCAAAAGCAATTGCGGGTGAAGCGGGTGTTCCGTTTTTTAGCATAAGCGGTTCCGATTTTGTGGAGATGTTTGTCGGCGTCGGCGCTTCGAGGGTAAGAGACCTTTTTGCTCAGGGAAAGAAAAACGCGCCGTGTATAATATTTATCGACGAAATCGATGCGGTCGGAAGACACAGAGGCGCAGGTCTCGGAGGCGGCCATGACGAGCGGGAACAGACTTTAAACCAGCTTCTTGTAGAAATGGACGGATTTGAACCTAACGAGGGCGTTATTTTAATTGCGGCAACAAACAGGCCTGATGTTCTTGATCCCGCGCTTTTAAGGCCGGGGAGGTTCGACAGGCAGGTAGTCGTTCCAAAACCTGACATTAAGGGAAGAGAAGAGATATTAAAGGTTCATGTCAAGGATGTCCCGTTAGATAAAGATGCCGATTTGAAGGTGATAGCCAGAGGCACGCCGGGTTTTTCCGGAGCCGATTTAGCCAATATGGTGAACGAAGCTGCCCTTCTTGCAGCAAGAAAAAATGAATCGGCCGTTACGATGAACGACCTGGAAGAGGCTAAAGATAAGGTTATGATGGGTACGGAAAGAAGAAGCATGGTTATAAGCGAAAAAGAAAAAAAGGTAACCGCTTATCATGAAGCGGGACACACGCTTGTTGCTAAAATGCTTCCCGGAAGCGACCCTATTCATAAGGTTACTATAATTCCGAGAGGTATGGCTATGGGGCTTACCCAGCAGCTTCCTATCGACGAAAAACATAACTACGACAAGGAGTATCTGCTAAATGAGGTGGCAATTTTATTGGGCGGAAGAACTGCGGAGGAAATTATTTTTAATCAGATGACCACCGGCGCTTCCAACGATATTGAAAGGGCTACGGATATTGCAAGAAAAATGATATGCGAGTGGGGCATGAGTGAAAAACTGGGACCCATCACCTTTGGAAAAAAGGAGGAACAGATATTTCTGGGCAGAGAATTTGCCCAGCACAAAGACTACTCCGAATCCACGGCTATCTCTATAGACGAAGAAGTTATGGATATTATTTATAAAAATCATGAAAAGGCCAGGGAGATTCTTACTCAAAATATCGATATACTTAACGACCTTGCCGGCAAGCTTATCGAAAAAGAATCTTTAAACGGCAAAGAAATAGACGAGATTATTACTACCCATAAGCCCGATTATAAACCCGATGAAAGCGGCAGCAAAGTTGACCCGATTGAGGGCGGCGGCGAGGGATTGGATATAGAGGATTAATTTTAGCTTTTAATATGCGTGAGACTGGGGTTAAGTCTCACGCATTACCTGCAAACCGCAAATAACACAAATTTTGGATGTTGAGGCCTGACCCCGAATAAGTATAATATGCAAGCATATCTTATAGATATTTTTGACAGCACAAACGCCGCGCAGGAGCTGATAAATATCGGCGTGTCCAATTCAGGCAGAATTATTATGGGGGATAAGCTCAAATTTATCGTCATTAAACTCAAAAATATAAATTCGACTGCATTAAATATACTTAAACAAGAAGCGTTAAGCATAGGTGCAGAGCTTGCCAATCATAAGGATGTAATTACAGGAAAAATTGATAAATCCGACAGTATTTTGTTTGGGACGCCTGTCCAATTAAGAATCATTATCAAGAAGATAAAGACACAGGAATTTGGGTTAAAAGAGCTATCCAAAGATCTGGAAAATATTTTAGCCGCGGCAGACAATAAAGACGCTAAAATCTTAAAAACAGGCAAAGGCGATATTATTTTTAACGGAAAAACATATATTATGGGGATACTTAATGTAACACCGGATTCCTTTTCCGACGGAGGCGACTATTTTAATAAAGATGCCGCAGTTAAAAGGGGTTTGGATTTGGAACGGGAAGGCGCCGATATAATAGACATAGGCGGAGAATCCACAAGGCCGGGAGCGATTAATGTCGGTGAACAGGTAGAAATAGACAGGGTATGTCCCGTTATAGAAAAATTGTCAAAAACCATTAATCTGCCGATTTCTATAGACACAAGAAAACCCGGTGTTGCAGGGGAGGCTTTAAAAACAGGCGCATCTATTATCAACGATGTGTCCGGCCTCAGTTATGATAAAGAGGGTATGGCAGGTGTTTTAGCCGCAACTGGCGCCCCTTATATTCTTATGCATTCTCGGGGAAAATTGCCTGAAGACATGCAAAGAGATTTAAGAGCTTATGACGATATTTTCTATGATATTTTAACATATTTTAATGAAAAAATAGAATATTTGGAAGAAAGGGGCTATAGCAGGGACAATATAATTATCGATCCCGGTTTTGGTTTTGCAAAATCAATGGTTGACAACTATAATATTTTATCGGGCATTACATCGTTTAAATCCTTAGGATTACCGCTTTTGTGCGGCGTTTCAAGGAAATCGTTCATTAATGCCGTAACAGGAAAGAATAAAAATGATGTTTTAAGCGGCAATATCGCCATTGCATCCTATATGAACCTAAAAAAGGTGGATATGGTAAGGGTTCACGATGTTAAACAAACGGCGCAGGCTTTTGCCGCGCTGGATAAAATAACCGAATTAAGTTAAAAAATAAAAAAATAAAAAATGATTTCCCTTTTACAAAGCTTTGGATGGCGAGATGTTTTAGATATAATAATCGTCGCCTTTATTATTTATAGGGCAATAATACTTATTAAAGGGACGGGCGCGTTCCATGTACTAGTAGGGCTTATAATAATTTTTGCGGTATTTTTGATTGCCGTAGGTCTTAAACTTTATACTACCGAGTACATATTCGGGAATTTTTTAAGTTCGATTATTATAGTAATTATCGTCCTTTTTAGAAACGAGATAAGAAGGGGTCTAATCGAGGTCGGGAAAAACCCGTTTGCCGTTGCGCAAAATAAATTAGAAAGGGTCGGTCTTATAGAGGAAACTTCAAAAGCCGTTTTCGAATTAGCCTCAAAAAGAATCGGTGCAATTATAGTTTTCGAAAGAAATGTTTTTCTGGGCGACTATTTGAAAATAGGAACTAAACTTGATTCTATTGTTTCAAAAGAGCTTTTAATAAGCATTTTTACACCTCCGTCACCGCTTCATGACGGCGCAGTTATTATTCAAAAAGGAAAAATAGCGGCAGCCTCCTGTTATTTGCCTTTATCGACCGATGAGGATATCAATAAAAAATTTGGCACAAGACACAGGGCCGCAATTGGACTTTCCGAACTCACCGATGCCCTTTCAATCGTAATTTCGGAAGAAACGGGGAACATTGTGGTTATACAGCCCAAAAAGGTTGAAAAAATTAAAAACAGCGATGATTTAAGAAATCTGCTTCTGAAAAATCTAAATTATCAGCATGAGCGCAAACAACCTTTGATAAAAACAATCTATGAACTTTTATTCGGAAAGACCGACGAAAAATAATAGTTTCAGGCAATGAATAAAAAATGAATAAAAATATAGAAAATTTATTTAAGAAAAATTTTTGGCTAAAGCTGCTTTCTTTATGTATTGCCATTATTATCTGGGCTTATGTAATCGGCGGCAAAAAACACGATGTTATTTATACCGCGGGATTAGTTATTCATCCTCTTCCAAAGGGCTACGCCATAAGCAATATATTGCCGAACGATATTCATGTTAAATTGCGCGGTTCAAAAATTGCTCTGGGAAAACTAAATAAAGAAATTGCTTTTAAAATTGATGGAAGCTCGCTTCTCAGTAAAAAGAATACCATTGTGTTAAGCGGGTCTTATTTAGACCTTCCTTCAGGTATAAGGGTAATAAGCATACATCCAAAGATAATACCCGTCATGATCAGCAGGGTTGTTATAAGGTATGTAAAGGTATTGCCGATAACTACGGGAAAGCTTCAAACCGGTTATTATTTACAAAATATCAATGTATTTCCTCAATATGTTAAGGTTAAAGGTCCTAAAGATATAGTCGGACATCTTTCGGTTATCACCACAAAGAGTATAGATTTGAGTCATTATAAAAAAGGTGAATTGCTAATGGTCTCCTTAAGAAAACCTACAAAATTGGTAAAAATTTTGTATAATAAAAAGGTCAATGTCAGCCTTGCAATTGTCAGGTCAAAATAGATTGATAAAATAATAGTAAAGAAAATGAAGGTGCAGGGAAGTATGAGAAAATTATTTGGTACCGACGGCGTCCGCGGACAGGCAAACAGGCATCCTTTAACATCCGAGGTTGCTTTAAAGCTCGGAATGGCTTTAGTCAGCGTTTTAAAGTCCCGTGGAAAAAAACTAAAAATAGTTATAGGAAAAGATACCAGAATTTCAGGTTATATGCTGGAAACCGCTCTTTCGTCGGGTATCTGCGCCATGGGGTCAGATGTTTATTTAGTGGGTCCGATGCCGACCCCCGGGGTTGCTTTTATAACTTCAAGTATGAGAGCCGATGCCGGCGTAGTTATTTCCGCATCTCATAATCCATTTTATGATAACGGCATTAAGTTTTTTGACAGTAACGGATGTAAATTTGACGATGAAATAGAGCAGAGAATAGAGGAGTTGTTTTTTTCATCCATGAAGGGCTTAGAGGAAGCTGGACCCACGGGAATAAATATAGGGAAAGCTCATAGAATAGATGATGCGATTGGCAGATATGTCATTTTTGCCAAATTATCCTTTCCAAAAAATTTAACCTTAGGCGGACTTAAAATGGTTATAGATTGCGCTAACGGAGCGACCTACAAGGCTGCGCCGGAGGTTTTTGGGGAACTGGGGGCATCGGTAATATTGGACAGCGTTAATCCCGACGGTTTAAATATCAATGAAAATTGCGGTTCTATGCATCCGCAAAATTTAAGCTCATTGGTCAAAAAAAACGGCGCGGATATAGGGATAGCTTTTGACGGAGACGGCGACAGGGTAATTTTTAGCGACGAGAACGGCGATATTCTTTTAGGAGACGAATTTCTCGCTATATGTTCGTTATATATGAAGGAAGAGGGTTTATTGAAAAGCAACGGGATTGTCACGACCCCGATGTCTAACATAGCCCTTGAACTGTTGTTAAAAAAGAACGGGATTAAAACCATTTATGCGGATGTCGGAGACAGGTATATTATGGAAAAAATGCTTAAAAACGGGTATAATTTAGGCGGGGAGCAGTCGGGACATATTATATTTTTAGACGATATTAACACGGGAGACGGCATAATATCCGCTTTAAAACTTCTGGCCGTTATGGTAAAGTCGGGATTGCCCCTTTCGCAATTAAGAAAGATTTTTGTTCCTTACCCCCAGACCCTGTTCAATATCGATGTGCCGTATAAAAAAGACATAGCGGAACTGCCAAAAGTAAGTGAAAAAATTGCTTATTTTACGGAAATATTAAAAGACAGAGGAAGAATTTTCGTGAGATATTCAGGGACTCAAAACTATTTAAGGGTTCTTGTCGAGGGCGAAGATTATGACGAGATAAATAAAATCGGACTTGAGATTAAGGAAGAAATAGAAAAGTATTTTAAAAACAATAATAGCATATAACCCAAATCCCGATTTAGAAATTTATTTTCTGGATTCCCGCTTTCGCGGGAATGACACCCGACGGGTGAAACGATAAATACTCTCAAAGTCATTCCCGCGAAAGCGGGAATCCAGATTTACTTAGCATTGGAATATATAAATATTTTTCTAAATCGGGATTTTGGTATAACCCAAAACCTCCGGGGAAAATTTTTATTACGGAAAGAACGGGATTTAACTAATGGAACTTGGCGTTAATATCGATCATGTAGCCACACTGAGAAATGCCCGGGGCGGGATTTTCCCCTCCCCCGTACATGCGGCTTTTGTAGCGCTGGAAGCAGGCGCGTTTAATATAACCTGTCATTTGAGAGAGGATAGAAGGCATATAAAGGATGAGGATGTAAGGTTAATATCTTCATTAACAAAAAAGCTTAATTTAGAAATGGCGGCGGAAGACGATATAATAAAAATAGCTCTGGAAATTATGCCGGGAAGCGTTACCTTCGTTCCTGAAAGAAGGCAGGAACTTACAACCGAAGGCGGTCTTAATGTTTTAAACGATATAAAAAGATATGAGGAAATAAATAAAGAATTTAAGTCTAAAAATATTACGGTATCGGCTTTTATAGAGCCCGATTTAAAGCAGGTCGAGGCCTCCAAAAAAGGGGGATTCGACTTTATCGAGATTCACACGGGAAGCTATGCGGATAAAATCAGGCTAAAAGAGAAATCGGCCGAGCTTGAGAGGATAAAAACGGCTATAGATTTTGCTTCAAAAATTGAACTAAAAGTAAATGCGGGACACGGACTGGATTATAAAAATATATATAGCGTTGCCCTTCTTGACGGTATTTTCGAATTCAATATCGGTTTTTCCATTATTTCTCATTCATTGTTTGTCGGACTCGGCGACGCCGTAAAAGAAATGTTAAAAATAATAAAATCTGCCGAATTTTCAAAATTAAAAGACGCCGCATCAAAAAATACCTATGGAGATTAAAAATTGATAGAAGGGATAGGGGTCGATCTGGTTTCGATAGAAAAATTAAAGAAAATACTTTGCCTTCGGGAAGAAAGATTTTTTAAAAGGATGCTTTCTCAGGAAGAGCTTATAGTATTAGGAGAAATAAAAAATAAAAACGAAGGAAGAAGCATTAGAAAAGCGGCTGGGTTTTTTGCGGCAAAGGAGGCTTTTTTAAAGGCGGTCGGCGCCGGACTTTTTTCTATACCGTTTAATAAAATATCGGTTTTAAATGAGAAAACCGGAAAGCCGTATATTAAAGTTGACGAAAATCTTAGAGATTTAATTTATAGAAAGTTTAAAAAAAGATTAGATGCCGTAAACTTAAGCATAACCCATGAAAACGGGTTTGCCTGCGCTTTTGTGATAATAGAAATGTTATAAAAAGGTCAAAGGCCATAAAATGAAACTGTATTTTTCCGATAATTTAAAAAAAATAGACGAAGGCGCCCGCGAAACTTTTGGATATTCCGAAAACATATTAATGGAAAACGCTGGAAGCGGATGCTATAGGGAGCTATTAAAATTATACGGCGAAAATTTTTTAAAAAAGGCAAAGATAATCGTTATTTGCGGCAAGGGTAATAACGGCGGGGACGGATTGGTTCTATCCCGTTATTTTTTTAACGGCGGGTTTAATGTAAAAACTGTAATTCTTGCAAAGAAAGATTTATATAAAGGGATAGCAGGAACAAACTTAGATATTTTAACGAATTTGGGCGCCGAAATTATAGAAATTTCGGAAAATAGGCAGTTATCGAAATTATCCGGTATTATTGGAGATGCGGAAATCGTCGTTGACGCAATATTCGGCATTGGATTAAACAGGGAAATAAACGGCTTTTTTAAGGATATTATAGATTTAATAGATAAAAAAAGTGCGGCAGGCGGCGCGGATATTATATGCATCGATGTGCCTAGCGGCTTAAACTCGGACAGCGGAGAATTTATGGGCGCCGCTATAAAAAACAACATAAAAAAGGTTTTTACTTTTGGAGGCTTAAAGGTCGGCTTTTATATCAACGAAGGGGAAAAGCTTTTATTAGATGAAAAGATAACTTTAATAGATATAAACCAGCCCCAAAGACTGCTCGAAGAATATTGTTCCGGGTTTGAAATATTATCGGGGAAGGATATTTTATCTTATCTGCCCGAGAGAAATCCTGCCGCTACAAAATTTAACTATGGTCATTTGCTTGTCGTTGCGGGAAGTTACGGAAAAAGTGGGGCGGCATATATGGCGTCTTTATCGGGGTTTAAGGGGGGAGCAGGTCTTGTAACGGCGGCGATTCCGTCTGCATTAAACGACATTATGGAAATAAAAACTACGGAGATTATGACATATCCGGCTTTTGACGGCGGCGAAGGATTTTTTACCGAAAAGAGCGCCGAAGATATAATAGACAATGCGTTAAAAGGTAAAACAGCAGTCGTAATCGGTCCAGGTATCGGTTTAAACGCGGAAACAAAACTGTTTTTACACAGGCTTTTAACCGCTATAAAGGTTCCTGCGCTTCTTGACGCGGATGCTCTAAACATTTTATCGGAAGATTTAGGACTTTTAAAGGATATTAAGGGTAAAAACGATATCGTACTGACCCCGCATTTTAAAGAAATGGAAAGGCTGACGGGAATAAGCCGGGAAATTATAGCAAAGAATCCACTGAAAGTTGGATTAGATTTCGCAAAGGAGTTCGGGGTATATTTAATTCTTAAGGGTTCGAGCATGTATATTTTCGATAAAAACGGCATAGATGCGAGCGTGCAGGTTAAACATTCTTCAGTTATGGCGAGCGGCGGAAGCGGCGATGTTTTAAGCGGTCTTGCAGGTTCTTTCGCCTGTCAGGGAATACCTTTATATAATGCGATGAGAGCCGCCTCTTATTTGATTGTCTATTCAGCGAGAGATTTAAGCTTAAGATACGGCGATTTCGGGGTTGGAGCCGCAGAAATTGCCGGTAATATTCCTTATGCGGTGAAAAAATTAAGGAGTCTTTGATTTTAATAATAATTAAAAAAATTAATAAGGGGAGTAACCATGCTTAAGGCAAAAGACATAATGACGAAAAATGTTGTTGTTGTGGGCGAAGAAGACGAAATAAAAAAGGCGGCCGATATATTTTTAGAATATAAAATAAACGCGATTCCCGTGGTTAACGAGAATAAAAAATTGACGGGAATAGTATCGGAAACCGATCTTGTATATCAGGATACTAATCTTCACATACCCACGGTTTTTACAATTTTCGACAGCATTTTTTATTTGGGAAGTTCAAAACATTTCAAAGATGATGTGCAGAAAATAACCGCAACAAAGATAAAGGATATAATGAATAAAAATGTATTTTTCGTAAAAGAAGATGAAGATATATTTAATATTGCAACGGTAATGGCCGATAAAAAGTTTTATTCCATTCCAGTGGTAAATAACGGCATGGAGATTACAGGCATTGTCTCAAGGTATGATATTATTAAATCGATGTCTTCCAAAAAAGAGAAACAATAAAAGTGCAGGAATTTAAATCAAATTCACCGCAAAAAACTAAAATGATAGCTAAAGAATTTGCCGGGAATTTAAAACCGTTTGATTTTGTATCGTTAATAGGACCTCTTGGCGCCGGAAAAACAAAATTTACATCCGGTATAGTGGATTTTTTTTGTACGGATAAAAAAAGGGGCGGAGGTCATATTTTAAGCCCCACATATACTATTATGAATAGTTATAACTGTAATGTTACCGTCAATCATTTTGATTTTTACCGCCTAAAACGGCAGGATGAATTGGAAGATTGCGGTTTTTTTGATTCTCTGGCGAGCGGGATAATAACTATAGCCGAATGGGCGAATAATATCCATATAGACTATAAAAAATATATAGAAGGCAATTATTATGAGGTAAATATCGCGGCAGAAAAAGAAGGGGAAGGAAAAAACAAAAGGCGTATAAAAATAGAAAAAATTTTATAAAAAATATAATAAAAAAATATAAATATAATTAAAGAGCATTTTATATCGGAGGAGTATCGGTTGGATAATTTTGATGTCTGTATCGTCGGCGGAGGGCCGGCCGGATATGTAAGCGCTTTAAAATGCGCCATTAACGGGCTGTCTGCCGCCATTATAGAAAAGGAAAAATTTGGCGGTACATGTCTTAACAGGGGATGCATTCCTACAAAGGCGATATATTCGAAAGCAAAGTATTTAAGCAAGTTAAAAAACCCCGAATACGGATTTTCGGTGGATGGATTTAGCGTTAATTATAATGATATAATAGATTATAAAGAAAAGGTTGTTTCAACCTTAGTCGGAGGAGTCGAAAAACTTTTAAAGGCAAGAAATGTCAGGGTTTTTAACGGTACGGGAAAAATTACCGGTAAAAATAACGATAATTCAGGTTTTGTATTAACTTCAACATCCGAAGACGGATTAAAAACCGAAATATACGCAAATAATGTTATTATATCTACAGGTTCGTCTCCGCTTATGATTCCGTCTTTTAATATAGACCATAAAAATATAATGACATCGGACGAGATTCTCGCGATTAGGGAGATACCGGAGTCTTTGATTATAATCGGGGCGGGGGTTATCGGCTGCGAATTTGCCAATATTTTTAGCGAGTTCGGCGCAGGTATTAAAATGATAGAACTTTTACCGTCCATCTTGTCTACCGAAGACAAAGATATTTCTAAATTTGTTCAAAAAAACTTTAAATCCCGCAATATTGATATTATGACATCCGTGGAGGTTGGAAGTATCGAACCTATCGAGGAAAACAAAGGGGCGGCGGTTTATTTGAAAAGCGGAGAGAAATTTACGGCGGATAAAGTTTTAGTCTCTATCGGAAGAAAACTAAATACCGATGGATTGGGGCTGGAAAAGTTAGCCGTCAAAATGGATAAAAGAGGGAAAATAGAGGTTGACAGCCATAACGAAACCGCCGTAAAGGGGATTTACGCCTGCGGCGATATAATAGACGGGCCGATGCTGGCCCATAAAGCCTCTTATGACGGGATTATAGCGGCGGATAATATCGCGGGTATCGTTAAAGAAAAAAACTATTCGGTACTGCCGTGGTCGATATATACAAATCCGCCTATCGGGACGGTTGGACTAAAAGAAGGAGATAAGGGGCTGGAAGGTATAGATTATAATGTCGGCCGTTTTTCGTACGCGGCAAACGGGATGGCGCTGGCTATGGAAGAAAGCGAAGGTTTTTTAAAGGTTATAGTGGAAGAGAAATCCAAAAGGATTTTAGGCGCGACGGGAAGCGGAGCGGATATTCCGGAGCTGATCGCGGAAATTGCGTCATATATGCATTTTGGCGGAACGGTTTTTGACATAGAATCAACTATTCACTCTCATCCGACGCTTTCAGAAATTGTTCCGGAGTCCGCGTTGGATTCCATAGGCGAGGCGATACATAAGGTTAATCCGAGAACGGCAAAGAAAAGCAGGGAGTTATAAATTTATGGCTTTAATCGTTCAAAAATTCGGCGGGACATCGATGGGCAGCATAGACAGGATAAAACAGGTTGCCGGGCGGGTGATAAAGGAAAAACAAAATAACAACGATGTGGTTGTCGTGGTCAGCGCTATGAGCGGCGAAACCAACAGACTTTTGGATTTAGCAATGAAAATGGGCGGAAAATACGATGATATAGAAACGGACATGATTATATCGAGCGGGGAACAGGTGAGTTCGGGGCTGCTTTCTATCGCCTTGAGGAACGAGGGTTATGACGCCGTTCCTCTTCTTGGCCATCAGGTAAGGATAACGACTGATGAATCTCACGGAAAGGCAAGAATATCCGCTATCGACGACCATAATATACGGACGGGACTTAAAAGCGGTAAAATTGTCGTTATTGCAGGCTTTCAGGGAATAGATTCGAACGGATTTATTACTACTTTAGGAAGGGGCGGTTCGGATACCACGGCCGTTGCCGTGGCCGCCGCAATTAAAGCCGACAGATGCGATATATATACCGATGTTGACGGCGTTTATACTGCCGATCCGCAGGTTGTTCCGGATGCCAGAAGATTAGATGTGGTTTATTTCGATGAAATGATAGAAATGTCAAGTCTGGGGGCAAAAGTATTGCAGATCAGGTCCGTCGAATTTGCAATGAAATATAAAGTAAATCTATTCGTAAAATCAACATTTGCGGAGGGGCCCGGAACGCAAATCAAATTTTTGGGAGACGAGGAAAATATGGAAGAATTGCAGGTGTCGAGCGTCGCGTGCGACAAAGATGAAGCAAAAATATCTATAAGGGGTATTCCCGATAAGCCCGGTATTGCCGCAAAGATTTTTTCGAAAATATCGGACGCAAATATAGTGGTCGATATGATTATTCAAAATATATCCGTTCACGGACTGACGGATTTAACATTTACTGTTTCAAAGAAGGATTTAAAAAATGCAATAGATATAACAAACAGGGTTGCAAAAGAGCTTAACGCAGAGGAAGTTATCAGCGATGACAAAATTGCCAAAATATCGGTTATAGGGGTCGGCATGAAAAACCATTACGGGACGGCTTCAACGATGTTTTCGGTTTTATCTAAGGAAAATATTAATATAATGATGATTTCAACATCGGAAATTAAAATATCGTGTATTATCGATGCAAAATATGCCGAGCTTGCCACGAGAATATTGCATGAGGCGTTTAATCTCGGAAAAAGTACCGATAATGGGAAACTGGAAAAGAATAAGTAAATAAATATTTATTATATGAGACATAATAACGATTATAAAAAAAAGGAACATATCGAGGTTTACGATACGACATTAAGGGATGGAACCCAGGGAGAGGGATTTTCTTTATCGATAGACGACAAATTAATGATTGCCGATATACTGGATGATTTAGGGATGCACTTTATAGAGGGGGGGTTCCCGTCTTCAAATCCAAAAGACAGAAAATTTTTTGAACTTGCGGCAAAAAAAGGATTTAAAAATTCCAAATTAGTGGCGTTCGGCAGCACAAAAAGAAAAAATACGGCGGCAAAAGACGATGTCAACCTGCGGACATTAAGCGATATACCGGTCGATTACGCCGCTATTTTCGGCAAATCGTGGGACTTACATGTCGAAAGCGTTTTAAAAATATCGTTAAACGAGAACTTAGATATTATAGCGGATTCCGTTAATTTCCTGAAAACATCAGGGAAAACGACATTTTTTGACGCGGAACATTTTTTTGACGGTTTCGAGCATAACGAGGAATATGCCGTAAAATCGATAAAAATTGCTCTGGAGGCAGGAGCGGATAAGGTGATTTTGTGCGATACGAACGGCGGTTTTTTGCCCCATAAAATATCGAAAGCAATCGAAAGGCTCAAATCTTATTATAAAATGGATTTGTCCAAACTGGGAATACATACCCATAACGATACCGATTGCGCCGTTGCAAACACTATTGCCGCCGTCATGTCCGGCATAAAGCATGTTCAGGGAACTATAAACGGGTACGGGGAAAGAACGGGAAACGCCAATCTTTCATCTATAATCCCAAATTTAGAATTAAAATTGGGATTTAATGTTATAGGAAAAGAAAAGCTTAAAGGTCTCGTCAAGGTGAGCCGTTTAGTCGATGAAATATCCAATAATATGCCCGTTAAGAATATGCCGTACGTGGGGGAGAGCGCATTTGCCCACAAGGCCGGAATGCATGCCAATGCGGTGCTTAAAAATCCTTCGTCATATGAGCATATCGACCCGGCGGCTATCGGCAACAACAGAAGATTTTTAATATCCGATTTATCGGGCAAAAGCAATATCGAGGCAAAAGCTAAAGAGCTGGGGATAGATTTAAGCAAACTTACGATTTCGGAAGAAGCCGAGCTGCTTAATAAAATAAAAGAGCTTGAATGGGGCGGTTTTGACTTTGAAAGCGCCGACGGTTCATTTAAAATACTTATGGATAAATATTTATCGAAAAAGGCAAAAAATTACTTTAAGCTGATTGCGTTCAGGGTAAATACGGAAAAAAATCTGTTTAATTCCGCAAATCTTTCTAATATTAATAACGCTGGTTCGACGCCTTTATCTTTAGAAAATAATATTTTTAGCGAAGCCGTAGTTATAATAGAAGTTCAGGGAAAGAGGGAGCATACGGTTGCGCTTGGAGACGGACCCGTTAACGCGCTTGACAATGCTTTAAGAAAAGCCCTTTTGAAATTTTATCCGATATTAAGCGAAATGAAGTTAGCCGATTTTAAGGTCAGGGTTATCAGCAATAAAACTAAGTCTGGAACGGCATCTTATGTCAGGGTATTAATAGAATCGTCGGACAAGGAGGATAAATGGACTACTCTTGGGGTATCCGAAAATATAATCGAGGCTTCTTATCAGGCTTTGGCGGACAGCATAACCTATAAACTCGCTAAAGAAGGAATATAAAATAAAAAAGGGGAAGGGGGATGAATAATGGTCGATTTTGACAGAATAAAAGAAACCGGTTTTTTTAAAGCATTGATTTTGACATGGAAAAAGTCTCTTTTTACTCCCGAAGCCTTTTTTAAAGAACTAAATAATACTGAAAATAATAACGGAATTTTGCATCCGTATTTTTACGCGATAATATTTACATATATTAATTTAGTATTTTCCTTTTTTTGGGATATATTCTTTTTTAAAATAGGCTTTTACAAAAATTATGCAATTTTACCGAAAATACCCCTTTTTTTTACCGATAAAAACACAATCTATTTTTTTATCGTAATCGGGATTATTTTTCTTTTGCTGGTTTTAGGAATTTTATTTACGGTATTATTAATATTGTTGACCATTGTAATTCATGGATTCATTATGGTTATGGGGGGAAAGAAAGGTATAAAAAATACATTCAGGATAATTTGTTATACCGCCGGCGTCGGATTTTTCTCGATATTTCCGATTTTCGGATATAATATATCCGCCACGTGGCTTTCGGCTTTAATGGTAATAGGAATTAAAGAAACTAACGAATTGTCAACGCCGAGGTCTATTTTGGCGGTATTATTGCCGTTTATCTTTGCCTCGCTTATATTGGTAACATTTTTAATAAAACTTATTATCGCAAGGTGAAAAAGACGAAGAAAACGGTTGGTTATTAATATCCGCCGGCAAAACGCCGGTTGCCGGTTATATCCTGTTTGACGAACCTAAAATTCTCATTCTTTCTTTAATAACTTCGACAACATAATCTTTTGCCGGACCGAAAATTTTCCTCGGGTCGATTTGAGATTTATCGTTTGCAATGCTTTCCCTGACCTTTGCCAGAAACGAAATGCGGAGGTCGGTATCGGTATTTACCTTATTTATTCCGAACTTTATAGCCTCTTTTAAGACATCGAACGGGACGCCCTTTGCGCCTTTCAAATCTCCGCCGAACTCCTCGAATTTTTTTGATGCTGCTTCGGGAACGGATGAGGCGCCGTGAAGGACAAGAGGAATACCAGTCAGTTCCTTTACTTTCTTTAACCGCTCAAAGTCTAATTTGGCTTCCCCTTTAAACTTGAAAGCGCCGTGGGAAGTGCCTATAGCGGGCGCTAAAAAGTCGATGCCGGAGGACGCGACAAAATCGTTTGCTTCTTTCGGATTTACCAAAACGGCATCCCTTTCGGCGACGGAAACATTGTCTTCTACGCCCTTAAGCCTTCCAAGTTCCGCCTCTACGGATATTCCGAGCGGATGACAGATGCTTACGACCTGTTTCGTAATTTTAAGGTTTTCTTCAAAGGGAAAATGGGACGCGTCGATCATAACGGAGGTAAACCCAGCCTTTATGGCAATCATAACGGCATTTAAGTTTGAACCGTGGTCGAGATGAAGGGCGACTGGAATGTTTGGATAGGCGTCCGATAATGTTTTAGTCATCGAAAAAAGCATATCAGGGCCGGCATATTTTATCGCTCCTTCGCTTGCGGCAATAATTACGGGAGATTTTTCCGATTCGGCCGCTAAAAATACCGACTGCAAAAATTCCATATTATTTACATTAAAGGCGCCGACGGCATACCCGTTTTTATCGGCATCGTCAAGTATTTCTTTTGCGGATATTAAAGACATTTTGCCCTCCCGTATTATTTAATTTCTTTTAGTATATCGTATTTTTAGTAATTTTTAAACTCTTTTTGCAATACTTTTTTGCAGGCCAAATCCCGATTTAGAAAATATTTATAAGTTTTAATGCTAAATAACACTGGATTCCTGCTTTCGCAGGAATGACACATTTTGGGTTAAAAGTTAAATCTTTACATAGTCATTCCCGCGTAGGCGGGAATCCAGAAAATAAATTTCTAAATCGGGATTTGGGGGCAAGATTGCTCTTGAATTCGGCGGGGGGGGGGGGGTATAATTAAGATGTAATAATAAAAAAAATAAAAATAGTAATAAAAAATGTAATTTATTATATAAATATTATTTAAAATCGGGACATTTCGCGATATTATGAAACTGTCTAATTTAATTACCTTAAAACGTTTTCTTCCTTTCTTATTAATCTTAATTCTTGTGGGTTTTGTTTCGGCTTCAGTTTTAATATTTCATTTTGTTTTGGTAAAGAGGGAAAGGAATATCGAATTCGAAAACGCCGTTCAACTCAGAACGATACAGATTTCAAACACTATGAGTCTTATAATAACGGAAACGCGGGATATAGTTATGTTCCACCGGATGGGTTCCAAAAGGCAGTTTGACGGTTCATTAAAGAAATTAAACGCGCTTATTCCAGTTTTGGATAAAAGATATAAAATCCTTAACGATATTGTCGAAAATCATCCCGCGCAGGCAAAAAATATCTATTCGCGGCAAAAAGAGCTGTATTTCCACTGGATTCATATATTACAGCCTATTTTGCTAAGACTGACCGAATATCATAATATAGTGGCCGGAAAGATATTAATAACGCCTCTTGTCAAACAAATGGAACAATTGGAAAAAGGTTATTATTCGCCTTCGGCTATAAAAGAAAAGAAAAAACAGATTGACGCTCTGGATTCCCTTTACCGCAGGTATGATGCCGCATATATTATCGGCTCCGTTATCGGCTTTGGGGGATTAGCCGGAGTTTTATTCTTAATACTGACAAGGGAATATATATTAAAAGACGATGCCGAAAGATACGGAAGCATGTTCAAGGAAAATTCAGCGCCTATTCTTTTAGTCGATGCCGAAACAGGCGTAATAAAAGAGGTAAGTAAAAGCGCTTTAGCCTTTTACGGATATGCTTATAACGAGCTTGTCGGCGCGAATGTCGAAAAATTAAATACCGTTATGCCGTCCGAAGAGCAAAAAGAAGTCAGACGGAGGATAATAAAGGGAGAAATAAAATATGTTTTATTTAAGCACAGGCTTAAAAACGGCGAAATAAAAGATGTCGAATTTTTCCTTACCCCCATTACGATCAAGGGCAGAAGCCACATCGTGGGAATTATCAATGATATTACCGATAAAAAGATGCTGGAAGACAGGCTCGAAGAAAGCGAAGAGCTTTTCAGTACGGTTGCGGAAGAATCGTTATCAGGCCTTGTTTTATATAATGAAAAGATTATTTACGCAAACTGGTGCGTATTTGACATGCTCGGCTATTCTAGAGAAGAATTATACGGTATTTATATATGGGACCTGTTTTCCGAAGATTCAAAAGAGATGGTGAAACAGTCCGTATTAAGGCGTCTGAACGGAGATAAATTTGACGGCTCATATACGCTGGAAGCCATTCCAAAAGATAAAAGACGGTTGCTGCTATCGATTCATTCGACGACCGTTATATATAAGGGTAAGCCCGTCGGCCTTGCCAGTTTCATAGATGTAACCGAAATTAAAAAGCTCGAAGAAGAGCTCGAGCATGAAAAAAACAAGTTTAAAGAACTCTCCGAAATTGACCCGCTAACAGGAATTTTCAACAGAAGAAGGTTCGAAAGTTCTTTATCGGATTACATGAAAGTGGCTCAAAGGTACGAAAGGCCATTATCCCTTATCATGTTCGATATTGACCATTTTAAGAAAATTAACGACACATACGGGCATCAGGCGGGGGACGAAGTCCTCAAAGATGTTTGCAATCTCGTTAAGCCTATTCTTAGAAATTCCGATACATTTGCAAGGGTCGGCGGAGAGGAATTTATGATAATATGCACAGAAACCGATGTTTCAGCCGCAAAAAACATTGCCGAAAAAATAAGGTCTTCCGCGGAAGCCCATGCCTTCAACCTGCCGGATCGCGTTACTTTAACGCTTGGAGCCACGGAATACAGGCAGGGAATCGGCTTAGACGATTTTGTCCGCAACGCGGACCAGGCAATGTATAAGGGAAAGATAGACGGCAGAAACAGGGTTGAGGTGTATCAAGCTTGACCATCCTATATTCTTTATGTATTCTTTTTTAATGCTATTATACAAGGTTTTAAGGTTCGGTTTATTTATCGGGATATTAAGGTTTTCGGCGGGATATTATGGCGGAAGCGTATGGGAATCGAACCCACCGCGCAAATTGCCTTTGCGCCTGTTGATTTGAAGTCAAAGAGGGGCACCAGCCCTCCTTCCGCTTCCTTAACTTCACACATATAGTAGCTGAATTATAATACATCTTTACTTATTATTCAAGTCCTCTAATTATTCCTTTAATATCTTTAGTTTTATGTTTTCAGGCAAAGATTTATGTGGTATAATTTTATAAAAAGATAAACGCTGATGTTTAATGATTCGAAAAGTATAGAAGTATAAATAAAGTATAATAGGCGAAGCGGTAAATATCTGATATGGATAATTGGAAATTAGGCGACGACAACATTTATAATGATAATTATAACGATAACGAAAAAGATTTTACAATTGGAAAATCAAATGAGAATGAGGACGGTGATAAAGAGGATTTTAAAGAGGATTTAGATCTTTCATTTTATAAAAAAAATAAAGTGAAAGGCGATAAGCCTAAAAGGGATGGAACTAATACCGGCAGGTCATTCTATAAAAGAAATAGTTTTAAAAAGGTATTTTATGTAATATTGGGGATAGCCGCCGTAATCTCTGCATATTATATTTTTAAAACATTCTTTCCGGGCGACAATCTGAATGTAAAACTTTTTGGTTTAGAAACGAAAGTTTTTAGATCAAAAGTGCTTCCAGAGAATAACCTTGTGGTTACAGGTTATTTGCTTAATAAAAATAGTTTCCCGATAAGCTATGTAAAGCTTGCCTGCAGACTTTACAGCGCCAAAAATATTACTCTTGTGACAAAACATGTGTATGCGGGAAATTTTATCGATATAAAAAGACTTAAAAATATGACGAATGTTGCGATTGATATGAAACTTAATAATAAATTAGGGGATAATTTGTCAAATGTGGAAATCCTGCCGGATCACCCTATTAAATTTATGGTTGTATTTTTTGATATAGCTTCAAATTCAAAAAATTACTCTATAAGAATCAGCCATTTTTACAGGATAAAAAAATAAACGAGCCGCTTAAGCTCTTTTGGCCGTTTTTGACTTAGCGGGCTTTTTCCCTTTTGAAGCTGCCGCAGTTTTTGAGCCGCTTATCTGCCTTTTTTTTTGCGCAGGTTCTTCTTCCGGCGTAACATCTATTTCATCCTTTCCTGAAAGACTATTTTTGAAATTTTTTAAAGCTTTACCGACGCCGCTTCCTATATCGGGCAATTTGCCTGCCCCAAAGATTAAAAATACAATTACGAGTATAATTACTATGGCAATTGGACTGAATCCAAACATTTTATTCACCTCCTGTCGTCTTTTTATTTACAAACTATCTTTCCTATCTTCTTTTAACTGGCGGAGAGGGAGTGAGGAACTTTTCTTTGAAAAGTTTTAAATCGTACGAACTTTCCTCTTGCGTGCCTCGCTTTCGCTTCGCGCTTCGACTCCTTCTCTATACTGCCATAATTAAAATTATTATTATAACCGTCTTTTATTCTATAACTGGCGGAGAGAGAGGGAGTCGAACCCTCGATAGACTTACATCTATACATGATTTCCAGTCATGCTCCTTCGGCCTCTCGGACATCTCTCCTTACTTAATAATTAAGTAAAATTAAATACTTTTTACGACCTAGTGCAAACCGATAAAACTAATAATATATTATTATATAGATTAACACTTATTTAAAATATATTCAAAGGTTATTTTTTACCCAAATCCCGATTTAGAAATTTATTTTTTGGATTATCGCGAAAGCGGTAATCCAGATTTACTTAGCATTGGAATATATAAATATTTTCTAAATCGGGATTTGGGTTTTTAAATCGACTATTTTATTTTTATCTAATTTTTTCGGAACTAAATGGCGAGGCTCATTTTTTTTATTGACAAAAAAATATAAATTTATGTACAATAATACTTGTAATTCTTTTCTCCATTTTCCCCCAATATATGCCGAATATATTGGGGGTTTTTAATTTAACCCCTAAAATCATCTAAAATCAAGAATATGGCCGCCTATACCATGGGAAAAATAATCGAATTTAACAATATAAAAAAAGAAATATCGAGACTTAAGAAGGATTTTAAAAAAATTGTTTTTACCAACGGATGCTTCGATATTATACACGCGGGTCATGTGAGCTACTTAAACGAGGCAAAAAGCCTCGGCGATGTGCTGATTGTCGGCATAAATAGCGATGAATCGGTTAAGCGGCTTAAAGGTCAGGACAGGCCGATAATAGGCGAAACAGACAGGGCATATATTTTAGCGAATATAAAACCGGTTGATTATGTGGTAATTTTTAATGAAGACACCCCGTATAATCTTATAAAAGAGGTAAGCCCCGATTTTCTGGTAAAAGGGGGCGATTATGACGGAAAGGATATCGTAGGCAAAGATATTGTCGAAACCTCGGGCGGAAAAGTGGTTTTAATAGATTTCGTCAAAGGAAAATCCACAAGCGGTATAATCAAAAAGATAAAAGAAGGGTAATAATAAATACCGTACCCCAAAAAATAAAGCGTTTATTGATGCTTATCCGAATGCAAAGTCTTCATTGGCCAACAGTAAAAACTATATGAAATTTGTATTATAAAATAAAAAACCAAAAACTAAATTTTGGCAAATTTGAGTTGTTGTTTGATTTTTATACCAAAGATGATATAAAATAGGTTTTGTTATGGAGACTCTACTTTTTTATATTTACGACATCGTCCTTGCGGTATATTTCGGTTCAAGTGTATTTACGGGGTTTATTGCCGCGCCTGTTATTTTTAAAACATTAAAAACTAGAAACGAAGCGGGGAATTTAGTCGGGCTTTTGCTTGAAAAATTTACCTTGCTTACATACGTAACGCAAATTATATTAATCGCAAGCGGGGCGGGGCTGTTTTTTTATTTTAATTACCCCGCAGCGGTTATCATGTTGCCCGTGTTTATAATCGTTATAAATTTTATATCTAATAATGCGGTAAGCTCCAGAATGAAAAAATTAAAAGACAATATGGGAAATATAGACGATACCCCCAAAGAAGATAGAAACAGGGTTATGTTTAACTCGCTCCACAAATGGTCGGTAAAACTTTTCGTATTAAACCAGCTCCTGACACTTCCGCTTTTTTATTTCATCTTTCGTTGATGGACCAAATAATGAAGTTCCGCCTTAAATTAATTTTGCAGTATTTTTATTTGAAAATTAACCAAAATTAATCCTAATAACCCTTACGATACATAATATATTTGTTACAATTTTTTTATATATATAATATATATTACGATATAATTATTATATGAACGGCGAAAGACAAAATGAAGACGATTATTATAAAAACAAATATAAAAAGACAAAGATTGTTTGCACGCTTGGACCTTCAAGCTCCGGCAAAGCCGTTATAAAAAAACTGATAGATTCAGGCATGGATGTCGCCAGGCTGAATTTCTCGCACGGAAACGAGATTTTTTTTGACGGCCTTATCGGGCTTATTAGAGAACTTTCAAACGATACCGCTATACTTATTGACCTGCCGGGGCCAAAAATTAGGACAGGCAAGCAGAAAGAAGCCGGGATTATCTTAAAAAAAGGCAGATATATAAATGTCGTTAATAGAAAAAAGCCTTCCGATAATAAAAATATATCGATTGACTACAGGTTTTTAACTCAAGATGTAAAAAGGAATGACTTAATTTTTATAGATGACGGTAAAATACAGCTGCAAGTTGCCGATATTGCCTGTGATAAGAACGGGCTTTCATGCAAAATATTGCGGGACGGTATTTTGAGGGCAGAAAAAGGGGTGAATTTTCCAAATATCAAACTTAGCGTTCCATCCGTTACAAAGAATGATTTTAAGTATTTAAAATTTGGGGCGGAACATAACGCAGATATGTTTGCGATTTCTTTTGTGAGACATCCTGAAGATATTATAACCGTCAGGAATTTTTTAAAAAAGAATTATCCGGAAAAGCATTTTTTCATTATAGCAAAGATAGAAAAATCCGAAGCAGTCGAAAATATTGAGGCGATTGTAATGGTTTCCGACGGCATTATGGTTGCGCGCGGCGACCTCGGCGTTGAAACTCCGATAGAAAGTATTGCCCTGAAGCAAAAAAAGATAATTTCTGTTGCAAATATCTATAAAAGGCCGGTTATTACAGCAACACAGATGCTAGAGTCCATGGTCATAAACGAATCTCCCACCAGAGCGGAGGTTACCGATATTGCTAACGCTATATTAGACGGAACGGATGCCGTAATGCTTTCCGAAGAGACCGCCATAGGAAATAACCCTGTCGAATCCGTTATATATATGAACAAAATAATAAAAACGACGGAAAACAGCAATATTTTTATTGAAAGCAATTATAGAAATATAGGTATAAGAAGGGCTAACGGCAAAGGCGGAGGCGGCCGTGGTTATGCGGGCAGTTACAGGATAAATCCGGATGAGGGAGACGAGAGATATGATATTTCCAATGAATATAATATTTCTAACATAGTTGCAGAAATGGCCGTTCTTGCTTCCTATTCCGTGGACGGGTCTTTTATAGCGGCGGTTACAAGGTCAGGTTATACCGCCGGCATTATATCGTCATTGCGCCCCGTTGTTCCTATTATATCCATCGTACCTGACGAAGGGGTAAAAAGGCGGCTTTCTCTCAACTTCGGGGTAGTTAGTTTTGTTATGCGGGATATTATTAAAGAAAATGTCGATATTAAAAATGTCATAGATTTTATAAATAAAAGCGAAAAGATGAAATATTTTAAAGAGAATTTTAAATATGCCGTTTTGAGCGGCGGCATACCGTTAGGGGAACCGGGTTCTACGGATTTTGTAAGGATTATAAAGCTATAAGCGCAATAAAATAAAAACTATTGCCGAGGCGGGCGGCGGCGGCGGCAGATAGTTTAATTATTTTTTGCGGGTATAGCACAGGAAATACCCGCCATTAATTCCATAAACACTTTATCGCAGTACGCGGCGAGGCCGTCAAGCCTTTCCGCGACTATTTTTTCGGATTTAAACGAATTAAGGCCGTTAAGCATTATTTTAATGTTGTTGTCGAGATCCTCCGTTAACTCGTTTATATCGGTTAAACCGCCCTTTTTTAACGAATTGGATATTTCGTCAAATATCATGCCGGTAAACGATAATGAACTTGAAGCGTCTTCTTTTTTGCCTGAAGCAATTGCGTTATCTTTTATTTTATCTATGTAATCTTTCAGGTTATTAAAAATATCTTCTATATTTTGTATATTTTGGCGGCTATGGCTACCCGTCAAATTTGTCCTCTTTTCTTTCATTATGCAGTCCCGTTAAAATTTCATTATTTTTTTCCTTTATCTCCATTTCCTTTAATACATCATCCGCTTTTAATATTATAACACGTTTAAACAACTCTTCAATCTCTTTTTTTTCTTTTAATCTCTCGGCGATTTCATCGATAAACTCTTGATAGCTTTTGTGTTTTACGCGATTTCTTAACCTTTTTTCTTTTGTTTTTGACCGTTTTTTTCCGTCCATAATGAGACTCCCCTTTAATTAATTATTTAATATATTAAACAGAACGATTAGCCGATGTTTAGGGGCATATTTGCAATTTAAATATCGATTTTAAAAGTGCGAGTTTTTATTTATATCATATTTATATTACAGTTTTATGACAATTTTGTTTCAATTTGATGAAATTTTTTTAAAAATAAAAAAATTAAAAAAACAATAAATAACCCCATTTTATTTTAAATCCAAATAAATTATAACTTTTAAGGCATTTTGTAATCAAAATGTAATATTAAATTAATGTATTTTTAACAAATGTTTCATAATCCTGAAATATTAAAATGATATAAATATTTTTACGGTAAACAAAATTTAAATTATTAAACTAAAGGAGGGAAAAAAATGAGGTTTAAAAATGTCATTAATTACATTAATTGTTTCAATGATTATTCCATTATGATAATGGCTCGTCTCCAATCGGAAATTTATGAAGAAAAATTCACGAAGGGCAGGCTAAAATTAGGGATGAAATGGGGCAGGGGCAGATCAAAGAGTATTTTGTTTTTGTCTTCTTTTGTTTTTGGGTCGATTTTATCCTTAAGTTCGAGGGCGTTAGCAATGATTAATTTAAATCAGGGTTCGCTTGGGATCGGGGCATCGGGCATTTTAAACGAGGCGACAACATGGATATGCTACAGGCTTGCTCCTGCAACCCTTACCATCGGCCTTGTAAAGGGATTTTACGATATAAAACAGCATAAGCCGGATGCGGCAAGGAAGGCGTTTATAACGGCGGCGGCAGGAACGGGGGTGATGCTTGCGCCGACCATAACGGGCGCAATATTAGGTATCGTTCAAAGCGCTGGAGGTTCGGCAAACGGCATCAATATGGGCAGCGGAAACGGCTCGACTACGGTAGGCCAGCCATGATTCATGACAGGCGCTTAAGTAATGTTGCCGCGAGGGGTATATGAAAACAGGTTATACAAGATTTAAAATTCACAGGGGAATTCACGACAGGGTTACAAGGTTTGGCTTGGAAATATACGATTGGGGACTATTTATTTTTATTACGATGATACTGATTCTTGCATTTAAAGAGTTTATTATTCTTGCAATATTAATCGATATGCTTATCTTAATTTTTTTAAGAAAGTATAAAAACGGCAAACCAGATTTTTATACAAGTTCGCTTTTGTCGTTTATATTAATTAAAAAGGAGCTATTTATTTTGGAACCGGGGAGCGATAAATTAGATGCCCCTTTTTTAAATTTAATTTATTTAATTTATAAAGATAAAAATGATGCTCAAATCCGTATTAAAAAGAAGGAATCAAAATGAATCGTTTAATAATTATCTTAATCTTTTAACGATTTATGAGAATATCATTATCGGTATTGACGGTTCTTTTACTGTCGGTTTTATAGTTAAAGGGTTTGATTATATTCTTTCCAAAGATGAGATAATCAACGATACGGCATATGTTAACGACCTTCTTCTAAATCTTTTGGATGAAAATATCGGCTTGCAGTGGATTTATAAAATAGACGACAGAAATGATGAATTTATATCGAATTATCAAATATCTTCTATTCCGCCAAAAGATTATGAATATATTAAAGAAAATAAACTTAAGGTTCTCAGGGCGAAAAGCATAAAAAATATTAAAATATATCTTTTTTGCACAATAAATAATACAAATTTGGAGTTATCGGGAAAAGACGGGTTTTTATCGAATTTTATCAATTTTAATTCAAGTTTATTCAAAATAACGATTGGAGATATTAATAATTCTAATTCAAGGCTTAACGCTAAAAATGATTTCGATGCCGTCCGTAAAAAATTGGATAATGTGGAAAATAATTTAAGTTTTTTGGCTTCGAGGCTGAATATCGGACTAAAAAGAATGAATAATCAGGAATTAACCGATTATTACTATAAAGAATTAAATCCTGAAAGGTCTATTTTCGTAGGTCCCCCAAAATGGGAAAATATGTCCCGCGAATTCACATTCAGGAGCCAATTAATGTATTCTTGCGGTGAAATAAAAAGGGATTATTTTTATATAGACGGTTATTATTATAAGTTTATAAATATGCATAGATTACCAAGTAAAATAGATGCTTACGGCATAACCCCTTTGTTAAATATCGAAAATTCAGGTATCCTTGACTTTTTTCCGTACGATATCCAGATTGCCTTTAACATACCGGACCAGGAAAAGACGATTAATAAAATTCAATCCGATAGAAATATTAAAGCAAGCTTGACCGAGGCCGTCGGCGGAGGATATATAGATTATAAAGGCGGCGGCATTACGGCGCAATTGGACGATTTTCTTAAATCCGTTTCGAAAATGCAAAAGAAGGCTGTCAATATATCCTTGTGTGTTAGGCTTAAATCTAAAACTGCCTCCGATCTGGATTCGAGGGCTATAAAAATTTTGGAAGCATTTAAAGATTTTAACGGAATGGAAGGAATTACGGATGACATGGAACACCATAATCTATTTTTATCGTTCCTTCCCTCCCAAACGCGCTTTAACCGGCGGTTTAAAACATCTATTTCGCCTGCCGTTTCCGCCTTTTTCCCCTTGCATAAGAGTTTCGGCGGAACAAAAACCTGCGCAATACCGCTAATTAACACAAGCGGGGAAGCCGTAAGCATCGATTTATGCAACAACGCACTGCCTGCAAAACACGGAATCGTCTTTGGTAAAACAAGGAGCGGAAAGGGATTTATGCTTAATGGATTTTTAACTAACTTTTATATGTCGGGAGAAAATTACCATATTGTAGGGGTTGACATAGGAGGAACATATAGCAAGTTTTGCAGAATATTTAACGGGGAATACATCGAGCTGGATTTGGACGGAACATATTGTTTAAATCCATTTCCGCCAAAGCGGCATATAATTAAAATTGTAAATAACGAGGAAGTTTTTGACCCGGACATTATGATATTTTTAACGGGTATAATCGGTTTAATGGTCGAACCTGAGAGAAATTTATCGCCCAACGATAAAACTATTATAGCAAGGGCGATTCAGGCGTCATACGACAGAATAAACGATGACGGCGATATGCCGGTAATTTCGGACATTAATAACGTGTTATTCGATTACAACGAAGGAAGAGACATAGAGGATAAAAAAAGAGCAATGGAAATGGGGAAAAATCTATTTCAATGGACAGATATATCTTCGCCCTACAGCATAATTTTAAACAGGAAGGGGGGAATAGATGCCGGTAAAAAGATAATTATATTCGATTTGCAAAAATTAAAAGGGCATGAAGACCTGCAAAAAGTGGTATTTGCGATAATAAAAAATATTTCGTTTAAAAAAATGTACGACAAATCGGCTAAGGTTTTTTTCTTTTACGACGAATGCTGGGAATTTATGAATGACCCTAAAATAGCGGAGCTTATAATGCATCTTTATAAGACATCGGCCAAATGGGGGTCTATGGTGTGGAGCGTAACCCAGGAGCCTGGGGACATTTTAAAAGCGGGAAATGTCGGTAAAAGTATAATAGAAAATTCCACCGTTAAAATATTTTGCCAATTGGACGGCGATGTGGATGGGAACGATTTAAAATTTTGCGGACTCAATGAAAAAGAGATAGAAATTGTAAAAAATCTTAAGGTCGTAAAGGGGCATTATGCCGAATATTTTTTAAAATTCGGGCATGATTCGGCCGTAATCAGGAATAAGCCTGATCCTTTCGAATACTGGCTGTGCTGTAAATCCTCCGACGATGAAGAGATAGAACGGCAAATCATGGCAGCATATCCCGATAAATCCCTAAAAGAAAGACTTTATATACTGGCAGAAAGTTATCCAAACGGCCCTTACGGAATAAGGGTTGACGATAAAAATGCAAAGGGGACAGATTTAAATCTGTCCCCTGCTAAGAAGGCGGAAATTCGGCAATAATTTACAAATTTAACAAGGTTAACACAGTAAAAGCAAATTATGCAAAAAAATAAAAAATATGTTTTTTATTCAAAAGTTTTAATTCCTTTCATAACGGCTACGACCTTATACTTAGGGGTGGCTTACGGAATAGGGCTTCCGCTGCCGGACATCGGCGCTGTTTCCGCCCAGATTCAGTCCGTCGAGACTTCGGCAGGCGGCGCTTTTTCGGCTTTGCAGGGTCTTGCGGGAACGCTCGGTTATGCCCCCGGAGCCTCCGGCGGACCGCTTTTTAATCCGGGGCCCGGCCTGTCAGAGGCAATGGCAACCGCAGATAAGTTGACGGCGGATGTGTCAAAAATGCAGGAGCAGTATCAAAATATCATAATTAATTATGATAAATTGGGGCATTTGGTTAATTCGGTCGAAAATGCCGTAAATAATGTTAATAATTTGAACAATCAAATAAATAATGCTTTTGCCCGGATTCCGCAGGAGTTAACGCAAAGCGATGTTTATGCCTCTTCGCCCCAAAATCTGGTTTCCGATATTAATATAGAAGAGTCGGAATTTCAAAATCTTAATAACGAAAGCGGTTCCTATAGCCCTCAGGATTTTATTTCCGGCGCTTCTATGCCCGGCACGGGAGTATTAAATAGAAGCAGTCTTAAAAACGAATCGCGGCAGTTTACAGGCGGAGCTGTTTATAATGCCGACGGAAACAGCGGAAACATTAATCCGGCGGTAAATTGCGCTTCCTACGACAACGGCTATTATTTTGACGGTAAAGGAAATTACACGGCTGGATGCACTGATCCGGTAAACGGATTTGTGATTGATGCGGCATCTTCAAATCTTTATAATGCGGGCGTTTCTGCCGCAAGGGCTCACAAAGCAGAGCTTGAAGGGGATGGATTCATGAATGAAATAACAAGCGGGGCATTAAATAACAGCAGTAATTATTACTCGTATCAGAGTTCAGTTTTAACCTTAATAGCGGAGGAAGACGCCGCAAATTTAAAAAACCTCGGATATATCGAGAGCCAGTTAAAACAGATGGAATTGTCCAAATCGGCAAGCGAGATTAAAAAAGAGCATGTAGGGGCAATTATTTTACCTCAAAGCAATAATATTCCCGGTATGAATTTTTATAACAAAACGACGCTGTGATTATTACCGTTTATATCCAAAAATTGCCGATAGAGATTGTTAAACATATTGCAATGCATTAAGAACACTGGATTCCCGCTTTCGCGGGAATGACACCCAACGGGTGAACTTTTAAAATCCCTCAAAGTCATTCCCGCGAAAGCGGGAATCCAGAAAAATAAATTTCTATCGGCAATTTAGAGTTATATCAGGCTTAGCCTCACCATTCTTATCTTATGCTATATTGTTCCGATGGTTGCGGGGTTAGAGGGATATTTTCGGGAATTTTTTTAATTAATGTATGCCCAATTAAACACATAAACACGGGATGCGCAGGAGAATAGAATGAATAGAATGGGGAAGATTTTATCATATTTGACGGTTATAATCTCTGTAATTATCGTTACTAATTTTGTTTTATACAAGGCAGGGCTTGCGATGGCCGCGCCGGCTCCCGTGCCGACACCGTCAACGGGCAGCGTAAATTCCGCAAGCGCAGGTTCGGATATAAATGAATCGTCCCTATCCATATCTAAACTGAGCAACGGACAGGACTTTAACATACTTTCGATAGATTCTATCCCGCCGGCGCTTGACAGTAATTCTACAATGAGCAGTTTTATGTCTTACATGTTTTATTTTCTGTTTGCTCTGGGGATTGTGCTGTCCTTTTTTGAAGGCTACAGGTCGGAGTTAACGGATAAGTCTTTCAGTTATTACGGCTTGTTTTTAAGAACGGGACTTATCGCCGCAGCCTTTTTGTCATGGAAACAGACCGGTTTTTCAAACTTTGCCCAGATAATTTTAACCCTTGCGGACAGGCTCCAGATTTATCTTTTAAAACAAAATGTATATAACATAGGCGAATCGGTTTCGCAAATCGTTTCTTCCATTTCGGGCAGTCTTCACAATGTATCGATCCCAACCGTATCGTCGAATGGAACCGCTTCCGCTAAGAGCGGCTGGAATTTAAACCCGGTGTCGTGGTTTGCAGGCGCGGTTCACGCAATAACTGGAACTATACTTATGGGAATATTGTGGTTTTTATTTAATCTTTTTTATTTAATTATACAGTTGATTATGGCATTCGTTCAGCTGATACTTCTGGGGTTATTATTTTCCATATGCCCGATTATTCTCGGGTTTGAAACCATACCGTACACAAGAGGTATCTTTGGAAAATGGATGAAAATGTTTATCGAAATTTCATTTTGGGGAGTTATGGTTGCATTGGAACAGCTTATATTTTTTACCGTATTAGGAAAAATCGTATCGATTAATATTCCGTCTTCCGAAACCGGAATGGGTAATATACTCGGAGTTTTTACATTTGCCGAGGCCGTAACTATTTTTATCGTAATGATTCTTATCAATGTTACCGTTCCGTATTTTATAGGAAAATTATTCGAGGGTATAAGCAATGACGCGCATGAAAGAATTCAAGCAATATCAAAACCGTTTAAAAGTATAGCCGTTAAAACGGGAAATTTTAGAATTAGATGATAAGCCCGGATAATTTAGAAATTTTAAAATAATTATTAAAATAGGGCGATATGGGAAATCTTTTAAATTCAAAAGACGATATCAAAAAGAGAAATAGCAGGCTTTTCTATGAGATTTGGGGCGATCTGGAATCTCAAAACGCCGCGCTTAAGGTTGTAATACTTCTAATGTCTTTAATTTTAATAGCTGCGCTTTTTACATCTTTTTACACATATAAAATAAATAGGGTTCCGATAGTCATCAGGGTTAACAGCACCGGAAATGCAAGGGTTTTAAGAAATTTACCCTTTAATAACAGAGTCGGCATGGGTGAAATAGTATATTTTTCCAAAAGCTTTATAAAGGAATTTACGGGTTTTAATTCATTAATGATAAAAACCGAACTTTCGAGAGCGTTAAATAAGATGTCGCCCGGCTATGGAGAAAAAACCCTTAAAATGATTGTGAAAAACGGCTTTATTCAAAAAATGGAAAAAGCAGGCATCACATCCGTAATCAAATTTAAAAAGATAAAGCTAATAAGGCAGACGGTTAATCATGACGAGTTAAAACTTTATATCGTCAGGACGGTTATTTCCGATAACGATTCTAATATTAAAAACAATGCGGCATACGAAGATAAATTAATACTTAAAAGGGTAAAAAGAAGCGTGCAATATCCTTTTGGACTGGAAGTAGTTTATTTCAGCAGTTTAAAACTGGGAGGCGCCTGATCCTGCATGGATAAAATAAATAAAATAGATAAAAATAATCCCCATGTCGTAAGAGAAGAAGATTTGGAGCAAACCGACCCTGCTGCGCCGGATATTTACAATTCAGGCATAGCGGAAAAGAATAAGTTTTCAAATAAAGATTTTTTAAAATTTTTTAAACTTCCGCTTGTTGCCGTAGTTTTTTTGATAGCTATAATTTTAGCGCTAAAATTTTTATTTTTTCATAAATCAGGCAAAAATATAAGCAAAGATAAGAAACGGATTCTTAACCTTTATAAAAATAAAACGATAAAAGACGAAAAAAGATTTTCTCCATCCGTTTTTAATTATGCCGGAGGAAAGGGCGGTAAAACGGCTACGCCGGAAAAGCCGGCTAAGTTTAATGCTAAATTTAATAAAGAAATGAAAAAGCTAAACGGGAATATTAAATTCAATAAAAATTCAAAGAATAACGGCATTTACAGGCAAAATAGCGCATATCAAAATACGCTTCGCACTATGCCTCAAATAAACAAAAAGATGATTGTTTTTATTAAGGCAAGCTACGGTAAAGGCATTTTAGAGAGGGAAAGAGGAATAAACGAAGGCGGGCATTCCGTTAAAGCGGCGGATTATAAGCCCGCGCCGTCAAAACAAAACAGTGATAATAACAGCCGTAATAAAAGCGTTGTTATCCCGCAGGGAACGGTCGTAAGCGCCTACATAAAATACAAGGTATTTTCCTATAATACGGAAGTTCCGATTATAGCAATATTGTCAAACACCTTCTATTATCAGGGGAAGGCGGCATTGGAAAAAGGGGATGAATTCTTTGGAACGGTAAGCGTTAAACATTCGTTGAACAGGCTGAATATTTTGTTTAATGAAATTATTAAAAAAAGCGGACACAGGGTCGATATAGATGCCGCTGCAATGATGCCGGACGGCTCAGGGGGAATAAAGGGGGATGTGCATTATCGTTACGCCGGAAATATTCTTGCATCGGCGGCGCAGGGTATTGCCTCTGCGGCATCTATTTTTATAGGAGGAGGTTCGGGAATAAATTCCTCAAACCCTTATACATTTCAAAATCAGATAAGGGAAAACGTGGCTCAAAATGAGCTGAATCAGGCTCAAAACGGGATAAATAACTATGCTAATTCAAATCAAAACATCAGTATAACGCTCCCGAAAGATACGCCGATAAAGATAATGTTTCTTAAGCCTGCATATATAAAATAAAAAATTGGCGGAGGCGGAGCAATTGATACAGGACGGGACGGGCAATAATAACGGGAAAATAGAACTAATTATGAAAAAGCTTGACGGAATTAAAAACTGCCTTAATTCGCAGTTTTTAGAAAGAAAGGAGGCGGTAGATATTATTATATCGGCTATTATATCGAAAAAACATTCGATATTGATAGGGGAGCCGGGGCTTGCCAAAACCGCGATATTAAAAGCGCTGGCAAAACATGTGCGCGGCCTTAAGCTGTTCGATTTTCAGATGACGCCGGCGGCGGATGTAAATGATCTTTTATCTAAAAATACTAAAAATAAAAGAGGCATCGACAACTGTGATATAGCCTTGATAGACGAATTTTTTAAGGGGCCGCATTCCACGCTAAACTCGCTTCTTGCCATTATGAACGAAAGAATAATATATGCGCCCGAACCGCGTAAAATTCCTTTAATAAGCCTTTTTGCAACCTCGAACGAAAAGCCCGATAAATCATCAAATTCAAATCTTTTACCGCTCTATGACAGGTTTTTATTTCGCAAGGAAATACTGCCGATAAATGAAAAGGGCAATTTTAAGAAATTACTGGAAATACAAGGCGATTACAATTTTCAAAATATAAAGTTAAACCTTGACGATATAAATCTTTTAACTCATGCCTCCTGCAGCGTCTATTTTTCGGATGAAATTTTTAATGTCTTATATGAAATAAGGGAAGAGCTAAAAAACAAACAGGTTATCGTTTCTGACAGGCGGTGGAAAGAAGTGGTTAGAATAATAAAGGTTAATGCCTTTTTAAACGGGAGAGATTTTGTTAAGACCGAAGACATTAAGATTCTGGAATCTTCTTTGTGGACATATTATTCGGATATCAGGGCGGTAAAAAATATTATTAAAAGGGTAACGGCGCAGCGATTTGAAGAAAAACAATAGCGGATTGATTGTAAAAATTGGCGTATCCCTTTTAATATGGGGATTTGAGCTGTTTTATATTTTCATAATTTCAATTTTTTTTTCGGACAAAAGCATAGTTTATTATTTTGATTATTTTAAATATGTCAGGCTCTTTTTTATTTTAACGCCGGTAACAACATGGTTTATCTCGGCTTATACATTTTCGAATATGCTTTATAACAAATATTTATATCTCAAGCCGGAAAATAGAAATAAAAATGTTAAAAAATTTTCAAAAAAATTTGAACCGGCATGGCCGGAAGAAGGTGATTTCAAACTTGTGATAGGGGAAATTCATAATAGAGACGGAAGCAGAAAAGAAAAGCCCGACTGGCTTATTATGGATAAAAACGGTCTTTATACCGGGCTGATTATTTTCGGGGCAACTGGAACGGGTAAAACAACCGCCTGCGCATATCCGTATTTCGACCAGCTGGCAAATTGCAAAAAATGGGTGGAAGACGAAAGAATCGGCGGGCTTATACTCGATGTAAAAGGAGACTTTTGGAAGGAAGCGGTAAGAATTCTCGAAAGGAACGGCAGGCAAAGGGATATTATTGTAATCGAGCCGGGTTCCGGCTGTTATTTTAATCCTGTACATTATCCGCGGCTGGACGCTAAAGTTATTGCCGAAAGGCTGTATTCGGTTATAGAAAATATGAATTCAAACGACGGAAGACAGGACAGCTATTGGAAAGATAAATCTATTAACCTGCTTGCAAACTCTATCGGCTTAATAAGATCGTGCTTTGGTTATGTAACATTGAGCGATATATATGAGATTATTGCGGACGAAATAAAATTAAAAGACATGCTCGAATATGCCGGCAATTTGATAAACGCAAAAGAAAAGCGCTCAAACAACGGCAGGGCTGAAAAGGATGATAACGAAGATAATGCCGGGGGTTATTATGAAAATTATGACGATTATAACGCCTTAGACGAAATAAGGCTTGCCGCGGCATATTTTACGGGCGGAGATTTTCGCGGACTCGACGAAAGGACAAAGGCGATAATAAAAAGCGAATCCATGAGGGTTTGTTCCGATTTTATAAAACCGCTGTATAAGGAAACATTCTGCCCGCCGGAAGAAAAACTCAATTTTCCCGGCTTTCAGGATGTGATAAACAGCGGGAGAATAGTCATCTTAAGAATGCCCGAATCCAAATATGGTTTAACGGGAAAGGCAATCGGCATCATGCTTAAACTTGACTATTTCAGGACGGTTTTAAACAGGGTTTATAACTCGGCGGCGGATAGCGCCATTAACATTAAAAGGCCGGTAGTTTTTATATGCGACGAATATCAAAATTATGTAACATCGGGAGATATAGAATCGGATGCGGAATTTTTTGCAAGATGCAGGCAATCGAAGGCGATAAACATAGTTCTTACGCAGGGCTACAGTTCTTTAAAATTAAAACTGGGGTCGGAAGAAAGGCTTAATTCGCTGCTCGGCAATATAAGGTCTTCCGTATGGCTTTCATTAAGCGACGACTATTCGAGGGAAAAGGCTTCGAAGATATGCGACAAGGAATATAAGTTAAAAATAACGGAAAATATAACGGAGCAGGATGACGGAGCCAGATTCAACCCGTATGTCGGCGGACTCCTGTCCGAAGATAACACTATTTCGCAGGGTACGACTAAGACATATGAAAAAATGCCTTCTTTCGATACGAACGATTTTGCCGGTTTAAAATTAAATCAGGCTATTTACAGGATATATTCAGGAGGCGGGATAAAGGGACCCGGGATTGTTTATCTTCATCCGATTTATAAACCGAAATTAAAAAGTTATTTCGAACAATGAGTGTAAAATTAACAGGTGTGGGGTAAAAAAATGAAAAACACGCATGGATCGGGATACGGTTATGAACTCGATATTTTTGAATTAATTTTTCTTGTTTTTAGCGGATTGTTTGTTCTTTTTTATTTTACCGATCATGATTTTAAATATCTCGTTAATTCTTTTTATCTGTTTATCGGTTACTCTTTTAAGCGGTATCCGGTCGTAGTAATTCTTTACGCCGCAAATTTTTTTATGTTTTTCGCGGGAGCGCACAGCCTATATGTGCGAATTTTCGAGATAAGGCTTACGGGTTCAAAGCTTAAAATGCATAATAAATTAGAAAAATATAAAGAAAAGGATGGAGACGGAAACGGGGCTTACGGGAATTAATTTTAATAACCCGTTTGAAATAAAAATTGATTTCACGGAAGGAAAAAATAGTAAAAAGGGGTAAATATGGTTAAAAACAGGAATAAAAAATCTAAAATCACAGGTTTATTTTTAACGGCGTTAACGCTTTTTCCATTGTTTATTTTAAATTATTCTACCCGCGGCATCGGTATTGCAAACGCCACAAGTTATTCGAATATTAAAAAATACAGCTTCAAAAACAGGTCTTCAGTACATAAATTAGAGATAAAATCGGGGGTTATATATAAACTTAACACGGCTTTAGGGTATGTCAGCGTAATTACGCTTCCTGCAATTCCGTTGGATGTTGCCGTGGGCAATACGGGGGCATTTTCGGAGCAGGTCGTGGGAAGGCAGATATTTATTAAACCTATAACATATGATGCCGGCACGACAAGCAATCTCGAAATATTTACCAAATACGGCCTTATAAATATACTTTTAAGAATAAAAAACGCTAAACTCGTTACATACAATCTTAACCTCGCAAATACATTAAAAAATGTCTTTGCCTCTAATTACATCGAAAGCAAAATCGATAAATTAAAAACGGCTTTACTGCAAAAATATAAATCTAAGTTTGCAATATTAAACGAAAAAGGACTTAAGCTGAAAAAAGAAAAGAAGGATGTTATGAATTTAATACTTTTGGTTAATAGATTAAAGATAAACAAGACGGCGGGAAAGGACGGCATAACATTGACCGTTATATCTATAAGCCATATAAAATCGATTTATTATCTTGAATATCAGATAACCAATGATAACAATAAACCGTTTTTTATCAGGAATATATATCTATACAGGGAAGAGGGCGGAAGTTTTTTCAACGGTTATAACTCAAATGTTTTTAAAGTGATATATATTGTAAACCATGTTCCGCATAATGCTAAGTACATGCCTTATAAAATCGTAAAAAATGTGATTATTTTCAAAAAACCTGACATTAAAACGGGAGATAATCTCAAATTATCCATCCATACCATTCTTAACGGAAAACTCATTAAGTTGAGGATAGATAATATATTAAATAATTAAAAACTGACGGGCGGAAAAATTATAAACTATGAAATATATTAAATTAAATAAACTTTATAAATATAAATACTTAGTAATATATTCATTAAGTAATATATTAATTATTTGCCTGCTGTCCGGGTGCGCTCAAAATCCTCCTGGTTTTGGCTTAAGGCATTACAACGGCGCGGATAAATTGAAAAAAAAGGTTTTGAGAGATTCTTTGAAATTAAACAATATACCGGGTAATGAAATCAAAAATATATTAAGCGGGGAGAATAAAAAAAATCAAAATAAACATTCCATAAAATTAAAACCTTTGCTTCATCCCGCATTTATTTCAAATTCAAACATATCTTTAAAAAAATATAAAATGTTGAATATTTACAAAATAAGCATCGGTAAAATAATTAAAAGTCAAAATGGAAAATTTGAATTAACGATTCAATCGGTTCAAATAGAAGGAATTTTTGAATTAATAAATTTTTCCATAATAAATTTATCGGATAAAACGGTTAACTGCCGGATAGAATTATTTAAAAAATCCAAAAGCGGGGTCAGAGGATTGCCTTTTAAATCAAATCTGAAATATAAAACGCCCTTGAGCGGTTTAAAGAAAATTACCTGCGAAACGATATTTTTGGCGCGGGAGGACTTATCGAAAATAAGGCTTGCCGCTTACATAAATTATTACGACGGCAGCAATAATAAACTTGATAAATTAGTTTATAAATTTTAACCCTGCGTTAAACGCCCGATGGAAAATTTTAAAATTAGATTTTTTTTAGAAAAAAAATCGATATTTACGGCATTGCTTTGGTTTACTATTTTTTTAAACTGTATATCGCGGGCTTATGTTTCCTTTGGGTTTGGGTTTCATCGAAAAGGATATAAATTTTCTTATAAGTTATTTGACAAAACAATAATGTTTGCATCGAATAAATACAAAATACCCGCTCTATTTCTTATTGCGGTGATAAGGGCGGAAAGCAATTTTAACATCAACGCGGTAAGCCCTGAAGGGGCTGTAGGACTTATGCAGGTTATGCCGAATACGGCAAAAACCATGAATTTAAATGCCTTTAATCCTTTGATAAATATAATTGCCGGCGCCAAATACCTGCGCTATTGTCTGACGATGTTCGACTATAAACCGGTTCCGGCTTTAGCATGCTATAATGCAGGTCCAGGCTCTGTTAAAATAATATATGCAAAAAACCGCAGAGAATTTATTATTCCGCCTTACAGGCAAACGGAAATATATATAATGCGGGTTTATAAATATTACGATTATTACAGAAAATTATTGAAACATTAAAGAATGAAGAACAAATAAAATTGCTTAAAAAATATGTTATAATGTCGTAAAATTATATTAATATAGCATTAAAGGTTTTATATAATGACGCTATGGAATAATGATGCCGAAATTAAATTTTTCAAGGAGGCTTTGAAAAACTTTGCCTCGCCAGAACAACTTTTTTATAACTTACAAAGCGGTTATTACGCATATGTTCTAAAAGGAGAGGAAGCGGAACGGCGGCGTTGGCGGCGTTAAAGTCTGGGAGAAAGTATGTAGGCTATGATATAAATAAGGAGTATATCGACCTTGCGGAAAAAAGAATTTCACAGTTTTTAAACAATCAAAATTCATTATTTATTTCATGATTTAACCTTTCAATTTAAGTTTGCAAAGCAGCAATATGCCGCCCGAGAAATTATCGGCGAAAGAGCAGGAGCAGGGCATGAATTATTTGAAATTTGACAAGGTTTGACTATTTTATTAAAATTAACTAAAAATAATTAATTTATGCCTTACGATAACGATACTTTTAAATTATATTATAAGAGGGGGATGAGGGTATGAAAGAAAAAATCGGCAGAACGAGGGAAAGGATATTTTGGACGGTTTTTTTATTCTTGACGGTTGTTTTGAATATTTCTATTCTGAATACGGCGTTCGGCAGCAGGGCTTTTGCCGGTTCCGTTAATGGGATCTGCCATGGCGTTTACGCCTCCGATCCGGTTATTTACGCGCTATATCTAAAAGCGGCAAACCGGCCGGTTAATAAAGACGATATTACGACATACATAAAGATTGTCAATCCCGCTCAATATATGCATGACAGGTACAATCCGTTTTTATGGAAAAAACTTTTTTATGAGGATAAACAAAAATTAGAAAAGTTAATGAAGTTTGTAAGTTCGGTAAAATATTTTAAGGAATATATCAGGGCGGACATCAGCAGTTATAATTTTAAAAAGCACGGGTTTTATCTGTCATATTACAGGTCTGACAGGACTATAGAAAATAGAATGAAAACCCGCAGGAATATTAATTTTATCAAAATCAAGCACGGCAACATCTATTACCTGTTTCACAATTTAACCATTGTCCATAAAAATGCGGGAGATTTTAATTTTTTAATTATGCCCGAAAATGATGCCGAAAGTTTCATCAATAAAAGAACCGGTACATTTGGGCATATTAAAAAATCTGTCTTTTTGGAATACTACTTTGTTCCTTTAACGGCGAAAAATGATATTTTAACCGTAAAGGTTGCATGCGTAAAAGTATATAATAACAAACATAAGAATTTCTTGATTGGGGTTATTAAATAAGTTATACTATATATATAAAAAATATAAGTAAGATATAAACAAACAGATTTAACCGATGTTTAAATAGGGGTGCCTTTAATAATTTGGCTGAGAGTCGAGTTGCGGCAGGTTTGATTAGATTAAATAACATACAAGCCTTTAACTCGCAACCCTTTGAACCTGAATACGGATAATGCCGGCGTAGGGAAGCAAGAAAGCGTTAAAATTAAGATATTATTAGCGTATAAACCGCCATTGGCGGAGTTTAAGACTGCCGTTTTTCTCTTTCCTTTGCCGCTAAGCTATTCTCCTAAAATATTTTATTAAACAATTTGATAATAAAGCGTAGTCTTTGACCATGCGCTATAAATGTATGACTGAATTAAATTCCGTACTTGAAAAGGCTTTATCTTTTGAAAGAATCAATGACGAGGAACTTCTTTGCCTATTGGAAGAAAAAGAGAAGGGACAGGATATTATCCGCATCGCCGGCATAAAAAACCAAAAAATTAATTTTGATAGGGTTTCTTATGTCGTTAACAGAAATATAAATTTTACAAATATATGCGGTTTAAACTGCAGGTTTTGCGGCTATAAAAGGACGAAAAAATCAAAAGACTCGTTTTTGCTCGATTATGATAAAATACTCGAAAAAATTTCGGAAGGCAAAAAGATAGGCATAGATGAAATATGCGTAACGGGCGGAATAAATCCGGAATTAAAGCCCGATTATTATTTTAGCCTGATTAAGACCGTCAGGGATAATTTTCCCGATTTGCATATTCACGCATTTTCGCCGCAGGAAATTTACGAGCTTTCGAAGGCGACAAATAAATCTTACGAGGATGTTATTTTAAAATTAGCCGATACGGGGCTTAATTCAATGCCCGGGACTGCGGCAGAGATTCTGGCGAAAGAAACAAGAAGCAAGATCTGCCCCGAAAAGATAAACACGGATATCTGGGTCGAAATTATAAAAGCGGCGCATAAAAGCGGCGTTAAAACCTCAGCTACTATTCTTTTCGGCCATATCGAGTCAAACCCCGATATAGTTTATCATTTGAGTTTGATAAGGCAAATTCAGGACGAAACAAACGGGTTTACGGAGTTTATTGCATTGCCGTTTATTTCATACAAAACATCTCTTAGAAAAAGGGTAGATTCGGCGCTGATGCAGGATAAAGTATTCAGGTTTTATGCAATTTTAAGGCTTTACTTAGATAATTTCAAAAATATTCAGACAAGCTGGCCTAAAATCGGCATTCTCGCCGCTTTAAAATCTCTTGAATGCGGCGTTAACGATTTTGGCGGGACTTTAATGGAAGAAAATATCACCAAAAGCGCAGGAGGGGAATTCGGCGAATATTTACCTGAAGACGAAATCATAAGTTTGATAAAAAAATCCGGCAAGTTTCCCGTCAGGAGAGATACATTATATAATCGCATTTATGAAAAAACTTATGAAAATAGATATTAACGGTAAAGAATTTGATGTTTCGGACGGCATAACAGTTCAAAATTTGATAGACGAACTTAAATTAGACATAAAAAGTACTGCTGTCGCCGTAAACAAAACAATAGTTTCGAAGAGCGGTTATAGGGAATTCCTTTTAAACGAAAACGATAAAGTCGATTTGGTAACTATTGCGCCCGGCGGTTAGAATACAAAATATTAAAAAATATCGGAATACATAACAAATTAAATTTGCATAAGCTAATGCCGGGTTAATACCGGCAATTTAATTAAGAACGGAGGTATATAAATGAATAGCGCAATAAAAGAGGATGATGAAATGCCGCAGGATGACGGTTTAAAAATTGGAAAATATACATTTAAATCGCGGCTCATAGTCGGAACGGGAAAGTATCCGGATTTTCAAACCATGAAAGACTCCGCGATTGCCTCCGGCGCCGAGATTATAACGGTGGCGGTCAGGAGGATTGATTTCAACGCAAAAGACAATATGCTGTCGTATATCGACCTGGACAGGTTTACGCTTTTGCCGAACACGGCAGGGTGTTATACCGCAGAGGATGCCGTTAACACACTCAGGCTTACGAGAGAACTCGATGTTTTTAAGACAGACATGGTAAAACTTGAAGTCATCGGCGATGCAAAAACTCTTTATCCCGATAACGAGGAGTTAATTAAGGCCGCAAAAATATTGGTAAAAGAGGGTTTTACGGTTATGCCGTATATGATGGACGATCCTGTTTTGGCTAAAAAACTCGAGGATGCGGGGTGTCCGGTCGTTATGCCGCTTGCTTCGCCTATCGGTTCCGGTTTAGGAATTAGAAACCCTTATAATATCAAAATAATAAAAGAAACGGTTTCCGTGCCTGTCATAGTAGATGCGGGGGTAGGGACGGCGTCCGATGCCTGCAAGACGATGGAACTCGGCGTTGACGGGATTCTTATTAATACAGCAATAGCCGGGGCGAATAATCCCGTAAAAATGGCGCTTGCAATGAAGCAAGGGGTAGAAGCGGGCAGGCTTGCGTATTTATCCGGCCGCATTCCTATGAAACTTTATGCGCAAGCCTCAACGCAAATGGAGGGAATCGTATTTTGATAGAAAAAAAGCCTAAAACCGCAAAAAAATCCGATTTGACGCAAGATTTAAGATTAAATAAATTTCTTGCCGCAAGAACAGGTGTTTCAAGAAGGGAAGCGGACGGTATAATAAAAGAAGGCAGGGTTATTATAAACGGTAAAAGCGTTAAAAATCTCGCAACATTTGTAAATCCCGGCGACGAGGTAAACTTTGACGGAAAAAAAATCGTTTATAAAATGGAACCCCCTGTTTACATAATGTTAAACAAGCCCCAAGGCTATATTACTGCCGTAAAATCCGAGTCAGGTTTTAAAACGGTAATGGAATTGATTAAAAAGGAGACTTTAAGCCATAAACATATATTCCCTGTAGGCAGGCTTGATTTTATGAGCGAAGGCTTACTTTTACTAACCAACGACGGTGATTTTACATACAAGGCAACCCATCCCAAATTTAATGTCGTTAAATCTTATATAGTCGAGGTAAAGGGCGAACTTACGGATGAACTTCTAAAAAAGATAAAAAAGGGAATAAATCTTGAAGAAACAGGCTTAATGAAGCCTCAAAATGTCAGAGTTATAAGTAAAAAACCTGTAAAATTTATTTTATCCATAGATTTAAATCATGGGAAGAATAGGGAGATAAGGAGACTTTTAGAGTTTTTCAACCTTAAAATCATAACGCTTAAAAGGGTTGCTATCGGAGGACTTTATATCGGGGATTTACCGTCGGGCCAGTACAGGATATTAAATAAAAAGGTTGCCGAGCTGATATTTAAAAAGAAAATTAACGAGTAATTACCCAAATCCCGATTTAGGATTTTATATTCTGGATTCCCGCATACGCGGGAATGACTTTAAGGAAATTTATAATTTCACCCGTTAGGTGTCATTCCCGCGTATGCGGGAATCCAGTTTTAAGGATGAGTAATTATATTATGGATACCGACTACATTATGTTAATAATTTTCGGCTTATAATTTAAAACGCCGCCCGCAACGGGAGATATATATATTTCGCCAAACGGCCGCATCTGGTCTAAATTTATTAAAATCAATCTCGACATTTCGAGGAGAGCCAGAAAATAGGTAAATAGCTCATCCTTGGAGGCGGCTTCTTTCATAAGCCCCGAAAATATAATTCTTTCGGCTATGTTGAATTTTTCCATTATCTCGATAATTTTATCTTTAATGGAAAAGCGTTCTTTTGCTACCTCGTATGTATTTATCCTTTTTTTAGCCTCGGTCATTTTATAATAGAAATATTCGGAAAGAATGAAAATGTTTGCTTCAAAAAGGATTTCTTTTGATTTTTCCTGTTCTGGTTCAGATGGCTTGTCTGTGCGAAATATATTAATTTCAAACACATCGCGGCCCAAAATAGGCCTGTTATCCAGAAAGGAGGCAACTTCTTTAACCTTTTGATACTCTATAAGCATATTGGCAAGTTCGGTTCTTGGGTCTATATCTTCATCGCCCGTCATATTTTTCTCTTTATCGTAATAAGACGGTAAAAGCATTAGTGATTTAATATATATAAGCTGGGCTGCCATAACGATAAAATCTCCACTTGAATCCAGATTAAAACTTAACAAAGAAGTGGACAGCATATCCTCGTCGAGCCCTATCGTATTTAGATATTGATCGGTAATGGAGGCGATAGGAATGTCGTAAATGTTTATTTTATTTTTTTTTATAAGGGATAACAGCAAATCTAGCGGGCCGTCGTAAGCCTGAAGACTTACATTATTTAAATTAACATTACTGCTTTGGGTTGCGGGGGAGGTACCCGGTGATGACATATGCGGCTTTAATTTTTTAATTTATATTATGTTATATATATTATAAATTTCTTAAAACTATATTATTTACGATAAAATTAAATAAAGCACCCAAAAAGTTCCCTGGATTTATCAGCAATAATATAAGGATTATAAATATTCCGAAGGGTTCGAGCCTGCTTAAATAATCCGAAAACGGCGCGGGCAGGATGCTGACCGCAACTCTTCCGCCGTCCAGTGGCGGAATCGGTATTAGGTTAAATACGCCCAGGACAAGGTTTATCATTATACCGATGAAAAGCATAAATGTTACCGGATAGATGAAAAATTTAAAAAATACCCCTCCGGTTACTGCCTGAAATTTAAGGTGGCTTATAAAATAAGCGAGGTAAATATTCATTATAGGGAAATTTGCGAGAATTATTTTTAAGAATATAAATGAGATTAGCGCAAGTAAAAAGTTGGTAACCGGACCTGCGGCCGCAACAAATCCTGTATCCCTTTTAGGATTTTTAAGTCCGTTAAAATTCACCGGAACAGGTTTTGCATAACCGAAGAGAAAGGGCGAACCCAAAAGAATTAAAAGCAAAGGAAGTAGAATTGTTCCGAAAGGGTCTATATGTTTTATGGGATTAAGAGTTAACCTGCCGGCATTCTTTGCGGTGTCGTCGCCGAAGATATGGGCTACATAGCCGTGTGAGACTTCGTGCAATATTATTGCAAATAAAACTGGAATTATTGCAATTACGATAAGTTGGATGGTGTTGTTCATTGTATTTAAATGTTATTATTTTTAAAATAATCTTTTTTATTATATAATGATTAAGATGAATAAATCAAGATTATTCGACAAATTAAATAATAATATCTTTCCATTTGTCCAAAAGCCGACCAGATATTTAGGTATCGAACAGGGTATTTCGAAAAAGGATATTAAAAAAATGCCCGTTAAGTATGCGCTTGCATTTCCAGATTTTTATGAATTGGGGATGAGCCATATCGGAATGGGAATTATTTACGATATATTAAACTCTAAAGATTATATAGCGTGCGAGAGGGTTTATCTGCCTTATCCCGATATGAGCTCAAAACTGAAAGAAAATAAAATACCCCTTTTTTCATTGGAATCGTTTGAAGATATAAAGGAGTTCGATATTGTGGGGTTTTCCCTTCAATACGAACTTTCCTATACAAATATATTGTCTATGCTGGAGTCGTCCTGTATTCCGGTTTTCTCGAAAGACAGGGATTTCAGCCATCCGTTGGTCGGGGCGGGCGGACCATGCGCTTTTAATCCATTGCCGTTAAACGATTTCATAGACTTCTTTATAATAGGAGACGGCGAGACTGCGGCGGTTTCGGTTTGCGATGCGGTTTTAAAGGCCAAAAATGACCTTAAAAACGGACTTATCGCCGAAAAAGATTACAGAGACTATGTAAAAGCAGGGCTTGTGAAAATACGCGGAGTTTATGTTCCAGGTTATTCAAAAAATGTAAAAAAAGCGATATGTTATGACTTAAATTTAATGGGTTATGTTAAAAAAAATATCGTTCCGTTGATAGAAACCGTGCATAACAGGCTTTCGGTCGAGATAGCAAGGGGTTGTTCGTCCGGATGCAGGTTTTGCCAGGCCGGCTATATTTATAGACCGGTAAGGGAACGGAAAAAGGAGACGGTTGTCGAAATAATTAAAAAAGGCATAGGCGATACGGGACTCGGCGAAATTTCGTTATCGTCTTTATCGACGGGCGACTATTCCGACATTAACGGTTTATTGGACGAATTATCGTATTTGAGCGAAGACAAACAGGTATCTATGTCTTTTCCATCAATGAGGATAGGCTCCCTTAGCGAAAAAATTTTACAAAAAACCGCCGAAGTAAAAAAGACTAATTTCACCCTCGCCCCCGAGGCGGGAACCCAAAGACTCAGGGATATTATAAATAAAAATATATCGGAATACGACTTGCTCAAAGAGGTTGAAAATTTATCGAAACGGGGATTTAAAAGCCTTAAATTATATTTTATGATCGGACTGCCTTACGAAAGGATTTCCGATATCGACGGCATTAAGGATTTGGTTTTAAAGATAAAACGGGTTTCGAAAGGCTTAAATATAACAGTTAATGTCAATAACTTCGTTCCTAAACCGCATACCCCTTTTCAATGGCATCCCATGAATAAGGCATCCGAACTTAACTTTAAGATTAATTATTTAAAAAAGTTGTTACGGCCCATAAATGTAAATCTAAGGTATCAAGACCCAAAGGTCAGCTTTATAGAGGGGCTGATTTCGAGAGGCGACGAGTTTACTTCGAAAATTATTTATAAGGCTTATAAATTTGGAGCGGTTTACGACAGCGAAATGAAGTTGTTTAATTTCGACGCATGGATTAAGGCGTTAAATTCATTCGATAATATAAGCCGCGATGGGATAATAAACCGGCATCTTTATGATGAAAAAGATTTAAATGACGCTTTGCCGTGGGATTTTATAGATATATTGGTTAAAAAGGATTATCTTAAGTCCGAGTTTGAAAAAGCCGGTAAACAGAATACGATTTCAATTTATGATGATGTTAGTTCGGATGTTATCGCCGAAGCCAGCGACGATGCGGAACAAAGCGGGGAAGAAAGATTAACTACGGAAAACTGCAGGAAAGTCTGCCGTTTATGCGGGGTCTGCGACTTTGAAGAGATAAGCCCCGTTTATTCGTCAAAAAAGGAAAATATCAAAATACATAAGAGGCAGAAAAATAATATGGATATTATGGATAACCGCGCGGATGTTATTAATACGCCAAAAACCGAAAACGATAATAAAAATAAAGCCGACTTCAAACTTCTAATCAGGTATTCCAAGAGGGGGGCGGTCAAATATATCGGGCATTTAGAAACTGCCAAAATACTGCTCAGAGTTTTTAGGATCGCAAAACTTCCCATTGCCTATAAAGAATCGCGGTTCAGCCCAAAGCCAAAAATAAGTTATTCTAATCCGATGCCTTTTATGAGCGAAAGCGATAATTTATATTTGACGATTAAAATAAAAAATAAACCGTTTGGCGGGGTGGATAATTTAAAAAGTTTAATTAATGATTTTTTGCCCGCCGGATTGAAGGTTCTGGATATTACAGAAGTAGAAGCCGGCTTTAAAATTTAAACTTGACAAAAAATTAAATAAATATAATATATTTAAAATTAGTGTTTATAAAATTTTATTTTATTTAATTCTATTTTTAATTTTAAAAATTTAGGGAGGGAAAAATCTTGAAAGCAAGAAAAGGATTAACCGTTTTATTTACTGCTTTATTTTTATTATTTATCGGTATAGGGCTTTACGGATGCGCTCAAAAGCCATCCCCGTCAAAACCTGCAGCAGAAACAACCCCTGCGCCGGCAGCACCTGCCCCAAGTACTACAATGGCTCCCGGCATGAAAATGCCTTCAGTTCCAAAAGCTGCTAAAAAAGCCGGTTCCAAAAATTTGGAAGCAGCTGCAATGAAAATTATTAATGCTCAAGGTTGCATGGGCTGCCACATAATAAACGGCAAAGGCGGTTCAATCGGACCGAATTTATCGAAGGAAGGAACTAAAGGCCGTTCTATTCACTGGCTTGAAGTGCAAATCAACACCCCAAAGGTTCATAATCCTAATACAATGATGCCAAACCACGCTCTGAAACCGGCTCAACTTGAAACTGTGGCTGAGTATCTTGAATCGTTAAAATAAATTTAATTTGAAAATAATAAATATCTATAGGCATCTTTTTGAAATATATCAAAAAAGATGCCTATTTTTATGATAAACGGCGGAATTTTATGAAAAAGAAAAGCTTATATATATTACTGTTTGTAGTAGTTATTTTTGCAATTTCATTTTTTTTATATAAACACTTCTCCATATCCAATCAATCTCCAAAATCCGTTAAAAATATTCCTGCTAATCTTAAAACGGCGACGCTTACTAAATATCAAAAGTTTAAAAAGTTCTGGCGCGGCATGTATAAAAACCTTCGCAAGGAAAAGGTTCTATATACTCTGAAACCGCTTTATAACGACAGGATAAATAAAATAGAAACATACGATTTAACCTTAACCTCATATGACGGTTTAAAGTTGAAGGGTTATTTCGCCATTCCTTACGGCGTTAAAGGCAAAAAATATCCGGGGGTTTTATTACTGCACGGTTACGGTTCTTACGGAACGCCGGGCTGGGCGCACTTTTTTGCAAGAAGGGGTTACGGCGCGCTTTCTATCGATTTAAGGGGGCATGGAAGAAGCAGGGCGGTTTATAATCCCGGTTTCCCGGGGCTTATGACAAACGGAATTCTACATGTAAAAACTTTTTCGATGGTTAAGATAGTTATGGATTCATTAGCGTCGTTAAAATTCCTCGAACATTTTAAGGGTGTTAACCATAAATATATATTCGTAACGGGCGGAAGCATGGGAGGCGGGCTGTCTCTAATAGATGCCGCTATAGATAGTCATGTCGTTGCGGCGGCTGCGGATGTGCCTTTTTTGAGCGATATTCCGGTGCAGATGCCGCTCGCAAAAATGGGTCCTTATATGGAAGTTAAGGCTTTTCTAAAAAAACATCCCGGCGACAAATCTAAAGTTATGCGCTCTTTATATTACGTGGATACTAAACACTTTGCAAAATGGATAAAAGTTCCGGTAATGATAGGCATAGGACTTAAAGATGAGGACTGTCCGCCTAAAGGCACTTTGGTAGTTTATAAAATGATTAAATCGAAGAAAAAGCTTTTTGTCGCAAAAAACAGCGGTCACGTCGTGCTTCCGGGCTGGAATATGGAAGTTTTTAAATTTTTTGCTCCTTATCTGCCGAAATACGATAAAAACGCCGTTAAAAAAAATATAAAAAGCAATAAAAACGGAAGGAAATTTTTATAATAATATCAATCTTAATACGGTGACAGAATTCAATTATGCCGCCGTATTTATTATATAAAAAAATTTTAAAGGGAATTTTATGAAACTGGATAAAAGCTTAGACGCCGTAAAACATGCCGAATCGCTTATGCCCGGAGGCGTTAACAGTCCGGTCAGGGCATTTAAATCCGTCGGGTTATCGCCGATAATCGTAAAAAAGGCTAAAGACGATAAAATTTACGATATAGACGGAAACGAATATATTGATTACGTAATGTCTTACGGCCCGATGCTCCTTGGACACGCAGACGAAAGAGTAGTCAAGTCCGTCTGGTCCGCCGCGTCGGAAGGTTTCAGCTTCGGCGCTACGACGGAAGCCGAAATCGAACTTGCCGGTTTAATCAATAAGCATTTTCCTTCCATAGAGTCCGTCAGGCTCGTAAATTCCGGAACGGAAGCCGTGATGAGCGCGCTTAGGCTTGCAAGAGGTTTTACCGGAAGAAGCAAAATTATAAAATTTGAAGGATGCTATCACGGACATTCAGATTCTATGCTTGTTAAAGCAGGCTCCGGAGCGCTGACTACGTCCGTTCCTTCAAGCGCCGGCATAACGGAAAGCCTTTCAAAGGATACTTTAGTCGCTGTTTACAACGATATATCATCGGTTAAAGAACTTTTTTCCGCGAACAAAAAAGAGATAGCGGCTGTTATAATAGAACCGGTTGCGGCAAATATGGGCGTCGTTTTGCCGAAGGAAGGTTTTTTAAACGAATTAATAAATTTAGCCCACGATAACGGTTCTCTAATCATTTTCGACGAAGTTATAACGGGCTTCAGGCTTTCTAACGGCGGAGCGCAGGGGTTATTCGGTTTAAAACCCGATATTACGTGCCTCGGCAAAATAATAGGCGGCGGACTTCCAATAGGGGCTTTCGGCGGCAGAAAAGATATAATGAAATTTCTTTCCCCGCTTGGGCCTGTTTATCAGGCTGGCACTTTATCGGGTAATCCCATATGCGTAGCCGCCGGCATTGCGACTTTAAAAGCTATAGAAAGCGACGATGCCGTATCTAAGGCTAATTCTTCCGCTAATTATTTAATAGACGGTTTAAAAAACGAACTTAAAAATTTTAACGATAAAATAACCGTTAATTCTATTTCTTCGATACTGACTATATTTTTTAAGGGTGGAGGGGTTCTTAATTTTAACGACGTTATGAAATCCGATACAAACAGATTTAAAGATTTTTTCTCCTCTGTATTAAACGGAGGATTATTTATTGCTCCGTCCCAGTATGAAGCAATGTTTGTAAGTTCCAAACATACTAAATCCGACTTAGACAAAACCGTTGCTATTATTTCGGAAGCGATAAAAAAATATTTTAGCAATTATAAAAATTTATAAAATTGCGGATAATTTTGTCCGCTTCTACTTCAATTAAAACAGGAAAAAAGCAATGAAAATCAAACACAGCATAATTGTTGCATTTTTACTTTTGCTTTTAATATTTATAATGCCTTCTTTAAGCTGCGGCAAAACCCTCAACCCAAAAGCAGAAAATAAGCTGGGCAATGGTTATTATTCCGGTCTTGGCGGTGTAAAGCATAGCTATCATAATGCGTTCTACTGGTACAGAATAGCCGCAGCTCAGGGAAACGCAGCTGCAGAAAGCAATTTAGCTTATGCTTATGAACACGGTCTAGGGGTAAAACAAAATTATTCCAAGTCAGTTTACTGGCTTAAAAAATCTGCCGCGCAGGGATATGCCGAGGCTGAAGATCATTTAGCTTATGCCTATTATGCAGGCCACGGCGTTCCTAAAAACTATTTCAAAGCCTTCTATTTGCTTAAAAAAGCCATCGCTAAGGGATATATCGCAGCCAAATATCATTTGGGCATGGTCGAAAATAAGTTGGGCTATGCTTACGAACAAGGTCAAGGCATGCCGAAAAACTATTCTAAGGCAGTTTACTGGTGGAAAAAAGCGACCGCTCATGGAAATATCGCAGCGCAAGATAATATTGGATATATGTATTATGACGGCGTTTTAATTCCAAAAAAATGGATAGAAGCAAACTATTGGTATAAATTTGCCTCGAAACAAGGAAATAAAACTGTCAAAACAGAATTAAATAAAGCCTATCGTTATAATTATATACAAGAAGACTTTAAAAAAGCAGTTTACTGGTGGAATAAGACCGCAGAGCAGGGAGATGTAATTGGGCAGGTAGCCTTAGGCTATTGCTTTTACAAAGGGTACGGGGTTGCTAAAAATTATACTGAGGCCCTTGAATTGTCTTTTATAGCGAGACATTACGGCTTTGTCTATAAAAATAAATTTTTAAACGATATTAAGCATCGCCTGACCGCAAGCCAGATTGCCGAAGCCAGACTGGGAGCTCAAGAGTGGGTGCGAAAATTTAAATTATTCTACCGCCGTTTACTTAATTTAACACAAAAAAAATGAAATTTGAATTTGAATTTTAAGAATGTTTTAATTTTATATTGATTAATAGCGCTACTATTGAACCATGACTATGGCTTTTGCTCCAAACAGCTGCAGTACTGCAGTACATATGTTACTAACTTCGGCAAAGGAACTTTATCAGTAAATGTTTTTTTAATACAGGCAATAAATAAATGATATACGATAAATTAAAACTGCATGACTGCTTTATACCCGCTGACTTATTAACCTGCCGATGAATATTATTCACGATGTTTTAACCGCCACTCTTGAGCTTCCCGCTTGGCTTCGGCAATCTGGCTTGCGGTCAGGCGATGTTTAATATCGTTAATATATTTATTAATACATTTACAACCGTTAGTTTTTGCTATGATGAACCATTTAAGGGCTTTAATATAGTTTTTAGCAACCCCGTACCCTTTGTAATAACAATAGCCTAAGGTTGCCTGCCCTGTTGAGACTCCCCCTGCTGCCACTGATTTATACCAATAGACCGCTAATTTGTAATTTTGAGGCACTCCTTTTCCGTGATAATAGATATGGCCTAAATCGGTTTGCGCATCTATATCCCCCTGTTCTGCCGCTAATTTATACCAGTAGGCCGCTTTTTTAAAGTCTTCTTGAATATAATCATAACGATATGCTTTATTTAATTCCATTTTAATAACTTGATTTCCCTGTTTTGCGGCAAATCTATACCAGAAGTTTGCTTCTGCCCATTTCTTTGGAATTACTTCGCCGTTATAATACAGAAAACCAATATTATATTCCCCATATTCGTTTCCCTGTTTTGCCGCTAATTTTGACCAGTATATCGCTTTTTTCAAGTTTTTGCGGATGCCGTATCCTCCCATATAATAAATAACCCCTATGTTAGTTTCGCCGTCGTAGGTTGTTGGATAACTTGCGTATTTATGCGTTTCATAAAGATACAGATTGGATCCCACGTTGCCTTCGCCCTCAACATCTGCGGAATTTCCTTGTTTTACCGCTAATTTATACCAGTAAAGAGCTTTTTTAAAGTTTTTAGGAACCCCAAATCCACAAAAGAAAGCATTGCCTACATTAAGCTGAGATTCAGCATCTCCTTGCTCTGCGGCTAATTTGAACCAGCGGTTTGCCTTTTTAAAGTTTTTAGGAAACCCGTCATAACCGTTATCATACATAAACCCAAGTTTTCTTTGAGCTTTCATATTTCCTTTGTCCGCTAACATTCTAAGAATCAAAAACGCTTTTTCATAATGATGCTTTGCAAAGTCATTATTAACTTTTTTTATCATGACGGCATAAGATTGTGCCGCATAGGCCGGCGACAGATATAAAAAAATAATAGAAAATAATAAAACCGATATTATTTTTATTTTGGTTTTAATCATTTATATATGTATATCCTTTAATATAATTTTAGAATAAGGGTGTGTTTTATACTGACAGACTTGCTTTAGCCTTTCGCAGTTTAATATTTGACATATATTTATAATATTATTTATATCTTAAATCTTTTATAATAGTTACAATATTATAATTTTATATATCGTATTGTCAACGCAAACTTCTAACACAAAATTGCTGATAGAAATCTATGAAACTGTTTCAACATATTACACATACTGGATTCCTGCTTTCGCAGGAATGACACCCGTCGGGTGAATTGTAAAATTCCCTCAAAGTCATTCCCGCGAAAGCGTGAAAGTTTTATTGAAACTTCACGAGCACAAGGTGCGAGAGCGAAGCGTTAATCCGGAAAAAGAAATTTCTATCGGCAATTTTGGGTCTAATTAAACTTCTAATTATTTTAAAATAGTCTTAACCGTGTGTTTATTAATTTATAGCATGTCCAGCCAGGAGCGGAAAAATAGTTGACAAATATTTTTTAAACCGATATAACTTATTTCATGGGCAGTTGACCAGCGTCAGATAACGTAAGCTATACAAATAATATTAAACTTTCAATCTCCAACTTGCGTTTATAGATTTTTATGATGAAATACATATTGGCAATTATCCTGATAGCAAGCTTTTCATCAACAGCTGTCGCTAGGCAGGAATTTAAATCGTGCATTAGGCGAAACAAATCTACCGCAGGGATAAACGAGTGTTATGTGCAAAGCATTAAGAGGTGGAATATGAAGCTTAACGCTGTTTATTATGATATAATGAAAGCTGATGGCCCAAAATCCCGCAGTTATCTAAAAAAATCGGAAATCAGTTGGATTCTTTACCGCAGGTATAATTGCATTGCCGCAGGAGATATTATGTTCGGCAGCAGCAGCGGTAATATTATACAGAGAGAATCTTGCCTCAGGGCCATGCTAATAGATAGGGTTAAAGACTTAGAACCGTTCCTGCCGGCAAACAGGCAGCACTAATCATTAATAGCGATGTGAATCGAATTCTTAATAGTTGCGGATAAATGCTAAAAATTATAATATTTATAATAGCGTTATTACTAATGATAGGTGTTCCTTTGACGGCGGCGGCAGGTCAAGAATACAGGTTATGTATGAGCAAGCATGAATCTAATGCAGGTTGGGCCAGTTGTTATTATAAAAGCGTGGAAAAATGGAACTTGGAGCTTAATAAAGAGTATTTTGGCCTAATGAAAAAACTACCGTCCAAATACGGGAAATATCTAAAAAAATCGGAAATCAGTTGGATGCTTTACCGCAGGTATAATTGTGATGCCGACGGCCAGATGATGTACGGCGGCGGAGCCTTAGAAGGTTTAGAAATAGGGGCGTGCTTAAGAAGTATGCTAATAGATCGCGTTAGGTGGTTAAAGAAGCTTTCTGATAATGTTGAAGGGGCGGCAGATTCCAAAACAGTTGAGTACTTTAATAATAATCAGATTATGGGAGATACAGGAAACGGAAAAAATTTCCCCATAGGCAATCTTCAAATTTGCGCCAAAGTAAATAAAAGGTTTAAATATGTGAATGTTCAGGTTGAATTTTCATGGACGGGACATCTTTTGGACACAGGAAAAGTACCTTTTAAGAAAAAATCTGAGGGTGATATTTATTTTCGATTTATAGACGGGTGGGGAAACACGGGAGACGGCAGCATAGCAAGGCGCTCAAATGGATACATTCTGTCGTTAAAGCCGGTCAAAATAAACAAATTGTATGGATCTAACGATCTTGATGAGTACGGAACATATAACCTTAAAGAAGGGCGCTGCAAAAAATATTAAACACCCGCCGCCATTTTGCGATTCGTCTATATCCCAAATATTGCGCACGAAGCATTAAAAGGCAAAAATAACGGAGAAACAGTTTTTCTGCAAAAATAATGAAACATCGCCTGTGTTGTTCTGAGTGCGGACAAAAAATCCCTGTTTCGCCGCTGATTTATACCAGTAAAAAACTTTTTAATTTTTATTGCGGCTATATAATAGATAATCTATTAAGGAATTGAACTGATTAAAGGTGTTTTAAAAGCATGGATTTTTCCTATTTTTTTAACTATGAATTTCATGCCTGAATTTAATCCATTAGATCCTATATTAACAGACGGATTGATGTATTTTAAGAGCGCATCCGTTTTTTTGTCTATCCAGAAAGTTCCGGAGTATTCATTGTAAGGATTTATTCCACGGTATTCAATAGACTGCCTGTTTGCTACTACGGCATATTTTACAAATACGAGTTTCATAGGAGGGGCTGTGTCTCTTACTACAAATCCGGAGAATAAACGCAGCTGACCCTTAGGTCTTTCTCTAAAACTTGAAGGCTCTTTAAACCATTTTAAACCATGCGGCGAAGAATGAAATGTTATAATTGCGTAAAAAACTCCATTTATGTTTCTGGTAAATGTATAGGCTGGCTTTGCTTTAGTACCTTCGATTATTTCTTCCTGCCAGTTATTTAAATTATAAATTTTGTCTATGGTAGTTACAAACATCGCCCGTGTGATTGATTCGTAATTTTTCAGCGAGGTCAGCTTAGCCATGGTTATACCGCTATTGCTCTGTGATGCGACGGATTTATCGGCTGAAATCTTTGACGGCGTTTTAGAGCAGCCTGAAATTACAGTTGCGGCAACAGAAATCAACAATAAAAAAATAAAAAAGCGGTTGATTTTCATATTTGATAACCTTATTTTTTATTTTCCCACGGTTTTTGTTTATTTCACACTGCATGCGCCGATTCTTTTTCCGGTAAGTTCGATGTTTGAATTAACATTCATAGTCCTGCCTTGATATGTGTTGATAGTATTAACATGTCCATGCATATGCATTGTTGTATCGTTAGGAAAATATTCAAACATAAGTTCTTTTATCTCCATGCCGACTCCAGTAGAACATTCAAAGCGTGTAACGACAGTATTTCCGTTAACAGTTACGATAGGCTTTGGACAGTTAGCCGGTATATCGGGATTTTTCTGCATAGGCGGTTTAAGTTTATTACCCATGCAAGATGAATAAGTCGAGGTTACAGGAGGCATAGCGTACGGGAGTCCCGAAACAGTTGTTGTAGAGGTATATTGCCATAATCCCGGCAAAAACAGCCTGCTTGCAAATGCACTGTTAGCAAAAGCTATGCTTATAAATATACTTATTAATAAAAATATCTTTTTCATGTTAACTCCTCGTTTTTTATAAAAAAATTTATACAAAAAGTTACCTGCGCTGTTTTAAATATTTATTTTAAGTGGTGGAGGGCACGGGACTCGAACCCGCGGCCTACGCCATGCGAAGGCGTCGCTCTACCAACTGGGCTAACCCCCCACTTTATTAAAAATTAGAATTAAGTTACACTTAATTCAACATTATTATCGCAAAAAATCCTTAAAAAAGCAATTACCAAAAATTAATTCAATCCCATCCTTGAGTTTTGGGCATGAAAATATTAATATATACGCAGTAAATAACAACATAATTGTGTTAATGTGGAAATACGATAATTATAAAAATAAGAGGGGATATGGAAGGTTCTAAAAAAAAATGGTTAAACAGCAATGTTTTTTTTATATCGTTATCGGCTTTTTTTGCCGATTTAGGTTATCAGGCTGTTCTGGTGATATTTCCAATATTCCTGGTTTTAGACCTCCACAGTTCCGTTATCTATTTTGGCATAGCTTCTGCAATAAGTTATGGAATAGGGGCTTTCTTTGGTTATTTCGGCGGAAGGGCGGGAGATAAATTCGGACATAAAAAAATTGCAATCATAGGCAATCTTTTAATACCGCTTCTATCCTTTACAGGATTCAGCCTTTATCCCGCGGAAGCGGTCGCATTTTTTTCAACGGGGTGGTGGGCAAGAAATTTCAGGTCTCCTTCAAGAAGGGTCTTGCTTTCACGGTCGGTTCTAAAAGAATTTTACGGAAAGGCTTTTGGTTTTTTGCATGCGCTTGATCAAGGAGGAGGATTCTTTGCGGGTATTTATGCGTTAATTCTATTTACTTATCATGTTCCTTTAAAATATATTTTATTAACAACTATCGGACCCTTATTGATTTCAACTCTTTTTTTGACATTGATTTCAAAGAAAAAATTAATTAATAACCCTGATAATAGCGCAAACGGTAATATAAATAATAATCCTAAAAAGAATGCCGCTATTAATACCGATAACAATAATAACGCAAATAACAGCGCGGGTTTAAATAAGAAAAATAGCGATTTGAATGAAAACTTGTTTAAAAGGATTTTAATTGCAACTTCCTTATACGGCTTTAGTTCTTTCAGCTTTGGATTTCCAATTTTAACTATAGCCGAATCCTCTAAAAATGATGCTTTAGGTATTCTTTCATATGTTTTATTCTTTATCTGCACGGCGCTGACAGGTTTAATTGCAGGAAAAACAATAGCTAAAACTATTAATAAACTTGGTTTTGGTTATTTTCTTACTTTTGCAGGTTCTCTTGGTATGGCATTGATATTTACATTTTCTTTAAATCCTTTATTATATTATATTTGCGTTGCCATTCTTGGAATATCTTTAGGCATTATAGAAACTATAGAGCCTACTGCAATTAGTTTAATCGTCAAAAACGAAACAATAGGAAGAGGAATGGGGTCGCTCACCGCCGCAAGAAGCTTGGGGTTATTTGGCGGCAATGTTCTTATGGGGCTTCTTTATTATATCGGAGCTAATTATTCATATTTATATGCCGCAATATTAAGTCTAATCGCCTCTTTAATTATTTTTTCTTCAAAATCCAACCTTTAAAATCATAGAGAAAAGAATGGAAAATGAAAAAAATAGCGCTTTTATACAATAAAGAATTAGAAAAATATAAATATGCCTCTTACCATCCTTTAAAGAGGGAAAGAATCATTTATACGATGCAAAGAATAAAAAAATACTCCAAAGGCGTTTACGACAGTTTTACCGTCCAGCCTGCCGCCATATCCGACATGAGTTTATACCATGACATTGATTATATCCGGTATCTTTACGATACAGAAAAAGATGAAACAGAATATGCCCCAAAAAAATACGGGATAGGAACCACTGATAATCCTTATTTCAAAGGAATTTTTACCGCCTCAAGCATTCATATAGGGGCAGTTAATTTAGCCGCCGATTTAATTGTTAAGGAAAATTATTCGGATGTGTTTTATTTTCCGGGAGGACTGCATCACGCAAAAAAAAATTACGCATGGGGATTTTGTTATGTAAATGACCCTGTTTACGCCATATTAAGATTGCTGGAATACGGAAAAAGGGTTTTATATGTCGATATCGACGCACATTTTTGCGACGGCGTCACGGATGCTTTTAAAAATGATCCAAGAAACAAAAAAGATTTATTAATATTGTCTTTTCATGAAAGCGGCGATTTTTTATTTCCCGCGGAGGGTTATGCCGAAGAAAAAGGTTCGGTTAATTTTCCTCTTTATCCAGGCACGGACGACTATACTTATATAATTAATTTTATAAAAGTATTCGACGAAGTTTTTCAAGGATTTAAGCCCGATGTAATAGTGGCGCAAATAGGGGCGGATACATCGAAATTTGATTTATTGTCCCATATTAATCTATCGTTAAAAGGGTATTTAAATACAATAAAAAATATTAATGAAAAAAATGTAAATAAGATATGGCTTGGCGGTGGAGGCTACAATAATAAATTTACTTCATGCGCATGGTCATCCGCGTTCAGCTTGGTTTTAGGCGATATAACGGTTAATAACATTAAAACAGATATTAAAAATGAAAAAGCCTTTAATTATGCGGAAGGCATATATAAATTTTTAGAAAAATATACGCTTAATCAAATTTAGGCCAAATTTGGATATTTTGACTTTTTATATTATCGTGGTAAACTTTATTTAGCGGGCAAAAAATGGATTGTAAAAAATATAATACTTAAAATATAACATTAAATTTAGGTGTAATATTAATTAGTGTAGGGGGTCCATATGGTAGAGCTATCGCTGTCACCGCTGAGAAAAAGGGTTAAGAGCGCGGTCGTAAGAAACACCCTTTATCTCGCAAGCAATTACATAATTCCAAAACTAACCGACGAAACGATAATCAAGATTTCCGATAAGCTAAATAATTTTAAAGCTCCTGCGGGTAAAATATTTTTTGACCATATTTTTGTAAACTTAAAGAGAAAACTCCCGTATCTTTCTAAAAATGTTAAAAAGGGGATTTTGAATAATTTTATTTCTAATTTTTTACTGTTAAGCGGCGAAAAAAGGAAAGAATTTATTGAAAAGAACGGGTTTTATCCGCCTCTTTTTTATGTAATAAGCCCGACGATGCACTGCAATTTAAAATGCTACGGGTGCTATTCGGCGAACTACGAAAGAAAAGATATGCTTTCATACGAAAAAATCAACCAAATTATCGAGGAAGGTAAAAGTTTCGGGATATTTTTCTATACCTTCTCCGGCGGAGAGCCGTTTGTAAGAAAAGATATTCTGGATATAATCGAAAAAAACAGCGATTGCTATTTTCAGATATATACGAACGGTTCGTTAATCGATGGTAAAATGGCCAAAAAGCTTGCCGACATGGGAAATGTTTTTCCATGCATCAGCGTTGAGGGTTTTGAAGACGAAACCGATGAAAGAAGGGGAAAGGGGCATTTTAAAAAGGTCGTTTCCGCGATGAAAAATCTTAAAGACAACGGAATGCTTTTTGGATTTTCGGCGACAGCCACGAGGTTTAATAACAATGTAATAGTAAGCGACGAATTTATAGACTTTTATGTTAAACAGGGATGTTTCTTAGGCTGGTATTTTAACTATATACCTATCGGCCGCGAACCCGATATGAACCTTATGCCGACGCCGGAACAGCGAAATTATCGAAGAAAGAGAGTGGTCGAAATAAGGGAAACTAAACCCATAGTTGTTGCGGATTTTTGGAATGACGGGATTCTTTCGCACGGATGCCTTTCCGGCGGCCGCGTGTATCTTCATATAAACGCGAACGGCGGCGTAGAACCATGCGTCTTTGCCCAATTTGCCGCAGATAACATATTTGATAAATCAATGGAGGATATTCTTAATTCCATGTACTTTAAATCCATTAGAAAAGAACAAATGGGTATTAAAAACAGGCTTCGCCCCTGCATGATAATAGACCATCCCGATATATTGCGAAAGGTTGTCGCCGAAGGGGGTGCGAAAGCGACGCAGGAAGGGGGTGATTCCATCATATCGGAACTAAAGGATAAGATGGATACATATTCACAGAGCTATGGAAAGATTGCCGACGCGGCTTGGGAAGAAGAATTTGACAATGGTAAGTTTTTCTACAACTATGACGGGGAAAAGATTAAATTAAATGAAGATGATTATTACAGAAGGAGTTTTTATCCTTTGGAGGGCGGAAAAACCGTAAAGAACGAAACGAAAGCTCAATAAAAATAGGGAAACATTATACTTATATGTATAAATACAAACAGGGTGTCATGTTCGGAATATCGAGACTTGACGCCCTGTTTGTTTGAGAGGCGCTTTTTTTGTTTTTATTTGCTTTGGGGCAGGTTATAATATAAAAATATGATAGCCGACATAGTTATTCCAAAAAGCGGAACCGATATTAAATTTAGTTATCTAATACCTGACGAATTTAAAAACAGTGCAGAAGTGGGTAAAGCTGTTTTAGCGCCTTTAAGAAACAAAACGGCTTACGGTTATATTTATAATCTTAAAACCAAAACCCAAATCGACCCAGTCGAATTAAAAAATATAAAATTAAAAGAAATCCATCAACTTTCGGAAGCCTCTTTTTTTAAAGAACCTCACAAAGATATATATAATTTTCTATCCTCATATTATCATGAAAATATATCGAGAGTTTTTGAAACGGCATTGCCGTCCATAGATATAAAGCACTTTGACCTCTTAGATAAATATTATAAAGAGGCAAGCGGCGGTAAAGATAACGATAAAGAAAATTATGATAGCGAAGGCTCAACCGATATTACCGATATTCCTTACAGGCTTACAAAAGACCAGATAAATTCGATCAATATAATTAAAGAGGCTATGGAGGGCGGTATTTACAAAACATTTTTACTGCACGGCGTTACCGCAAGCGGTAAAACCGAGATTTATTTCAATTTATTAGAATTTGCTTTAAATTTAAATAAGCAAGTTATTATAATTGTTCCAGAAATATTCATCACTAATCAATTTATATATCTGATAAAAAATAGATTTAAAAAGCTGGTTGAAGAAAATAGATTTGCGGTATTTCATAGCAAGGTTTCCAAAAAAGAAAAATTGGTCAACTGGTTTAAGATAATAAACGGCGATATTAAATTGATTCTGGGGGCAAGATCGGCTATTTTCGCACCATTAAAAAATTCCGGGCTTATAATAGTGGATGAGGAACACGACAGCTCTTATAAGCAACAAGCAGGACTCTTATATAACGCAAGGGATGTTGCCGTTATGGTTTCTAAAAAGGCTCCCGCTGTTTGCGTCTTGGGTTCGGCAACCCCTGCCCTTGAATCTTATTACAATGCAAAGGAACTTAAAAAATATGAATACATTTATATAAAAAACAGGATAAATGGAAAATCTATGCCTGAAGTACATATAGTAGATTTAAAAAATGAATTTAAAAATTCAGGGAAAAGAGAATTTAAAGATAAAATTATATCCAATCAGTCCACCTTGTTTATAAAAGACAATATAGATAAAAAGAGGCAGGTAATACTTTTTTTAAACAGGAGGGGATTTTCTACATTTTTAATTTGCACATCATGTGGGCATCAATTTTTTTGTAAAAATTGCGCTATATCGCTTGTTTACCATAAAGAACGCAATAAAATTACGGAAGAAAACGGGGTTTTAAAATGCCACTACTGCAACTATCAAGAAGGTGTTCCAAAATTATGCCCTGAGTGCGGAAGCGATAATATCGAACCATACGGCGCGGGTGTCCAAAAATTGGAAGATAATATAAAACAGGTATTTAGCGGTAATATTAAAGTTGAGCGGATTGACTCAGATATCGTAAAAAGCCAAAAAAAGGGTTTAGACATATTTAAAAAAATGCGGGGAAAAGAAATAGATATACTTATAGGAACTCAAATTATTACTAAAGGACATGATTTTCCGGATGTCGGGCTTGTCGTTGTGATTTTAGCGGACAGTTTGTTAAATATTCCAGATTTTAGAAGCGCCGAGAAGGCATTTCAAGTATTAACGCAGGTTTCGGGAAGAGCGGGAAGGGGCGGCCATCGGGGGAGCATCGTAATTCAGACTTTTATAGCGGACAACTATGTATTAAATTATGCGGCTATGCACGATGTAGTCGGTTTTTACGAAAAAGAGCTTGAGATAAGAAGAGAATACGGCTATCCGCCATATTCAAAAATAGCGGCAATAAGGCTCTTCGATAAAAATCTCGATGAACTTAAAGAAAAAGCGCAAAGCTTAAGGAAAATCCTCGATGAAATAATTAAATTAAACGGATTTGCAAATATATCGGTACTGGGGCCGTCTCCCTGCCCAATCGAAAAAATAGAAAATAATTTCAGGTATCAATCGATATTAAAGTCGTCCGGCGGAATGTCCAATCTGCATAAATTAATAAATATTTTAAAGCAAAATCCGCGCTTATCCAAATATTTTTCATCCCAAAAAATCATCATAGATGTTGACCCCGATGTTCTTATGTGATAGACTAAAATCTCCTAGTCGAAAAAATAAACTTATGTAATTTATATAATAATCTAATATAATAATTTAGTAGGGTAATTTTAGAGAGGGTTTTAATGAATAAGGCTGATTTCATTGAAAAATTTGCAAAAGAAAATAATATCTCCGTTAAAATATCAGGGGCTGTTGTAAATACAATACTCGATACGATAAAAGAGGCTTTGATTCAGAAAAAAAGGGTCGAAATCAGGGGTTTCGGGAGCTTTAGCGTCAAGGAGTACGATTCATATACGGGGAGAAACCCAAAAACAGGAGAAAGTATCGGAGTTCAAAATAAATTAGCCCCCTTTTTTAAGATGAGCAAGATTTACAAAAACAACCTTATTAATGAGAATGATTAGCCCTCTTAAAAATAAAAATATGGAATATAAAAATTTATTATATAGCATTTTTGTCCACATCAAAGGCATGCTTCGATGAGCTCGTGGACAAAAATATCGCCGAAGCGGGCTGGGACTTTATGGAAGGCGTTAAAAAAAACAGGATTCTTATAAAAACTTACGGCTGCCAGATGAATTTTCATGACTCAGGCTTAATCGAAGACGGTCTTTTAAAAAACGGGTTCGATAAAGCAGGCTCTCTTAGGGATGCCGACATTGTTATTCTTAATACCTGCAGCGTCAGAGAAAATGCCGACCATAAAATCGTCTCGGAGATTGGCAGATTAAAAGGCGATAAAAAAATAGTTCTTACCGGCTGCTTTGCAAGGCAGATTAAACTAAAAAGAGAGAACGGAGTTAGCGTTAATAATGCCGATATACCAGTAGATTACTGTTTTGCTCCCGATGAAATATTATCCATTCCGGAGATTCTTGCCGGTAATTTCGAAAAGAATTATAACGGCGATATAAACGATAAAGGGTTTAAGGAAGAATTTAAGGCAACGGCAAAAGACGACTATCAAAATTTTAATTTAGTCGAAGAATATTTTTATAATAAAAAGGTAGATAGCGGCTTCGCAACAATCAAGATTATCGAGGGGTGCAACAATTTTTGCTCCTATTGCATAGTCCCGTTTGTAAGAGGAAAAGAAAGGTCGATACCTTTTGAAATAATATATAACAGCGCAAAAAGATATGCGGACAAAGGGGTAAGAGAACTTCTTCTTTTAGGTCAAAATGTGAACTCTTATTTATCTCCCGAAGACGATAAAAAAGATTTTTCCTACATGCTTGAGTCGTTGACAAAAATAGACGGCATTAAAAAGATAAAATTTTTAACATCCCATCCTAAGGATTTTAATGATAAATTAATAGAATTAATTGCTTCAAACGATAAGATTTCAAAAAATATTCATCTTCCCGTTCAAGCAGGTTCGGATAGGATACTTTCCGCTATGAACAGGGGTTATATCAGGCGGGATTATTTAAATCTTATAGAAAAACTTAGAAAAAAATGCCCCGATGCCGCCTTCTCCACCGATATAATAGTCGGTTTTCCAACGGAAACTAAAGAAGACTTTAATATGACGCTCTCCCTCATAGATGAGGCGGGGTTCGATTTTCTTTTCGGATTTAAATATTCTCCGAGGCCTTTTACTAAAGCTTTTAAAATTAAAGACGATGTCTCATTGAAGGAAAAAAAAGAAAGGCTTGGGATGGTTTTCGAAAAGCAAAAGAAGGTTTTTAGTTCTATTTTAAATAATTTAAAGGGTAAACGGCTCGATGTTACGATTCTGGCCGTAGATAAAGAAAAAAATTCAGCTGAATTTAAAAACGGCATATTATTTAAAGGAGAAGGGTTAAACGATAGAACGGTATATATCGTTAATAAAGACAAATATAAAAATTTACGGATAGGGGACAAGAGAATTGCGGATATTACATATATTGAAAATAACAGGCTTTACGGAGAGGTTATTTAAATAAAATAATGATAGCGGATTTTCACACGCACACCATTTTCTCGGATGGGGAACTTATTCCTGCCGAATTAATTAGAAGGGCTATATATTCAGGGGCATACGCTCTTGCAATTACCGACCATGCCGATTTTTCTAATATAGAGCTTAATTTATCGAATATTAAAAAGATTTGTGAAAAAATAAATTCGCTATACCGGAATAATAATAAATTCAGTGTCCTGCCGGGCGTAGAGATAACCCATGTTCCGCCCGCGCTTATAAAAGACGCCGTTAATCTCGCAAGAAAATCCGGCGCGTCGATTGTTGTCGTTCACGGCGAAACACTCAGCGAACCTGTGGAAAAAGGAACAAATTTAGCGGCGCTAAATGAGGATATCGATATACTGTCCCATCCAGGTTTAATTACGGAAGACGAGGTAAAACTGGCAAAGAAAAACGGCATTTATTTAGAACTTTCGTATAGAAAGGGGCACTGTCTCGCAAACGGGCATATTAGCAATATAGCTAAAAAGTTGGGGGCAGGACTTATTATCTCGAGCGATGCCCATTCGCCTTCGGATATTTTAGACGAAACAAAATATAATAATGTCGGACTGGGAGCGGGATTGACTAAGGAAGAACTCGACAAATTAAAAGAAAATGCAATGACTTTGTTAAAAAAATATAAAATATAACGGCTGTATATACTCAAAATTGCCGATAGAAACAGGTAAAACTGTTTCAACATATAATAAATACTGGATTCCCGCTTTCGCGGGAATGACGCCCGTTGGGCGAAAACTTAAAAACCTGCAAAGTCATTCCTGCGGAAGCAGGAATCTATGCCGTATACGTATATATTTTTAAATTAATTTATTTAATAAAAAGGGGTTAAAAGGTTTTATTATGGATGGAATAGATTTCGAGGGCTTTTTTATTAGAAACAAACTATTGCTTATAGCAGGTCTTGTAATCATAGTCTTAATAGCGGGAGGAATATTCGGTTTCAGATATTATAATTACAAAAGAAATGAGAACGCCAATAAATTACTATGGAAAGGCGTAAGGCTTTATATGTCTTTTAACGGTAAAAACCAAAAAGTTCTGAACAGGTCTGTTTCCTATTTTAAAAGACTTAAAAATAAATATAACGGAACACACGCATATAAGATTTCTAAGTTTTATCTGGGACTTAGTTATATGAGAATCGGAAACCTTAAAAGGGCAATATCTTATCTGACCGAATACACTAAAATTTATCCCAAACCTGATTCAAATAACTTATCCTATTTAGCTTACAGCAACATGGCTGCTGCCTCCATGCTTCAAAAAAATTACGATAATGCTATAACTTATTTTTCCGATATGGCGAAGGTCGATAATATTAAATTACAGGAATATGCCCTGCTGGAGGAGGCATCTCTTTATACTCAAATCAAAGAGCCCAAAAAGGCTGTGGCAATTTATAAAACAATGCTGACAAACGATGCCGTAACCGGGGATAGGGGATACATAGAAAATCTTATTCAACTCAACTCATAAAATAGAATAGATGAACCCTATAAATGTATTATTTTTATGGCATTTTCACCAGCCTTATTATAAAGATAATTTCACAGGCGAGATACTGATGCCGTGGGCAAGGCTTCATGCAACCAAAGACTATTATTTTATGGGGGCTGTCCTAAAAAATTTTCCAAAAGTTCACGCCACATTTAATTATTCCCCTTCATTAATCGGTCAATTGGATGAATATGATAAAGGTTATAAGGATGCGCTCGAAAAAGAGAGATTCTTAAATATATCAAACAAAAAATTATACGAATTATCCGAAGAAGATAAACTATTTATTATAGAAAAATTTTTTCCGGCTTGCGCATCGAGCAATAACTTTTTAGAAAAAAGCAAAAGATTTAAGCAGCTTTATTATGCATTAAAAGATGCATGCGCAAGAGGAACCCTTGGCGATGAAGAAAAAATAGAATTATTTAGCTCTCAGGATTATATAGATATAATCATTTTGTTTAATATGCTGTGGATAGACCCTGTTTCGATAAATTCGGATGAATTTCTTACCGGACTTAAAAATAAGGATAAAAACTTTACGGAATTAGAAAAGGATAAATTAATAAACGAAAAGATACCAGAGATATTAAGCAGGATATTTCCCTTATTAACGGAACTTGCGGACGGAGGTCAAATAGAGCTTTCCGCAAGCCCTTATTATCACCCTATATTACCCCTGTTATGCGATACCGGTATTGCGGGCTTCCATGGAAATTTGAAACTTCCGCAGCCGTTCAGGCATCCCGAAGACGCCGATTACCAGATTAAAAGCGCGATAAATTACTTCGGCGAAAAATTAAATTATAAAGTAAATGGGATGTGGCCGTCCGAAGGAAGCGTCAGCGAAAAAACCTTAAAACTTTTTATAGATAATAATATAAAGTGGATAGCAACCGATGAAGATATACTTTCAAACTCCATAGGACTTAACTTTGCCGATTTTAATAACAGGAAACTGCTTTATAGGCCGTACGCGGTTAAAAGAGATAACAAGTATTTATATATGTTTTTTAGGGATAAAGGACTTTCCGACTTAATTGGATTTAAATACTCAAGCTATGAACCCGAAACAGCGGCCAACGACTTAATCAATAACATTAAGAATATAGCAGTAAGTCTTCAAAATTATAATGAAAATGGTTTAGCAGTTATTCCGATAATATTAGACGGTGAAAATGCATGGGAATATTATAAAAATAACGGTTATGACTTTTTTAATTATCTTTACGAGGGGTTATCAAGCGAAGAAAACGCCCAGATAATAAATACCGCGACGGTAAGCGGATATTTAAGAAAGCTGGAAAAAACGCTAAATACTGAGGATGCTCTAAAGGGAAACGCCGGCGGCAAGACTCGTGAATTTCTCGATGTTAAATGGAAATCCCCGCAAGATTTCGATTTCTCGAAGATTTATAATATCCCGACCATTTATCCAGGTTCATGGATTAACCATAACTTTAGAATATGGATCGGGGATAGCGAAGACAATAAGGCATGGGATTTATTATCAAAAACAAGAGATTATCTGATTGATAAGTCGAAATCATACGCTCAGGGACATGACCCGAAGCAAAAGCAGGACAAAATATTTGACGACAGTGGTTTAAGAATGGCATGGGAGCAAATTTATATCGCCGAGGGCAGCGATTATAACTGGTGGTACGGAGAAGACAGGACATCGGGAATAGATGAAGAATACGATCTGTTGTACAGAACACACCTTATAAATGTTTATAAGTTTTTAAACGATAATCCCCCCGATGATTATTATATACCTATAATCGAAGAAAAGAGGGTGATCAGGCCGAGATTGGATATGGTATCTTTTATAAATCCAAAAATAGACGGCTTTATAGGCAATTATTTCGAGTGGCTCGGGAGCGCAGTTTATTTTCCGAGTGTTTTGGCAGGAAAGACAATGGCTCATACGGATAGATTTATAAGAAAACTTTTTTACGGATTTAATGAGACTACCTTTTTTATGAGATTCGATTTCTTAAAAAAGGAAGATTTGGATTTACAGGATAAGATATTAAAAATAGAATTTATAAACCCTGCAAAGTTTGGAATAAATCTGGAATTTTATAAGAAAGATTCGGGGGCGGCTTTATCGGTATCGGCAAGAACGCAGGGTGGTACTAATAACAATAGCAATAAGTTATTACAGAAACAAAAATATGGAATAAAGGCCGTTTTTAAAAACATTCTCGAGATGTCGGTCCCAATCTCGGTCCTTAATGTAAGTCCGCTTAATCCAATCGATTTTTATGTAACTCTAACTTATAAAAACAATCTTCTCGAGGAAATAGAACGTTTTCCCGTCAACGGTTATTTTGAGGCAACGGTTCCCGATAAAAACTTCGAAATTATAAACTGGCTCGTGTAATTTTGTGATAGTGCCAGAATTGAATTCTGGCACTATGTTTATTTTAGTTTATGTCCCATAAGGAACATTATGTAAACTGAAAATGATGAATGAAACGAAAGTTTTTTATTTTTTACCTATTAAAATAATTTTATCATCTATTTTAAGGCTAAAAGCGTTGTCAGGGTTAATGATTATATTATTTTCTCTTTTTATCCCTACGATTATTTCACCCTTTTTTTCCTTAAAATATTTTATGGCTTCATAAAAACCTTTGCCTGCAATATTTTGCGGGACTGGTCTTTCTAATAATCCTTCTTTAAAATTTTCATCCAGAAGCTGATCGAAGAACTTAGAAGCGCCCCTAAATTTAATAGACTTTGTAAGGACTTTACTTGAAAATGAACCGGATGCGAACACCTCGTTTACGCCTATTTCTTTTAGTGCCTTTGCAATTTCTTTTTTATGAATCAGGGCGATTATATATAAATCTTTATAGCCGGCATCTGCCCTGACCGCTACCCCTGCTATTAACGATTTTGAATCGTCTTCATCGGAAATAATACATATCTTTGCATTTTTAAGGTTTGCTTTTTTTATAATATTTTCATCGGTAATATTCCCTTTAATAAATACTAAATTAGTATTGTCGGTAGGGGCTTTTTCAATCTCTGCAACTAATGTTACATTCTCGCCTTCTTTTAATATACCGTCTAACGAGGATTTAATTAAATCGCTGTACCCCAGAATTACTATATGATTTTTAAAAAAGTGGCTTTCCATTGTTCCAAATATCCTCCCGATTTTAAAATCAAACATAATCGACGAAATTGTAGCTAAAAACAGTCCTAAAGTGCCAATCCCCGCAATCATAAGCCCCATGGCAATAACCCTGCCTGCATTATTAGTCGGCGTTACATCTCCATAACCTACCGTTGTGGCAGTGGTGACTGCCCAATAAAAGGATTTAAAAAACGAAATCTTTTCATAGTAACTAAAAAGATATGCAAATGCTAAAAGAATAATTGCAAGTATAAAAAGAATTCGCAAGATGTCGGATTTATGTTTTGAGGTTATTATATTAAATTTACGAAAAAAATTTAAAAGGACATTAAACATTCTTGTAGACCCGGACCATTCTTTAAATTTAAAAAGTTAATCTGCATTAATTTAATTCAGTTTAATTTAATTTGCAAGAAGCGGTAAGCACAATTTATATATTATTATGCAATTTATTATACCACATAACGAGTTTCATTTCAGACTGACCGCCGGCATGACATGACATTAAATTTTCTTGATTTTGACGCATTTTTATTTTACAATATTTATACTAAAGCCGTTTTAAAACAAAAATGTGCGAAAAATATAACCATATAAAATAATAAATAAGGGGAAAGAAAATAAATGAATTACGATTACGATATTACGGGAACGCGGGAAAACGCGGCCGAAGGCTTGTCCGATTTTTTCAGGGGCGTTTTTACATGGATGACTTCAGGGCTTGCAATAACAGGCGTAATTTCTTACCTTATTGCTATGGACAAGCCCGTAGTCCTTTATCTTTATACCCATGTTTTAGTGTTTTATTTATTAATCGGGCTTCAACTTGCCGCCGTATTAGGATTATCGTTTGGAATAAACAAGCTTCCCGCCGCCGTCAGCGAGGCAATATTTTTATTATATTCCGCCTTAACCGGCATTACATTTTCTTTTATTTTCTTGGTTTACACAAATCAATCTATAGGCGAGGTATTTTTTATTGCGGCCGCATCATTCGGCTTACTGGCGTTTTTAGGTTATACTACCAAAAGAGACTTAACCGAAATGGGCAATTTTATGATGGTGGGATTATTTGCAATTATAATCGCAATGTTCGTAAATTTTTTCCTTCATAGTTCCATGTTAATGTATGTTATATCAATACTTGGAGTTGTTATATTTTTAGGTTTAACCGCCTACGATATGCAAAAACTTAAACAGCTATATTTAAGCGGCTCTTTCGATGAAAGAAAGGAAACCGTTATGGGCGCTTTAACTTTATATTTAGACTTTATTAACCTTTTTTTAATGCTTTTAAATCTGTTCGGCCAAAGAAGGGATTAACCTCTTATCCTCTTCATTATTATTCATTATTATTAAGATGCTCCCCTGCCCGAAGTTCTCCTCCGTTAAAACTAAAAAAGGTTATTTATGTATAATTATTATATCTTTATATCGCTTCCCGTTATCGCCTTTTTGTTAGAATATTTAATTGTCGGCGGAATACAATACCGTTATCATATAGTAAACTTAATGGGATATATTAGCGGCTTAACGGAAAGGGTTTTTTACGGAATTTCGGGGAACTTTTTATCCGGACTCATTTTTAATGTTTCCACTCTTTTAATAATTTCCGGCATTTTTATGATTTTAAGTTTTATAATCGTAAAAATCTCGATATACCTGTTTTATGCTTTTTTCATCTATGCCGTTTCGTCTTTTATCTCGACCGGTGGCTTAAAACACGCTGCTATGGAAGTGTATAATAAGCTGAAAGATAATAACATAACGGATGCAAGGAAAAATTTAATATCGCTTGCGGGAAGGGACGGCGAGACACTCGATGTGTCCGAAATTTCAAGGGCTGCCATAGAATCCATTGCCGAAAATACAGGGGACGGCATCGGATCGGTGTTTTTTTATATAGCAGCCGGATTTTTGATTGGGCAGTGGATTAAAAGCGGCGAAGGAAATTGGAGCGCGAGCTTCCCGTTAGTTTTTGCGTTGACCTCTGCGGTAATTTATAAGACTGCCAATCTTATGGACTCGCTGGTCGGTTATAAAAATGAAAGGTATATGCGGTTTGGGAAGTTTTCTGCTAAACTTGACGATATGTTAAATTATATTCCGTTTCGATTGACGGCGTTTTTTATGATTTTATCCGTTGTTATTTTGAGAGTTTTTAGCAAAAATTATGACATTAAAAATGCGTTAAAGTCGTGGAAAAAATTTAAAAATTTACACCCAAGCCCAAATGCAGGCCAGCTTGAATCTGTTATGGCAGGCTCTTTAAGGATAAAATTAGGCGGCATAAATTATTACGGCGGAAAAATAAGCAAAAGACCCGTTATCGGATTCGAATATTACGGCAGGGCGGGCAAGGAAGATATTTTAAGGGGGATAAGGATTATGGAACTTGCTTCGCTTATTATTCTCATCTTTTACATTTCGACATCTGCGTCGTTATTAATCTTGCATTAGAATTTTATGCTATAGATAATATTTGTGCACATTATTTAATTTTTTTTGAAAATAACCTCTTGATAAAAAAACCATTACCGCGGTTATTTATCTTATTTAAAATATCATCGTCAATCTTAACCGAAACCGTCATGTCCCCGTTTTTTCCGCCAAAAACTCCGTCGTCTCCCCTGCCGCTAAATATTATAATTTTATTGCCGTTATCGTTACCGTTCGCGGCGCCGCTATTTAATATATCATCCTTTTTAAATTCCAGCGTAATTTCTTCGGATGCCTTTATTCTGCCCATACCGTTGCATATTTTGCATTTATATAAAAATATATCGCCGTATCCATTGCAATTTTGACAAACCTCGTTAATCTTTGTACTATGGTTTTTAGCGGTACCGGAACCGTTACATTGGGGACATACCGCCTTCAGCGTGCCTCTTTCCCTGCCTTCTCCGCCGCAGTCGGGACATTTTACATACCTTTGCAATTGTATAGTTTTAGTAATAAATTGCACATCCTTTGAGTTTATAACATCGCCCGTGAAATCTATCTCTATATTGACATTTCCGCCATCCCTTAACCTTGTCCTATAAGGAATAATTTTATCCCCTGATCGGTATTTTTTTAAATTATTAAATTCTTTAAAATCCTTATCGTAGGATTCTCTGAGCGCACGGTTCATCAATGTCCTGTAAGCCTCGTTCAAATCCAAAAATTTATCGGCGTTATTTGGGTTTTTATCCGGATGATACACGGATGCAAGTCTTTTATACTGGCTTTTAATTAATGTTTCGCCGGCATTTTCCTGAATTTCTAAAATCGAATAGTAGTCCTTCATATAAAACCCTATTCAAAACCCTCAAAGTTTTGTATCGCTTTTCTAAGATAATCGGGAATTCTGCGCGGCCTGAAATCGACATTGTCCACGCAGACCAAAACGGTATTGCCTTTTGCTATATTTACATCCTGTTCGCTTGAATTTTCATTTTCATTTTTACCTTTTTTAACAATATTATATAAAAAATTAAAGCTCGAATTTTTAACATATTCTATTTTTGCAAAAACTTTTAAATCGTCGTCGTATCTTGCCGGACTAAAATATTTGCAGTTAGATTCCGCAACGACAAAATAAAATCCGTCCTTTTCTATGCTTACATAGTTATAGCCGATATTTTTAAGATATTCCGTTCTCGCCACTTCAAAGAAAATGAAGTAATTGCCGTAATAGACAACCGACATCGCATCCGTTTCTTCATATCGGACTACTAATTCTGTGTAAAATTTAAAATCGTCAGTCAAATTTTATTTTATATAACCTCTAATTTTTTCATAAAGTATGTTTTTGTCGATCGGTTTTTCGACAAAATCGTTAAAACCTAACGACAAAAGGTGTTCCCGGTTGCCTGCCATAGCGTGCGCCGTAACGGCAATAACCGGCACATTTTTCGCTGCGTCCGTACATTTAAGCCTTTTAAATACTTCGATGCCGTCTATTCCCGGAAGACCTATGTCAAGTAAAATTAAAGACAGTCCGGGATTTTCATCGGCTTTTTTTATAGCCTCGTATCCATCGAGCGCCGTTATTATGTTAAAATTAAAAGGCTCAAGAAGCGCTATTAAAAGATCCATATTAATCCTATTGTCTTCGACAATAAGAATCTTGTTGCGTTGCCTGTTATTTTTTGAAGCCATAATTCATAATTAGTAAAACTATTTAAATTAGCTTACCTCGATTACCGCGCCGCCGCCGGAATTTTTAACATCGCACAATCTATTGTAGATTTTAGAAATAAGTTCCTCAGGAGAATCTCCGTCTTTCGGAAACGAGGCAACAACAAACGAAGCCGTCAATTTTTTCGACTTAAGTTCCTCTTCTTTATAAAACGGGTAGTCTCTGATAATGGAGCAAAATCGATTTGCAACATAAGCTGCCGGTTCTTTCAAAGTATTGTTAAGTATAAGGGCAAATTCATCATATCCGAATCTCGCCACTACATCGGAACCCCTTAAATATTTTTTTAGAGTGTCCGCAATCTTTTTAAGGGCTATATCGGAATGAAAATTACCGACTATCCCCGCATACTCTTTAAAATTATCGATATCGAAAAAGACCACGCTGAATGCTATATTATACCTTTTAGCCCTGCTAATCTCCTGAGCAAGCCTTATATTAAAGTAGTTACGGTCTAACAGTCCCGTAATTTCATCAAAAAGTCCCGCCTTTTGCGGATATATAAGTTCCAGTTCCCTTATCGAACGGCTGAGTTCCTCGGCTGAAAAGGCTTTTTTGCCGATTATTCTTTCGATGTTGCCGGAAAGCCTTAATCTTTCCTCGACGGACAGATCCTTTGAAGTTATAATAAAAATAGGAATTTGAGCAGAGATAGGGTGCTTTTTAATGTTCTCGGCAACTTCAAATCCGTCAATATCCGGCATAATTAAATCTAAGAGGATTAAATCCGGTTTAAGTTCTATCGCCATTTTAAGCCCCTCTTCGCCGTTGTAAGCGTGAAGCAAATTAAAGCCTTCGGGGACAAGGATTTTTTCTATCATTTTATGGACGATGGGGTCATCGTCTATCAATAAAATATTTACCTGCCTTCTTTTTCTTTTCGAAGTAAGAGTAAACTGGGATAGCGTATAAATCAAGGTTTCTTTGTCGATAGGCTTTATGAGGTAGTCGGTAGCTCCCAGAGCAAATCCGAGATCTTTATTGTCGATTACGCTTGTTATAATTACAGGTATGTTTTTTGTATCCCTATCCGATTTTAATTCGCTTAGAATCTCCCACCCATCTTTTTTCGGTATCATTATATCGAGAAGGACGGCAAACGGCTTTAAAGATTTAGTTTTTTCGACAGCCTCGACGCCGTCATACGCATGTGCAACGGAATACCCCGAATTTACAAGATTGATTGTGAACAGTTCCGAAGTTGCCCTGTCGTCTTCCACAACAAGAACCAGCGGTTTGTTTCTTTTAATATTGTTATCCCTAAAAAAGGACTTAGAATCTATTGTTATTAGAGCTTCTTCCTGTTCGGCAGGTTTTAGCGGTATTACTTCAACATCGAATATATTTGGAATTATAAATGTAAAATTAGTGGTTTCATTCGGGGTGGATTCAAAATGTATATGTCCGCCGTGAAGTTCAATTATTTTTTTTGTCAAAGAAAGCCCGAGGCCGGTGCCTTCATATTGCCTTGAATAATTGTTGTCGGCCTGAATAAATTCCTCAAAAATATTTTTTCTAAAGCTGTCGGGAATGCCGATACCGTGATTTATAACATCCATCTGGAAATATTCGAATATTTTATCTCCGGCTGACCCGCTATTGTTGCGAGGCTTAAAATTGGCGGCTGCATCAATGTCGAAAGTCCCCGGAATATTCTTGCAGGCAACATTAATTTCGGTATTTTCAAAAGAAAATTTGATTGCATTACTTAATAAGTTATAAATTATTTGTTTGAATTTTATTCTATCGGCATATATTTTATAATCATAACTACAGTCATAATTCACATTAAGAGATATGCTCTTTTTGTCTGCAAGGGATTTTAAAACAGATATAACTTCATCAAGCGCATTCTTTAATGAAAATATGGAGTATTCCAACGAAAATCTTCCCGCCTCGATTTTTGCTATATCTAATATGTTGTTTATAAGCTGAAGCAAATGTTTTCCCGAAATAAGAATATTATTTATATATTGCTTATGTTTATCGGTAATCTCTTTCGACTCCACCAGAAGGTCGGAATAGCCTATGATAGCATTGAGCGGGGTTCTGAGTTCGTGCGACATATTTGCGATAAATTTTGATTTAAGCTCGTTTGCCCTGGCAAGCTCCTTATTGCTCTCCTCAATCTGTTTTGTCCTCTCCATAACCTTGTTTTCAAGGCTTTCGTTAAGTTCTTTAAGCTCCCCTTCGTATAGCTTTTTTTCCGTAATATCTTTAGAAATGCCGATTGTTCCGATTATATCGCCGTCTTTATTTAAAATGCGCGATATTGTAAGGGATATATCCGCAAGACTTTTATCTTTTCTTTGCAAGACGGTTTCATAATTTGCAACGAAATGGTCTTTTTTTAGCTTTGAAAGAATATCGTCCCTTTCTTCCGGATTTACATATAAATCCTTCGCCTTCCCGCCTATTATCTCCTTTTTGGAGTATCCAAGTATCTTTTCGCCGCCTTTATTAAACTCGGTAATCTTGCCGTGTTTATCGGTAACGATAATCATATCGAAAGAATCGTCGAGAATATTTTGAAAATATGCTTTTTGCTCCCTTAACTGCTTAATTATGATTTCTTTATCGATGTGGCTTTTATGTCTATCGTAAAGAAGGTCGTAAATTAACTTAGAGCTGACGGAATTTATAATCTCTACGCCGTTGTCCGCAAGCTCTTTAAGCTCTGGAAGAGATGACCGCGGGTTTCCTGTTAAATTAAATATGATATTAAAGTCAAGCCCGCCGTTAAGCGCCTCTTTAATGCTTGAAAAGCATTTAATACCCCTTTCCTTCGCAAAAACTGCGCCCTCTTTATTTAAATCCCTGGCAACCAAGGCGGTAATATCGATATTTTTATCGCCTTCAAACATGTCGATCATTGTCTTGGCGGCATTCCCCCCGCCGTAAATCAGGATTTTTGCCATGACACCATTTATAAAATTATTTTTCTTCAGAAAACAAAATCTCCTTTAATATTAAAATTTTTATTCGCCGTTATTCTGCGGGTTTAGGTTAATTAGTGCGTCGTACATCTTTTTTTGATTTATCAAAAAAACAACTTTAGCTTTAAAGACATCTTTGGAAATCGGTTTTACCATATAATCGTTCGCTCCCATTTCAATTCCCCTGGCAACCGTCAGGGGATCCGTTAAAGCGCTCACAATCATAACGGGAAAATTGCAACAAAGGCGGGTTTGCGCAGGCTCTATGTTGTTATCTTCCCTGCGCAATTCTTTTAGAACTTCAAGACCGTTAACCTTCGGCATCATAATATCCAGTATAATTAAATCAAAATTTATATTTGACGAAATCATGTCGAGCGCCTCTTTGCCGTCGTTTACAATGGTAATATTGTACCTTTCTCCCGTAGATTCCAAAATTGCTTTCATTAGATTGGCATTTACCGAGTTATCATCCGCAATAAGTATATTAGAATAGGAAACCGCGCCGCTAACGACAAAGCTCACGGTCACGGGCGGGTTAACGCCTTGACCGGCGTTATTGCCCGTATCGGTTAAAAGGGGCATGTCGCCGTTTTTTAAAATAGAACTTAATAGCATATATATCCTGTATTTAATGTTTAATGTTCAGCATATCATTATAAAGGGATATATAATCGCCGATTCTTTTATCCCATGAAAGATTTAAATTCATAGCGTTTGCTATAATGTTGCGTAATGTTTTTTTATCATTATAATAAATATCGACCGCGTTTAAAATAGTTTTTTCCAGTTCGGACGCGTCAAATTTATAAAACTTAAATCCCGTCGCAATATTAATGTTTGAACCGTCATAGCTTATTATAGTATCATCTAAACCGCCTGTAGCGCGGACTATCGGAATAGTTCCGTATTTCATGCCGTACATCTGGCTCTGGCCGCAAGGTTCGTATTTTGAAGGCATAATTAAAAAATCGCTCCCGGCTTCCATTTTGTGGGCTGTTGGATTGTCGTAAATAATTTTAACGGAAACATTTCCAGGATATGTTTCCGCAATTTTTTTAAATTCACCCTCAATCTCCCTTTCCCCCTCTCCAAGAACGGCAATTATACACCCTTTTTCAACCAAACGGCCGATGATTTTTATAAAAATATCAAGGCCTTTTTGGTCTTCCAGCCTTGAAACTACGCCCAATAAAGGTCTGTCAAGAAGCGGCTTTGACTTTTCTTTGCCGAAAAACAAATTAAGCAAATCCCTTTTACACGACTTTTTACCTGTTTTAAAATTTTCGGCGCTATAGTTTTTATTAATATATTTATCCGTTTCAGGGTTCCATTCGTCATAATCTATACCGTTTAATATCCCGTATATATTCCCTTTATTTTTAAGAACCCCCGATAAACCGAAACCAAACTCTTCCGTTTGAATTTCCGCAGAATATTTTTTGCTTACGGTGTTAACCGTATCGCTGAATTCTATGCCGCCTTTAAGCAGGTTAATCTTGTCGAAATATTCCATGCCTTCGGGATTAAATAAGATACTATTAATGCCCGTGCAAGGAAATTGTTCTTTTGGAAATATTCCCTGATAGCCAAGATTATGGATTGTGAGTAAAATTTTAGAAGGAAATTTAAATTTAAATTTTGAAAAAATCGGGATTAAAGAGGTTTGCCAGTCATTAGCATGGATAATATCGAATTTTATGTTATTATCTTTAAAAAAGGCAAGGCTGACATGGCAAAACAGGGAAAATCTTAAAAGATTATCCTCGTAATCTTTACCTGCAAATCCATATATAAATTCTCTATTAAAAAGATAATCGTTTTTTAAGAAATATATATTTACGCCTTTATATTTGTAAGGAATGATGTCAAAAAATTTTAATTCCTTTGCTATATTCTTTTTATCTTCAAATATTTTAACGCACTCACGGGAAATTTCTATTTCCATTTTAAGAATTTTCCCCGTCATTCTTAAATTTTGTTTTTGAACCTGATTATAGTAAGGAAGACATGCAGTAACATTTATCCCCTTTTTAACTAAATTTACGGCAATAGCCTCGGAAACATCGGCAAGACCGCCTGTCTTGGCGAAAGGAAAAAATTCCGAACTCATAAACAGGACATTCATAAATCATTCTCTCCTTTCAAGAAATTAGCAAGGTTTATGGAAACGGACTACCGTCCTTTGCAACTCTGTTGAAAAGGCAGCCCGCTTCAACATTTATGAAATATTGGATTTTTTTTCAAGTTCTTCTTCTTTTGTCTTACATGTAATACACATTGTGGTTTCGGGCCGCGATCCTAATCTTTTTTCCGATATTTCTTCCCCGCATTCCGTGCAAATGCCGTAAGTTCCGTTTTCTATTCTTTCTAATGCCTCTTGTATTTTTGATATAAGTTTCCTTTCCCTATCCCTGATGCGAAGTTCAAAATTTCTATCGGATTCTAAAGTGGCCCTATCGGTCGGATCCGGAAAATTATCATCTTCTTTTGACATGGTACCCACGGTCTTAAGGGCTTCGTCAAGCAGCATCTCTAATTTTTTACTAAGGATGTTTTTAAAATATAATAGTTTCTCTTCATTCAAAGGCAACAACTCCTTTTTTTTGGGGATATTGAATAAATTGTTTAATTTTAAGTTAACTTAAATAATGGATTAAAGCGTTTATTATAACATACTTTTTTATAAAATTATTCAATAATAAGTAATATAATTTAATAAAATTTTACTATATCATAACTATTAAATCTCTGGGCGGGAATAAATCCTGCATCTTTAATAAGCTTTACCATAATTTTTTCGTCAGCCATGACATTTTGAGTCCCTGCCGCTTTAACGACATTTTCTTCTATCATTGTCGAACCCATATCGTTTGCGCCAAAACTTAACGCGGCCTGGCCCATTTTTACTCCCTGCGTGACCCATGAGGATTGAATGTTGTCAAAATTATCGAGGACTATCCTGGAAATTGCCAGCACTTTAAGATAATAGTGTCCATATACGCCTTTGGGGTTTAATTTTGTATGTTTGCTTTGAAAACTCCACGGGATAAATGCCCTGAAGCCGCCTGTTTTATCCTGAAGATTGCGAAGTTTAAAAAGATGCTCTATAATCTCTTCATCCGTTTCTATAGTTCCGAACATCATTGTGGCAGATGAACGCAAACCTGCGCTGTGAGCTTCTTCCATCACTTTAAGCCATTTGTCGCTGCCTATTTTATTCGGGCTTATTTTTTTTCTCACTCTATCGACTAATATTTCCGCTCCGCCGCCGGGAATAGAATCCAGCCCCGCATCTTTTAAAAGAAGAATCGTTTCCTTGACGGTAATATTATTTGCATCCGCTAAGTAAAAAATTTCGGGCGGAGAAAAGGCATGTATGTGAATATTAAATTTTTCCTTAATTGCGGATAAAAGATTTAAATAATAATCAAAACCGATATCCGGATTTAATCCTCCCTGCAGTAAAATTTGAGTCCCGCCTAAATCCGCCGTTTCTTTAATTTTTTTAAAAATATCGTCATCGTTTAAAACATAAGCGTCCTTATCCTGCGGCTCTTTATAGAAAGCGCAAAATTTACACCTGGATGTACAGATATTGGTATAGTTGATATTCCTGTCGATAATAAAAGTAACTATGTTTCGCGGATGTTTATCTTTTCTTATTTCATTCGCCATCCTTCCAAGTTCGAGAATATTTTTCTTCCTGAAAAGATTGACAGCCTGTTCTTTGTTTATTCTTGAGCTTGGATAAGAAGCCGCCGTTAAAGTATTATTCATAAATAAAAATCCTGTTTTGTCCGTTTTTGTTAATTTAACAGGGTATTAAGCCCTTCTAAACTTTCCTCGAAAGAATATGTTTCATCCGGCGTCTGCCTTATATAATTTTCTATACTTTCCATATGGTCGATTGCAAAATCTATTTTCTCGTTCGTACCCTTAGAGTAAGCGCCGATATTAATAAGGTCCTCATTTACCCTGTATTCCGACGCCACTTTTAATACTTCTCTCGTCTTAAGCAAATGGCTTTCCGAAATTACATCCGGCATCACTCTGGATATGCTGTTAAGTATATCTATTGCGGGAAAAATGCCGTTTTCCGCAATTTTCCTCGAAAGCACTATGTGTCCGTCCAATATCGACCTCGCCGTATCGGAAATAGGTTCGTTCATATCGTCGCCTTCCACTAAAACCGTATAAATACCTGTAATACTGCCCGTATCGGAATTAGCCGCCCGTTCTAGAAGCTTCGGCAAAACAGCAAAAACCGACGGGGTATAGCCCCTGACCGTCGGCGGTTCGCCGGCGGACAAGCCTACTTCCCGTGAAGCCATTGCAAACCTTGTTATCGAATCCATTAAAAATAAAACATCTAATCCTGCATCCCTAAAATATTCGGCGATTGCCGTAGCGGCAAACGCCCCCCGTAATCTTATCAGGGGAGATTTATCGGATGTCGCAACGATAACAACCGATTTTTTTAATCCCTCTTCTCCAAGGTTTTTTTCGACAAACTCTTTGACCTCTCTCCCTCTTTCGCCGATTAAAGCGACTACATTAATATCAGCGTTTGAATTTTTTGTAATCATTCCAAGAAGAGTGCTTTTGCCCACGCCTGAGCCTGCAAAAATTCCAATCCTCTGCCCTTTGCAAATTGTAAGGAAAGAATTTATCGCCCTCACCCCAACATCCATAACCTCCTGTATTCTTTTTCTTGAAAGCGGCGGCGGCGGGTCGTTGAATATTTTTGCAAAGTCCCTGCAGGTTATTTTACCCTTATCATCTAAAGGATTGCCAAACGGATCCAAAACCCTGCCCTTAAGTTCCGGTCCTGCCGGAAATTTCTCTTCTTCGTCAAGCAGAATCACTTCACTTTCTAAATTTATTCCGCTAATATCCCCGTACGGCATGAGTATCGCCTTATCGTTATTAAAACCTATAACCTCCGCCAGAACGCATTCTCTTTTAGCCTGATTTTTACTTTGAATTTTACAAATCTTTCCTATGGAAAGAGCGGGGTGTTTGGCTTCGAGAATAAGTCCCACGGCCTTTGTTAATTTGCCTTTAATAATAAACCTGTCAACGCTTTTAAGAAGGCAGTTATATTCTTTTAAATTAATAATTTTGCCCATACGCCGCCATTATGATTTGGAGTTATTATATTCGTCGTAATAACTTAAAACGGTTTTAACATAATTTTTGGTTTCTTCGAACGGAGGTATCCCGTTATATTTGTTGACATTTTCAATCCCCGCGTTATAAGCGGCAAGGGCAAACCCGACATTTCCATTATAAAGGTTTAATAGCTTTTTTAAGTACAATGTTCCGCCCAAAACATTGTAAGCAGGGTTATACGGGTCAACTCCAAGGTCGTTTGCCGTCCCCGGCATAAGCTGCATAAGTCCTATTGCGCCTTTATTCGAAACAGCATAAGGATTAAAATCCGATTCCGTTTTTATAACGGCTTTTATAAGATTGCAAGGGACATCGTAAATTTCCGAGGCTTTTTTTGCCAGTTCGCTTACGGTAACATATCCATTCCCGTAATTCTGATAATTATTGCCATTATAGGCGGCATTACCTGTTTTATTTTGAAAGGGGGGCGGGTTAAAGCCGCTGGAAGGTTTGGATAAAAGTTTATATGCCTGAAATATATCATTTGTGTTGGAAAGTTTATCTAAAGAGGGTGTTATGCCTTTTGCCCCGATATTATTTATTAAAGACGGATGCTCCTTAAAATAATCCACTATCATTTTTGCTATGCCTATTCCATTTCCATAGGTTTCATTATTTGCGATGGCTTCGTAAAAAAGCGAATTGAATATTTTATACCCTTCCCCGCGGTTTATAAAAGAACCTTTATCAACCTCTTTAGCCATGGAATTAAAAATCATATCCAAAAATAGTGCTTCGAATTTTGTGGCTACAAGTTTGATTTTATTTAAATCCGAAGGCGTTATTTTATCTTTTTGCCGCGCCGCCTTATCGGGGGCGGCATTATTGGAATTAACGGCATCCGTAATGGCTTTAAAATTATTCATAAACTTTTTTTCGTTTGATATTAATCTAAATTTAATACAGTGAAATTATATCATAATCAAATTATTAGTTCCATATTTAATGAATAAAATAAATGATTTTAAAGAATAATTAGTATATAATTGCGTTAATTATATACAATTCATCACATAAAAAAATATAAAAAGGATAATAATTATTTAAATCTTGTGTTATAATAAAAAAATATTTCAAAAAAAACATAAATAAGTATAAAGTATGGATTTAGCATCTATCATAGGCTTTATTCTTGGGGTTGGCGGCATAATATTCGGGAATTTCCTGCAGGGTTCCAATTTAATGCAGCTGATAGATCCGATTGGTTTTGTCATAGTCATATTGGGAACCGCCGGCGCAACAATCGCCGGAAATCCTATGGAAAACTTAAAACGGGCTATGATATCCGCTAAAGAAGTAATTTTTTTTAAAAAAGTCGATTATGAAAATACTATTTCGGAATTAATCAATTATGCTGCAAAAGCAAGAAAAAACGGCGTGCTTGCCTTAGAATCTGATATAGAAGCCTCATCCGACCTATTTATAAAAAAGGCGTTATCATTAGTAGTGGATGGGATAGACCCGCATGTCGTAACGGAAATTATGGAAACCGAGCTGTCTAATATAGAAGATGTCGGGGATGAAAGCGTAAAAATTTTCGAACAGGCGGGGGGATATTCTCCAACCCTCGGTATAATCGGAGCCGTCCTCGGACTTATACATGTTATGCAGCATCTAAATAATCCCAACAGGCTTGGGGCAGGCATCGCCGTGGCTTTTACCGCAACCCTTTACGGTCTTGCTTTTGCTAACACAATTTTATTTCCCATATCGAGCAAGCTTAAGATTAATTTAAGAGCAAAAGTTATGAGAAACGAACTGATACTAATGGGTATAGAATCCATTCAAAACGGTGAAAACCCAAGGTTAATAGAAGAAAAGCTGAAATCGTTTTTAAACGAGAGTCAAAAAAGGATGTACGAAGAAAGAAGCAAGGGGAAGTAAGTTGAGAAAAAAAAAGAAAAAGTCTGAGGAAGGTACAAACAAAGAAAGATGGATGATAAGTTACGGGGATTTTTTAACCACGCTTTTATCTTTTTTCATAGTAATGTTTGCCATATCGAAGGTTAACAATGTCAGGCTTAAAGAGCTTGCCGTATCTATTCAACAGGCTTTTGGAGCAAATAAATTTATTACCGTTTCAAAATCGAAACCCAATATAGCATCCACGCCAAAACTTATCGTTACCAGAGTCGCCCCCTCCACCTTTAAGGTTTCGCAATCCAACAAAAAATTAATTAAAGCGGAAAGACACGAGGTTAAAGTCTTTAATAGTATAGAAGGAAAGATAAAAGCCTTTGTTTCCAGCAACAGCGCCTACAAATCAAGCTTAAGAATTTATAAATCGACGAGGGGATTGGTTATATCCCTTAAAGGTTCAAGCTTTTTTAAGTCGGGCAGCGCACGAATACTAAAAGAATTTCACCCTCTTCTATTGCATATCGCATCCGAATTATTGAAAGAAAAAAATAATATTGCCATAGAAGGCTATACCGATTCGACCCCTATTCACACGGTTAAATACCCTAATAACTGGATGCTTTCCACGGCAAGGGCGGTCAGTGTTTTAAGGTTTTTTATTAAGAATGTACATTTCCCGCCGACAAGGCTTTCAGCCGCCGGATACGGAAAGTACAGGCCTGCGGCAACGAATAAAACGGCTCAAGGAAGGGCGCTTAATAGAAGGGTTAACATCGTCGTTCTCTCCACCTTTTTGAATAATGAACTCCCAAAATCGTAAACCTTTTCCTTTCAAGAAAAACGCACGGGCGGCTTATGCCGGCTTCAATCAAGGAGCGGGGGTTTTAATCTGCTGCCTTTGTTTGTCTAATGTAAATTTTATTATCTCGTCCCTGTCGGATTCATTTATCGCGATAAATTTGCAGGCGATATTATATCCGTCATTTTCCTCAACCTTCACAACCTGAGCTATAGCCTTTATCATAAACTGGGGAACGGTCGGAAATAACATCGTAATTTTAATAATGCTCCCCTGTTTTAAACCTTCCGCATTTGAACCGCGCCGGTCTTGCGGCTCGTTAAACATAATTCCTGACCCGCTGATAGAAACCTTCTTTTCCTTGATATCGGCAAAAATAGATGCCTCAGGGTTAAGCAGCGATAATATAACATCTAATTTGCTGTTTATGGCAATTAAAATCTTTTCGAGACGGGGATTAACAGGTACTTCGCCCTCCGCAAGGGCGGATAGCTGATAAACTTTAGGAGCGGCTAAATTATAAATTCCGTAAACGGATGTCGAAAACGAGGGTTTAGATATGTACTCATCTTTGATATCAAGAAACTCTTTAACCTGTATTTCTTCATAAATAAATTGAAGGTGCGTCGATATTCTTAAAAATTCTCTTCCTTCTCTTTTAGATAATAATTCGGGCATCTGAACTTTCACTGCAATATTGCCGGCGCTCTTGATCACGCTGTTAACCAAAAGTTTAAATAAATATGCCGAATCGATGTCCTGATATATTAAAGTATTATCTTTAGAACTATTAATTAAATTTATATCGGCATTAATATCGTAATCCGCTTCATTAAACTCGTAAACCCGGCTTGAAGTAAAGGATGCGTAAAGAATAATATATAAATAACCTTCTTCGATATTAGAGACAAATCCTTTATAAGTTTTTTGAGGTATTCGAAAAACTATTTCCTGATTGTTATAAAAATAGTTTTCTAAATTATCCATATATTTTATTATTTTATTATATTGTTCAATTTATATGCTTTAATTGCAACGGTAATCTTTTGAAAAAATTTAATTTTCTCGCCCGCTTCCTCTTTCCTTGCCATTAAAACATCTAAAATAGCCTTTTCAAGCTCCGTTATTTCGATAAGTTTGTTTTTCAGAATAGGTATTTTGCTATCGTTAGAGACGGCAGGCGTCTTTGAAAAAATCTTAGTAAAAAAAAGTTTTCTGTCAAATAACTGCGAAATATCGCTAATTTTTTCTCTCTTTTCAAGGAGGGCAATGAGTATGTATTTATTTATTATAAGAATTTTATTTGCAATTTTAATTTTTAAATCGATAGAATTTTTCATACAAAAAGTCTGCAAAGATTATCAAAAAATGATTTGAACTTTTTCTTTGTTATATATTATAATAAAAACTTGCTTAATTCAAGTAATTATCGATTATAATTAATTTTATCCCGTCCGAAAACGGTTGCGGGGCGATAATCTTAATAAAAAGTTTAGGGGCTGCCATGGAAAAGGTCTTAGCCTCCGAATTAAAAATCGGGGATGTTTTAGGGAGAGATATTGTCTCAGGCAACGGCATGTTAATACTTAAAAAGGGAACGGTTTTAAATGAGAAATTTATAAATAAGATTAAAAATACAAAGTTTGCCGCCGAAGAAATCGAGGAAAACTTTGTATTTATAGAAAAAAACATGGAAAACAACGATAAAACCGTTGCGCAAAATAAAGATTATATCAAAAAAGAGATGCAGTTCAGGCAAAGCTCGGTTGCTTTATTAGAAAAAAGATTCGAAAAGGTTAAAGGCGACGCATTAATGGATGAAATCAAAGAAATCATAAAGGATGTTATTCTAAAACAAACATTTTAAATATACATATGGAATACGGGCGAAAAAATGTCGATAGGTTAGATGAATTAATGTCAACTATCCAAAAAACCGATAATATTCCTACATTACCGAAGATTATTAACAAAATTACGGATTTGATGGATGACGACACTTTTTCCGTAAAATATATCGGGGAATTGATGACAAAGGATTTAAGCCTTTCGGCTCGAATCTTAAAAATAGTCAATTCCCCTTTTTATGGATTTTCTCAAAGAATATACAATTTAAACCATGCCATCGTTTTACTTGGCGCTAATGTTTTAAAAAGCATAGTAATTTCCACATCGGTATTTACCGCAATGAAGGAATCGATGGAAGGGCTGTGGGAGCACAGTCTTTTTTGCGCCTTCACGGCCAAGTGTGTCGCCAGAACATTAAATAAAGATAAAAAGAGACTTATTTCAAACGGAAATAAGAAAAAGTATATGATAGACGAGGATTTGGTATTTTCGGCGGCTCTTCTCCACGACATTGGAAAGGTTATAATAGCGACCACATTTAAAAATGATTTTAAAAATATTATAGAAACCGCCAAACATAATAATATACCGTTAATAGATATCGAATATAAAAATTTTAATACCTCTCACGATTATCTTGGTTATGTCCTCATTAAAGAATGGCATCTGCCGCCGTCCATATATTTTCCGATAAAGTATCATCACAATTTAGTATTGGCGGATGAATTTAAGATAGAAACCGCAATAATAAATCTCGCCGATTTTTTAACAAAGTCGATAGGCATAGGATTTTCTGGAAGTCCTTATATTGAAAAGTTAAACGGGGAGGTCATCAAAATACTCGGCATAGATATAGATTTCATAAGAAACATAATAGAAGAAATATATTCCTTCAAGGAAGAGCTTTATATCTTCGATTAGTTAAAAACTTTTAATCCGTAAATATAATGCTGAAAAAGACAAACATAAAAATTTTTCTCGTTTCAAACAAAGACTCTAAATATAAAGAAATTATTCCCGGTGAACTTAAGGAGTATAGCTTTAAAATATTCGAGTCTTTTAATCAAGCCTACTATTCCGTATATGCTTCGCCGCCGCAGTTAATCGTAATCGGCATAGAAAACCTTCCTTGCGGGGATGGCAGCTTTCAAGAGTCTAACGGCTCATGCATGACCCAGCTTAAATTGATAAACGATATGCAGCTTGACAATATGCTTAGCAATATTCCGATACTTTTTGTATTACCGGCGAATTTTAATTTTGAAACCATTAAAGACGGGCAGATAGACCGGCAAAGTTCAAAGTATTATTTAAAGGATTACATTAAAGAACCATTATCAACAGGTGAAATTTCATATAAAATTAACAGTATTTTGTGTTCTTCTAAATCTGCCCTCGATGCCAATCCGCTCACAAAATTGCCCGGAAACTCGTCGATAATGGGGTCAATTAAAAATAAAATAGATGAAAATATAGATTTTTCTTTTTCTTATATAGATATCGATAATTTTAAATCGTATAACGACAAATATGGGTTTGTCAGGGGCGATGAAGTGATTATGATGACCTCGAGGCTTATTGCGACAACAGTCTATGACATATCCAAAACACGCAAAAGGGATATCGAAAAATATGTGCTTGTCGGACATATCGGCGGAGACGACTTTACCGTGGTTTCTCATGCGGGTGATGCGCTGGATATAGCAAACACCATTATATATAACTTTGATAAGATAATACTCTCCTTTTATGATAATACCGACAAAGAAAGAGGCTATATAGAGGCTTATGACAGGCAAAAAATATTGAGGCGGTTTCCGATAATGAGCCTGTCTATTTCAATAATTCCAAATGCAAACAAAAAGATCACGCATTACGGGCAAATCAGCGAAATAACATCGGCTCTTAAGTCTTCCGCCAAAGAAAGTATCGGGTCTAAAGTGGTTATCGATAAAAGGGAAACAACGCCTTAACCTGATGTTGCTTCACCTTTTATAATGGGAAGTTTCTGCCTCACGGAATACATATCATTACTTAAAACCGCTTGCAGAGCCTTATTATTTTTTATATTTATAACGATAGGGCCTTTTAAATTTACCGTCGAAGAGGAAAAATCGGAAGACAGCGTGGCTATTGCGAATATTATTGCATCAGCTTTATTATCAAGGCTTAATAAGTTTTTTTCCTCGTCCGTAACCTGAACGCTATAATCTTTAAAAAACAGGTTTGGATCGGTGATAATAAAACATAAATTCTCGTTTTCTATGCTTTGCAAAATAAAAAACGGAACATTTTTTTCTTTATCGATATTCAAAATACAGAACTTTTTAAAAGCGTTAAACCCGAGTATGGGTTTAACGAATTCTATGATTTTTGACTTCTCTACCGCCAACCCTTGCGGGTAATATATGCTCTTTACTAAAATAACTGCTCCTCCGTCATCCACTTATCAAAACCCCTTATTTTTGTTATTAATTATTATTTTTTGTTTTTTTCCTTATTAAATATATCGTTCAAGTTGGATATAATACCCGAATTTAAATTGGAGGCATTTATATTTTCCTCCTTTATCGAATCATACAATTCTTTTCTTAAAATCAGGGCATCCTCAGGCGCGTTTATTCCTATCTTGACTGTTCCGCCTCTAATAGAAATAATTTCGACGGTAATATTATCGCCGATTTTTATACTTTCACCCTCTTTTCGGGACAAAATAAGCATATATTGATGTGGGAATTTATTTACTATAAATATTTGAGCAGCATAGGGGTCAATTGAGTAATGCCTGCCGCCGCTTCGAGCGTAGCCTGATATGAATCCTGCGCCTGTGTAAGGCTTGTCATAGCTTGAGGAATGTTGACATTTTCCGTCTGCCCTAACAGTTGGGAAATATTAGATAATACCGTTTGATAACTTGTAGATTGCTCGTTTAATCTTTGCACTTTTGTCCCAAGAGTTGACTGCGCGGATAATATTTGATTTAAACCGTTACTTATACCGTTTATTATATTTTGCGAATCGCTTTGATAGACCCCCGACGAAAGCTCCGATTGGAAAAGCGAAAGAACCGATATTAATCCGGACGGATTATATGAAGCAGTTTGATTTGCGGGATCATTTCCGAATACGGCATCGGCAGTAAGCGACGGAGCAATCGTTTCGTTCTGGGTAATTTGGTATCTCTGGTTGACATCCGTTCCCGCATAAGTATAAACATTATATTTAACCTGCGTTACGGTTCCGTTAGGCGAAGTAACATTGTAAAAGGCTTGAGAGGATGTGTAAGCCTGAGTTTGCGATAAATTTTCTCCGGTAAAAATATTTTGACCGTTATAAGAGGTATCGGAGGATTGCAAAAGTTCGTTTATGATTTGTTTAACCTCCTGTGCCGCACCGGATTGGTTAGTCGCCGATGTTCCGCCGTTTGCCACTTCTATTGCAAGGGTTTTAGCCTGATTTACGACCCCGATGGCATTATTGAGGGTGGATGAGGCTAAAGACGAAATCTCATTGGCAAGATTAACATTAGAATTATACTGGTTAATAAGCGAAGTGCTATTTTTGTAAGACAGGACATTAACCATTCCTGCGGGATTATCCTGCGGATAGTTTATTTGCAAGCCGCTGGATATTTGATCCTGAAGGTTATAAATCTGCGCCGACTGATTTAACAGCTCGTTATTAATGTTGTTGTATATCATGTTGTCCGTTATCTGTATCATTTTTCGTGCCTCCTTTATCGCTTTACGGAACAATACTTAAAAGCGCCGTCATAATCGCCTCCGCGGAATGCGTTATAGCCGCCGCCGCCTGATAAGAATTTTGGTAATTAACAAGGTCGGTCATCTGCTGATTCATATTTACCCCGACGGATGATGACAATTGATTTTGCAAATTAGTCAGAACCGAACTTGAATTTGTATAATTGGTGTTTGCGCTTTGAGCCTGAGTGCCGATATTTGAAACAATACCCGAATAATAGGTTGAAATAGTCGTGTCAGTCCCGTTAATAGGCACATTATTGTTTTGCAGCGCCGCAAGATTTAACGCGTTTTCATTATTGCCGCTAAGACCGATATTATTCATCTGCGTAAGGCTTAGTCCTGATGTTAAAACATTTGCCGTAAAGGAATCGCCGTTTGAAGGAGTTCCCGTAATATTAACATGAAAATATTGTGGCGGTGCAGAATTAGTACTGCTTCCGTTATTCCCAAAAAAAACAGAGTAAACATTCTGTCCGGATGAATTAGTCGTAACCGTAGGAGTAATAGTTTCCGAATAATTAGATGTTTGGTTGGTAACGGTAAAGGTGCCTCCGGTATTGTATGTTATAGAATATTGTCCTCCCGCATTAGTATCGCCATAAGGATTTACAATCGAGCCGGCACTTATAGTCGCATTGCCGGTATTTGTGGGGTTAACCGCGGTGGAAACGGCGGATGCCGCCGCTACCTGAGATGCCGTAAGATTTGGATTAACCGCCATAGTAAAAGCCGGATTGGTCGTCAGCTGATTTACGGTAAATGTATCGCCGCTTGCCGGAGCGGTTCCAGATGTGGACGTTCCGGTAATATTAACGGAAACCCCGTCAAAGTTAAGCGTATATACACTTTGGCCGTATTTATTTACTGTCGGGGTTATTGTTTGATTACTTATAGGAGTTTGGCCGGTTGTATTGTCCGTAACCGTAAAAACACCGCCGCCGGTCGTCGAAATCGTATATTTATCCCCCGTAAGTTTAGACGGGTCGGCAACATATCCTGTATTGATAGTTGCATCCGTAACACCGCTGCCGGCAGAAGTCGTAAGATTAGGATTAAAAAAGTAGCTGCCCGTCGAACCGTCGAGACCATAGCCGTTATATTGCAAAGAGTTGACATTGTCGGTTATCGCGGCAGACAGCGAGTTGAGCTGCTTTATATAAGAAGGCGCCGCAGCCTGTTCGAAATTAACATAGGCGCCAAGACTGCCCCCCGTAACATTTTGAGTAATATCCTGCTGGGAACCGGCAGGCCCATTCCACATTATATCTAAAGAGCTGACATTTCCGCTATTAATTTTGGTTGAAAGATTAAACGATGAATCGCTTAAAACAAGGGGCGTGCCGCCGATCGAAATGTTAATTTTACCGTTATTATTTTCATAATAAGAAATATTGACTAATTTAGAGAGTTGATTTATTGCATTCATCCTCTCGTCTCGCAATTCGTTGGCATTGCTTCCTGTATTTTGCGCGTATGTAACCTGCTGATTTAAAGAGGCTATCTGCGACGACAGGCTGTTTATTTCCGGAATAATTCCGTTAATCGATGTATTAGTCGAGGACACGGAATTCATTATGGTCGTATAGGCATTATTAATATCTCCCGCAAGAGATTTCGCGTCGGATAAAAGAGCCGTCCTTTGAGCCGTATTGGACGGATTATTGGCGACATTTTGAAAGTCGTTGAAAAATGCCGAAATAGCCGAGCTAAAACCAGAACCGGACTGGTCATTAAAGAGGTTTTGAATCTGATTTAAACCCTGATACAGATTAGTATAATAGCTATTTTGGGTTGTTTCGTTATTAACCTCGGACTGAACGAAAGCGTTTGTGCTTCTTTGAACCTGCGTTAAATTAACTCCCGTTCCGTAAGTGTACGGCGCGCCGACAACGGCGGGAGCCTCGCTTAGAATAGGGGTTTCATTATTGTAAAATGGGGTGTTGACATTCGCGACATTCTGGCTCACCGTATTCATGGCCGCCTGATTGGTCGTCATAGCCGAATTGGCAATATCGAATATATTATTTATCGTAAGCATTTTAAATTACCTTTATTATAAAGTTACCGATAGAAATTTTTAAAACTGTTTCAAACACTGGATTACCGCTTCGCCATCTCCAATGACAAGTTGAGGTTAAATTTTAAGACCCGACCCCATTAAAACGTTTTTTAATGGAGAAAAGTTTGAATTAGTTTCGCCAACTTTGTTATAAATAGAATTTTTATGAAATATATCGGTAATGAAAGATATTGTAAGTTGATTATAATATATGTTTTTTTTAATCAATCCCGAAAATGCCCCGTTTATATTTATTATTTCAAAGATTTCAGCCCTTATCCTGTTTTTAATATCGGCTAATTCTTCACCTTTTTTATCCTGTTCTACCAAAACAAATTCTCTTAACTTTAAGGTTAGTTCATTTAATATTTTTCTCTTATCGTTAAAAGCATCGATATTTTCGAGAGGATTAAAATCGGACTTTAAGATTAAATAAGATTCGTTAAGTTCTTTTTTTAATCTTAAAACAATTTCGAGCAGCTCACCAAAATGTTTTTTATTTTCAGTCAAATTTTCCATAAATTATAAAATTAGTCTATATTATTCATTAGTTATAGCTAAATTCTTAAGTAATCCTTCGGCTATTTTAGAGCTATCGGCATAATTCCCGGAAGCTACTTGTTGTTTAATGCCGTTGAGCTTTGCAGGACCCGCTGCCGAAGCCGAATCGATGGAGCTTTTCAAATTGCCGGCGAAACTTGCGCTGTCGGATATATTCACCTCATCCCCGGCCGTTTGACCGGTTTGCAAATTTGCCCCCCTTGTTTTATTGCCGTTACTTTCGGGTACTTCGTTAATAACAGGCGGAACATTTGAAATCTGGATTGTCATATGTTTATCCTTCTTTTTATTTTTGTATTATTCGGTAATTAATTAAACGAGGATTTAATTACGCATATAGCAATCGTCATTTTTAAATAAAATCTTTAATATTTTCCGCTCCCCTTTACATTATCTTAATTTGCGCCGAAAGAGCTCCGGCGGCTTTAATAGATTCTAATATAGATATAATACTTGAAGTCGATGCCCCAACCGCATTTAAGGCTTTAACAAGCTGGTCCACCGTTAAGCCATTTTTTAAAAAAAATGCGTTTGGTATTCTTTTTTTATTTATTTTAAGCATTATGTTTCTATTAGATATTGCCACCGGATTTATCTCGATATTGCCCCCCATTACGACAGTCCCGGAGCGTTCATTAATGACTATAATCGCCCTTGAATGCGTTTTCACGCTAACGGCATTAATAATGGAAACATAATCTGCAACATTGCCTTTGTATGAGGCGGGAACATCAACCAATACTTGAGTGGAATTTAACGATTTAGAAATACCTTTTCCGAATTTCGCGTTTATAGCCGAGGCTATCCTTGACGCCGTAGTAAAACTTGGATTTTTAAGAATTAATCTTATGGAATTAAATGAATTTAACCCTATTGAAACCCCTTTTTCTATTATCCCGCCGTTATCTATTATGCCGGATGTTTGAAAATTTTGAGACACGGGAATATAACCCGGGAGCGGCAACACATTATCGGTCGAGACATTTCCGCCGGTTGACACGCTCCCCTGCGCCAGCGCGTAAACAGCGCCGTTTGGTCCTTTTAACGGCGTCATTAATAAAACTCCTCCCTGTAAGCTTTGCGCGTTTCCGATAGAACCCACCGTAACGGTTATTTTTTGACCGGGAATAGCAAACGGCGGAAGCTCCGCTGTAACCATAACCGCAGCCGTGTCTCTTATTTCATAAAGAGAAGCCTGGTCGGTATTAATGCCTAATTTGGACAGCATAGTAACAATGCTTTGCTGCGTAACATTGACGCCCCACTGGTCTCCCGTTCCGTCGAGTCCTACGACAAGACCGTAACCGACGATTGGGTTGCTCATTGCGCCGTAAATAGATGTAATGTTGCCGATTTTAGCCGCATAGGAAAAATTAGGGTTTATACCGGTAATAATCGCGGCTGCTAAAAATAACAGCATCGTTAAAAATATATTTTTAATCTTACTCATTTCGTATCCTCATATCCTCGCTATACCCGGCCGCGAAATAAAGACGGGTGAGCGGTAATATATGTTATATTAAAATGGCCATATAAAGTTCAATATATGATACAGCCACCCCGGTCTTTGCTGCCATTTTACGGGACCCTCTCCGTTTATCCATATCCTCGGGTCGGCAATCTGGCTTGAAAGAACGGTGTTGCCCGGAGCAATGTCTATGGGCCTGACGATGCCTTTAATTAAGATATATCTTGTTTCACCGTTAATAGAGACCTCTCTTTCGCCTTTAACTTCCAAATTTCCGTTTGGAAAAACACGCACAACCTGCGCCTCTATCATGGTGGATATTTGCCCGCTTTCGGCCACCCCGCCCCCCCCGTTAAAACTTTCGACATTTGACCCCTGATAACCGGTAGGTTTTGCGGTCGAAAGGCTGCCGAAGGCAATGCTCCCCTGCCCCGAAGAATTCTTGGACAGGGTTGTTCCCGAAGAATCCTGCGCCTGCGTCTGATCGTTTACGATTATGGTAACTATGTCGTTAAGCTGATATGCGACATTATCCGAATATAGATTCGTCCCGTTTTGCGAACCGTTCCATAAAGAACCTAAAATCGGCCTGCTCTTGATTCCGCCGTTTTTTGCCGTGGGCTTGACGTAAGTTGGGGGCACCATAGATTTTGGCGGAGTGACAAAACCTGTACCGCACCCGCTTAAAGACAAGGCTAAAAAGGAAAATACAGCTAATAAAAAGAGCAGTTTTTTAAATTTTTTCATACATACTTACCTGACTATCACTATTTTATTTGACTTGACAATCCCATCCACGACGACACCCGATTCGATATTTTTTACCCTTATGGTAGAATTATAAGGACCGGCTTGAAGCGCCATTCCCCTAGTTTTTAAATTTAATCCGTATCTTTTGTAAACAATATAAACCATATTTCCAAAATTTATTATCCTTTTCCTTTCCGTATTTATTTTTGACAGGATAGAGTTTTGAATAATAACGAATTTGGCTTCTTTGCCGATAATGCCTTTTTTATTTAGATAATACCCTGAATATATGTCAGGAATGTTTTTATAATCAATTTCGACATCGTTTGCCTTTAATATTTGAAATTTTCCAATAGTTTGGGCGGCAACCGCAACAGGCGCATAAATTCTTACTTTAAAAGCGGCATAGGCAATTCCTCTAAGTAAACCTTTGTTCTTATCCGTTAATTTGATTATAGCCGTATGATACCCTGCAAATCCTGGATTATAAGTTATCGGTTTTATAGAATATCTAAAAACATTTTTAAGCGGGCCTGTAAACCTGAAGTGGCTAAAGTGAAAATATTTTTTGAATTTTAGCGGTATCTCTTTTAAATAAGAATTTATTATAATTTGTTTTAATTTTACTGGGTTTCTTCTATAACCTGTCGCATAGGAATTTTTCCACGGACACGCAATAATAAACCCTAAAAAAATGAAAATAAAAATCGTATTTTTATAAAAGTTTTTATTTAACATAAGCTTACGGTATCAATCCAGCCGCCGTTTGCAACATCTGATTTGCGATGGTTATCGCTTTTGAATCGATGGTATAAGCATTTTGGGCTGTTATCATAGATACCATCTGACCCACCAAATTTACATTGGACATTTCCAGAAAACCCTGCTGAACCGTTCCAATGCCGTTCTGTCCCGGGGTTCCAATCTGTGGGACGCCTGAAGCCGAAGTTTGGAGATAAAGATTATGTCCGATGCTGTTAAGGCCTGCGGGATTAATAAAATTAGCAAGCGTTATCGTACCAATCTGAGCAGGATTTGTCTGACCGGAAACAACCGCCGATACCGTACCGTTTTGCGAAATGGTAACGGAGGTAGCGTTTGGCGGTATAGTAATAGGCGGCACAAGTTGATAACCGTTTGCATCGACAAGCTGACCCTGGGAATTTGTTTGAAAAGTACCGTCTCTTGTATATGCAGCCTCGCCATCCGGCATCTGTATCTGAAAAAAACCCTGCCCCGATATTGCAACATCCAAGGGATTGGATGTTTGCTGGAGATCGCCCTGCGTAAATTCTTTTTCTATAGAAGACACCTTGGTTCCTAAGCCGATTTGAATGCCCGTCGGCACCTGAGTATATTCGGAAGAGTACGCCCCCGGAGACTTAATGGTTTGATAAAAAAGATCCTCGAAGTTAACTCTCGATTCTTTATAGCCTGTCGTATTGGTATTGGCAAGATTGTTTGCAATGTTGTCTATTTCCAATTGCTGCGCCTCCATACCGGTGGAAGCCGTCCATAGCGCCCTCATTTATTAACCTCCATATATTACAATTTGAAGGGGATAATCACCCTCCCCCAACCCTCCTCCCAATAAAGGAAGAGGATATCTAACGGTGATTTAATCATGTTAAACCGCCGCGCCGATAGTGTTAATCGTAGTATTATTTACATTTGAATATGACTTTAACACTTCTACCATATTGTTGTGAACCTGAGAAACATTTATCATTTCCGCCATGTCCCTAATTTCGTTTACATTGGATTCCTCGACATAACCCTGCAAGATGTCAGGGTTTTTATTTAAGGCCGGCGCTCCCGAATTTTTGGTTGCCGAAAACATGGTGTCGCCGTATTTCGACAAATATTTCGGACCGTTAAAATTTACCGTAAGAATTTGTCCGTAATACATTTCATTGTTTGTCAGGGGGTCTGTCAGATTTATTATGCCGTTCTTTGTAATAGTAATATTTGAACCCCTTTCATTTAAAAAAATAGGTCTTTTGCGAATGTTTAGGACAGGAAAACCATTCTGATTTACAAGCTCTCCCGCGCTGTTTAGAGAAAACACCCCGTTTCTTGTAAATTTAATTCCATCCGGCGTTTGTAAAACAAAAAACCCATCCCCGTTTATTGCAAGGTCAAGCCTGTTGCCTGTTTTTTTAAGGGGTCCCTGAGAGTTATTTATATAACTGTTAAGAGTTACAGGATAAGCCTTATCGACAAACGGTTTAAAGCTTTTCGAATCTAAAGTTTGGATAGCTTTACGCGATAAAAATTCGCCAAAAAGAGAACCGCTGCTTTTATATCCGACGGTATTTGCGTTAGCCAGATTATTCGTAATCATATTAAGCTTTTGCCCCTCGGCGATTATTCCGCTTAAGGCAACATACGAACCGCCGTTCATAATAACGACCTCTTAGATTTTATTAATATTCTAAAATTTATTAAATAGTTTGCAAAAAATATGCCAAAAATATTACCCTTTCATTATCGCTTCTTGAAAAGGATGATAAAGTTTTTAGGAAAAAATTTCCCTATTTTTTAAAATAAAGGAAAAATATACCGCAAAAATAAAAAATATTGATATTATTTAAAAACTTGATTTATACTATAGAATATTTAAAATATAATACGCCTATTATGTTCGATATTAAAAAATTAAAAGAAGACCCTAATGTAAATATTTATTCCAGAAGGCCGGAAATAGACAGTATTTTAAAAGGGTTTCTCAACTTAAAAAAAAGCCTTATAGTTACCCCTGTTCCGTTTAATAACGAAACGAAGTTCGGCAGGGCGGCAGGCATGGCGGGGCAAACCTCATATTCGAGCAGCATAATAAAAATAGCCGAGGATTACATTACCATAGACTCCCTCATGCCGCAAAACGGCAATATAAGCCTTTTGGAGTCATCATATCTTAAGCTTAATTTTAAATTTAAAAATAACGAACACTTTTTTGTATCGAAGCTTTACGACTTCAGGAAAAATAATGATTATTTTACATTTAATATTTACAAGCCTCTAGAAATACTGTCTTTAGAAAAAAGAAAATATTTCAGAATAGAACCGTCTTTGAAGGAGCCTGTGGGATTAAGTTTTTTCCTGAATAATAAGTATTTTAACGCAAACATTTACGACATTGGAGGAGAAGGGATTTCGTTCTTATTAGATTTTCCCATAGAAAAGCATACGGTATTGGAGGGGGTAAAAATAGAATTCCCGGGAAATATTCCGGCGATAACCGTTAGAATGGAAATAAGGGCGGCAACGAGGCTTGACAATCTTAAATATAAAACCGGCGCGCAACTGATAAACCTGGGACCGAAAGAACAGGATATAATGTTTAAATACATATTTAAAAGACAAAGGGAGATTGTGGCGGCTATGAAAGGGATTTAAATTTTAAATCACCTGCGACTTTTTCGTTTAATTTATAAATAAACGCAAATAGCTGCGCAACAACCTTATAAAGTTCGGGTGGAATCTCGTCATATATGTCAAGCTTGTCTAAGATATCGGCAAGCGCTTTATTTTCTACCACCGGGATATTTTCTTTGTTTGCAATTTCTATTATTTTTTCTGCGACTTTACCCTTACCCTTAGCAATCAAAATTGGGGCGTTTTCCTTTCCTTTATCGTACCTTAGAGCCGAAGCCTTAATATTCTTATAATTTTTATATTCTTTCATTTATAATGTTATGATTCAGTAAAACATCATTCGGCATGCCTGTATTTTTATCGTTATTCTTATTATAAAACGAGATTTCTTTAAGCGCAATTCCCTCCAATGACAGCATATCTTTAAATACCTTCATGTTCTTAGTTATGGCGTTATGCGCAATTTCAGAATAATCTTTAAAATTAACGGTTAATGTCCTGTTAAAATAGTAGGAAAATACCTTAATGTATCCAAGAGGCTCAATGTTTATTTCCAGCATAAACGAATACCCGGCAGGCATTTTGTTTAATTTTTTTTTGCCGTCATTTTGAGCGTTAAGTTCTTTACCGTAAGCCTGATTAGTTGTCAGGATAACGGTACCGCTTCCCAACCCTGAATTAAAATTGAAGTGAATAAATAAAAAATTACCTTTAACCGAGACGCCGATATTTCCAGTATTAAGGTTTAACTCTTCGTTTAAGACGGTTTTAAAATTACCCGCAATATCATTGGAATATACCTTGCCGTATAATTCTACGGCTTTTTGGATATTCCCTTTATTTAAATCGTTAACAATCCGAAAAGTTACCTCGTTATTATCAATCTTGCTTAGCTGTAATTTTACCTTCATGCCGACATTAGCGCCGACAGGCGAACTTAAGGCAAACTCATTATATAAATCTTCCGGAATCTGGGCATTAAACAGTTTACCGTTAAAACTGAATATGCCTGTTAAATTATTAAGGGTGTCTATTAATTTTACATCTAAAATTTTTCCGGAATTTGTAAGTTCTAAAAACGAAGCTAAATTTTTGTCAAGAGAGGTTATATCACCCTGTAATGCTTGAAATTGAATATTATTAAAAAAAACGGCGGCATCGAAGGTCATTGCATACTCATGCAATTATGTTAATATGGGGTGTATTCTTTTTATCGGTTTCTTTTTCTTCTTCTTCAGATTCGGATGAAAACTTCTTTTCCTCTTTCGAATTTTTATTTTTATCGTTAATAGGCTCCAGAACCTCGCTTAATTCAACAACCGTGCTCAGTTTTTCCATATTCACATTTTCCATCTCTTTTTGGATAATGTTGCTTGAATTAACCGCCAGAACCTGAGGCGTGGAGGTAATTTTTTCAACCGAAGGCATGTTTGAAATAATTTGTTGAATTTCGACTAAATCTATCATGATTTTAAATAATTATAAATGCTTTTTATGTCAACCGACGAATAAAATTTTCCGCTTTCACCTTCAAAAACATCGGAACATATTTTATTGGAACCCCAAAACCTAAATGTGGCGGATGAAATAAGATTTTTATTTTTAACCTTAATTATATTCTTAATATCTTCTATGCATAGGCCGAATAATTTGCCTTCATAGACGCAAATGACGATATATTTGCAAATAGTTTTCACATCCGCCGAAAGTAGGACTAATGAAGAAAAATTATAAACGGGTATTATCTTTGCCCTGTAAGGAATCAGTCCCAGCAGTCCAATCTTTTTTGAAGGGATATTTACGGGTTCTTTGTATTTTATTATTTCGTTTATATGAAAGGCGGGTATGCCGTAAAGAGAATTGCCCGAAGTAAAGGTAAAATAAGGCATCTCTTTTTCGGGATTTATTTTTACACTTGGAGAAATTTCCGGCTTTTTGACCTCTTCTAAATAAAAATCTCCCTGATCTAAAACAACTGCCGCTTCGTTTCGAGGGGTTAATATTCTTTCAACAGGATAAGCAATAATTCGGGCGGGTTCTTTTAGATAGTCCGAATTTTTTGAGCTTTGCTGATTTTCAACTTCATCTAAAAGACTGCCTATCCATGAAGACACCAGATCCGAATCTTTGAATTTAAAACCATTCATATCGTATAATTCTGCGCTCTCATTCATCGTTTACCCCCTTAATCCCGTTATGAAGGCGGTTTATTATCTCTTTCGCAACATTAATATAATCTAAGGTTCCCCTCGCATTAACATCGAGATATGTTAAAGGCTTTCTTATTAAGCTTGCATCCCTGAATCTTGTATCTATATTTATTATACTATTAAAATGGCAGCTTTGATACTTATTTTTAAAATAGTCCAAAGATTTCCATGACGAATTTGTCCTTCTATCAAACATGGTGATTAAAAGCTTATAATTACATTTAATATTTATCGCCGTTTCGATCTTGCCGATGGTTGAGAGTAATAATTCAACGCCCCTTGCCGATAAAAAATCGGACATAACTGGAATAATAACCTCATCGCTTGCCGCGATAGCGCTGATAAGAAGAACGCTTAACGCAGGCGATGAATCTATTATTATGTAATCGTAATTATTCGGTAAAAACTTTAATCTTTCCTTAAGTCTTAACCCCCCGCCCTTTGAAACCGAAAGCTCCGCTTCAATCCTTGCAAGGTTTATATTTGACGGTATCAGATCGATGCATCCGCCTGTTTTTAATCTGTATTTGTTTATAATCACCTCGTCTGGGTGAAAAGATTCGGAAATTATAACATTACTGACGGAATATTCAAGTTTCTCCGGCTCAACCGCTAAATGATTGGTAAGGCTTGCCTGAGGGTCAAGATCTATCAAAAGCACCCTGTGTCCGAAAAGCGATAAGGAACTCCCCAGCGTAATCGCCGTTGTTGTTTTTCCTACGCCCCCTTTTTGATTTGCGGTTGCAAAAATATACGGGGTCTTCATAAATTATCTCGTCATGCCATCGATAAGCCTGTGCTCCCCGGTTGTAAATATCTTATCGATATCTAACAATATTATAAGCCTGTCGTCTAATTTGCCCACCCCTTCGATGTAATCGGAATCGAGACCTGCAATTAATGGCGGCGGGGGCTGAATAGTGCTTGAATCGATCCTTAAAACTTCTGAAACGGAATCGACAATAAGGCCTATGGTTTTATTCATTATATTTACCACAATAATTCTTGTCTCTTTTGTAACTTCTTTTGTCTTCAAATGAAATTTTTTCCTGATATCGACTATCGGAATAACCCTGCCCCGCAAATTAATAACGCCTTCGACAAAATCAGGGGCCTTTGGAACCTTAGTTATTTCGACAATTCTATTTATCTCCTGAACCTTTAAAATATCGAGGGCGAACTCTTCATTCCCGAGACGAAATGTAACGAGTTGAACTATTTCCTCTAACCTCGGATCGCTTTCTGCTTTACCTGTTCTATTAATTTGATTATTTGATTCCTTAACGGCTTCCATAAATTTTCCTCCAAACATGAAAATTAAATTTGATTAATATCAATATAAAGTTTCCTTGATAATTTCATCGCCTATCTTGTATATAGGAAGAACGACATCGGCAAGTCCCGCGTCAACAACGGCTTTTGGCATGCCATATACGACGCAGGTAGCTTCATCCTGAGCGATAGTTTTTCCGCCTGACTTCTTAATACTTTTCATACCCGACAGCCCGTCCGAACCCATGCCCGTCAATATGACGCCCAATGCGCTTCCTGGATATTCATTCGCCACCGATTCCATCATAACGCTGACCGACGGTTTATTTATCAAATCAGCCGGTTCGTTTGAAAGAGATATTAATGTTTTGCCCCCTCCTGTTTTTTTAACGGTAAGGTGTTTATCGCCGGGTGACAAATAAGCCGTTCCCGGCTTAATAATCTCGCTTCCGGAAGCCTCTATAACCTTGATATGAGATATCTGCGACAATCTTTCGGCAAAAGGCCCCGTAAAAGCTTTAGGCATATGTTGAACTAAAATTATAGGAACCGGAAAATTACCCGGAATTTTAGGTATAACATCTTGAAGCGCTTTTGGACCGCCTGTTGACGAACCTATTGCGACAATATTGATTCTTTTATTCCATGAACCATTTGTAAGTAATTTTGTTGAAGAAATTGCAATATTTTCGGAGGGCGGGTGAAAAACATATCTTTTTGCCGTAACAGCCCTTATTTTAGAAAGCAGGTCGTCTTTTATTTTTAATATATTCAATGATACATTCGAAAGATTTTTGGGAATATAATCGACCGCCCCTAAATCAAGGGCGTCTAAAGTAGCCTTTGCCCCTTCCTCCGTAAGCGAACTAACCATTATTACGGGCAGCGGAAATTTTTCCATAATAATTTTAAGCGCCGTCAGCCCATCCATCTTAGGCATTTCTATGTCCATCGTTACGATATCGGGTTTGAAATCTTGAATCTGCCTGACGGCATCCTCTCCATCCTTTGCAAATCCCGCAACTTTGATATCGTTTTCTCCTTCTAAAAGGGAACCTATCGCCCTCCTCATAAAGGCGGAATCATCGACAATTAAAACCCTCACAGGCTCTCCCATAAATCAAATACTCCTTGTAAAATTTATCTTATTGCGGCAGATTCTATCATAGAGGCTATATCTATAATGAGGACAACCTTTCCGTCGCCGGTGATTGTTGCGCCTGATATGCCTTTATATCCTAATTGATAATCTCCCAAAGACTTAATCACAACCTCTTCCTGTCCGTACAGATTATCAACCGCTATACCAATCTTTTTTTCGGCCAGTGCAACGACGACTACATAAATCTCTTTTTTTAAAGAGATATCAAGGTCAACGATGTTTGATTCTTTTATACCAAATTCTTCTCCTAATCTTAGCAGGGATAAAACCGATTTTCTTAAATTTATAACCTCATGTTTATCGATTGTTTGGATAGACGACTCCGATATTCTTAAGGTTTCGACGACGGAATTAAGAGGAATGGCAAAAATATCTTCTCCCGCCCCGACAATAAGGGTTTGAATTATGGCAACGGTCAGCGGAAGTTTTAATACTATCTTCGAACCATGCCCGATTTGGGATTCTATATCTATAATGCCGTTTATTTTCTGTATATTTGTTTTAACGACATCCATTCCGACCCCTCTTCCCGAAATTTCGGTCGCTTTCTCTTTGGTGCTAAATCCCGGCGTAAAAATCAAACTTAAAGCATCCTTATCGGAAAGACCAAAAGCCGTTTTTTCATCTATCACCCCTTTTTCCACGGCCTTCTTTTTTAAGATGTCGGGATCCATTCCCTTTCCATCGTCCGAAACGCTTATAACGATGTAATTTCCCTCGTGTTCGGCGCTTAATTTAATAGTTCCGATTTCAGGTTTGCCCAGACGTTTTCTCATCTCTTTTGTTTCTACCCCGTGGTCAACGCTATTTCTTATTAAATGGACAAGGGGATCTCCTATCTCTTCGATAACCGATTTATCTAACTCCGTTTCTTCACCCGATATTTGAAGTTCAATCTCTTTGCCGAGTTCTCTTGAAAGGTCTCTAACCATTCTGGGGAATTTGCTAAACACCTTTTTAACCGGCTGCATCCTTGTCTTCATCACCGCCAGCTGAAGGTCGGTGGTAACAAGATTTAAATTGGATACAACCTGCGCCAGCGCGGAAGAAAGATCGTCGCCTGCATATTTCATCTCTAATTTAGAGGAGATATTAAATAACCTGTTTCTTGCAAGAACAAGTTCGCCTACGAGATTCATAACATTATCAAGCCTGTCGATATCAACCCTTATTGTAGTCTCTTTGATCTCGGGTGTCCGGGCGGGCGATGGTTTTGGACCGGGTAATGCCGCCTCCGTCTGCGGAGGTTTAGGGACTTCCTGTATCGGCACAGCCTGCCTGTTCCGCTCCTGTTTTTGCTCGAAGGTTCCGGTTTCGGGTTGCTTTATCTCTTCCTCTTTCTCTTTATAAATCTGCTCCAGTTCCTCTTTGGAAATAAGGTTGTCTTCCAGAAGGATATCTCCAAGGTTTCTTACCTTTCTTTTATCCGTTTTAGCGCGATTTTCTTTATGCTTTTCTTCATTGATAATTTCTCCGGCCGCCTCTTCTTTCTCCGCTAAGACTTTACCGTTTTCAGCCGCGCTATGAGGCAAGTTCTGCCGGACGGCTTGCGTCCCTTTAGCCTCCGGCTGTTTTGACTCTTCTTCCCGTAGTCCAATTATTCCCTCTGCCATGTCATCAAGCCTTTTGATAAGTTCCGCGTTATCCACAGGCGTAAGCCCTTCAATTCCGGTTTTGGATACGGATATTATCATAGCCTTCAATATGTCCATAGCCTCGAGTAAACAATCCATCATGCCTGAGGTAAGGAAAATTTCGCCCTGTCTGAGCTTATTTAAAATATTTTCCGCGCTATGCGCCAGCTCGACAATGCTTTGAAAACCCAAAAAACCGGCAGAACCCTTGATTGTATGCGCCGCTCTGAAAATAGTATTTAACAGGTCTTTATTCCCGGGGTCTTTCTCAAGCTCGACAAAGTTTTCATTAAGGCTTTCAAGGAGCTCCAGCGCCTCTTGAACAAAATCATTGACTATTTCTTTCATCGAGTCATCTATCATTAACGATTTCCTCCACAATATGTTCAGGCTAATCTGGGAATATTTTTGAAATCTTTTCCTGAAGGGTTTCCGCCGTAAAAGGCTTTACGATATAATTGTTAACCCCTGCTTTAACGGCTTCGACCACATTTTCTTTTTTTGCCTCGGCAGTAACCATTAAAAACGGTAAATCTTTTGTTGTTTCATTTGCCCTGACGCTCTTTAATAATTCTATTCCGTTCATTTCCGGCATATTCCAATCCGAAATGACAAAATCGTAATTTCCGTCCGCAATTTTTGAAAGGGCGACCTGCCCATTTTCGGCTTCGTCCACATTCGCAAAACCTATCTGTTTTAAAATATTCTTAATAATCCTTCGCATCGTGGAAAAATCATCTACCACAAGAATTTTCATCGACAGATCCAAAGCCATATTCAGCACCTTTTAAATTATAAATTATTACAACATTAATAACGGGTTAGCCGCCGTAAACCTCTTTTATTGCTTTTTTTGCAATGCTTATTATTTTTTCATCATTAAACGGCTTTTGCAAAAAAGCATAACTTTTAGATATTTCGTTTTCGCTTGGCATATTTGAGGACATAAGAATAACGGGTATATTTTTGGTCGATAAATTATCCTTAAGACTGCTTAACAGAGTAATCCCATCCATCTCGGGCATATTTAAATCCGTTACAATCAGGTTTATATCGTCTTTAATGGCTTTTTCCAGAGCCTCATAACCGTCGGAAGCCGTTTTCACCTTAAAACCCGCGTTTTTAAAGGCAATCGATAAAAACTTAACTACAACTAACGAGTCCTCGACAATTAATACCGTATATAGCGTTTTCATTTATTCTTTCCTGTATAGGGGTGTTTTTCCGAAACCGACCAATTTGAACGATGTAGATATAAAATGTAAAGATTCCGAATGTCCCAAAAAAAGATACCCGCCTATTTTTAAACTTTCGTATATGTTTGTAATGGCCATTTTCTTTGACTCGTTATCGAAGTATATTATAACATTTCTGCAAAGAACGATATCAAAAATGTCTAAGTTTTTTACTTCTTTCGCATCTACAAGATTGACATTGTGAAAACCGGTCATATTTTTAATTTCGTCCTTTAGAGCAAAGGAATCGTCGTCTATTTTATTAAAATATTTAGCGATAATGGTTTCGCTCGCGTTGCGCAAAGTATAACTATGATATACCCCCCTGTTTGCCGAATCCAAAACCTTTTCGCTGATATCGGAGCCGATTATATCAAACTTTACATTGGAAAAAGGGAAATTCTCTTTTATCATAATGGCAATAGTATATGGTTCTTCACCGGTGGAGCATCCAGCGCTCCATATTCTAATCTTTTTGTTTGGATTAATGCTCGGTTCCGAAACAACCTGTTTTAAAATATCGATAAAAACCTCGAGCTGAGGCAAGTCCCTGAAAAAACTGGTTTCATTCGTCGTTACGCTATTTAAAAGCTCCTTTATTTCCGGTTTTCTTTTTGGCGAATATCTTAAATAATTATAATAGTCTTCAAAATTGGGTAGATCTAAAATAGAAAGCCTTCTGGATAACCTCGTTTCAAGGAGATATTTTTTTTGCTCATTAAAATAAATACCTGAGATATCATATATTAAGTTCTTTAATTTATAGAATATTTCATCAGATAAATTAATGTTTGGATATTCCATTCGGTTTTATTTTAAAAATTTTTACCGTATTAATTATTTACTGTATTAATTCTAAAGAATAGCTTCTTAAGTCTTTATCTTTAGATGAATTATATTTTTTTATTATATTTGCCGCCTTTTCCTTATCGATAATATGAATGGCGCTCAGTATGGCGATTTTTACCATTTTACTCTTTTCTTTATTAAGCATAAAAACAAGAAAGTCAAAGCTCTTCGGGTCGCCTAATTTTTCGATTAATTCCACTATTTTATATTTAAATTCATCCGAAAAATTTCCGGCGGAGCTAAGAACATCCAAATATAGTTTCAGGTCCTTAACCCCTGATATAAAAAGAGAATTCAGATAATTAAATTTAATCTCTTCATCGCTTTCGTCAAGTAAAAAAGACATAGCTTCTTTATATTTTGCCAGGTCGTATTTTCTTAAAACGCGCGCCAGCAGTCTTTTTAACGGTATGGATTTAACATATTTAAAATTAGCAAATTTAGAATATAAATCCGAAATATCATTATCGGTTAGCGATAATTTCGCCTCTTCAAGTATTTTTAACGAATATTCTATTATTTTATCGTTTTTTAACGACAGATTATCCGCAAAAAAATAAAAATATTTTTTATTCCGCTTAAAGCTTAAAAGATTAGATATGGTATTTATAAACGCAGAGGTTACATCAGGGAGATTTTCCTTAAGAAGAAAAGTAAAAAGTTTATCTATGTAAATGCCGCTTTTCGAGCATCTCGATAAATTAATTGCGGATTTTCTAACATTACCGTTTCCATCGCTTAAATAATAAAGAATAATATCGTAAAAAGCGGTTTTGTAACTAAAATTTTTATCCGAGAATACCGAACACGCGTAAATTAAAGAAGATATTTTTGCCTCTAAAAATAATTTTTTATCCTTAAAAAAATCTAAAAGATTTATTATATCCCTTGGTGAAATCTCGGATAAAACATTTATCAGTAAATCATATTTATTAAAATCGGACGACGGTTTTAACGATTTTATGTAATTCATTATGTACTTGGGTCTTGCGATCTTTTTAAGAATATTTTTTATGTACAGATATTCTAATTCATCGATATTCTCGGTTTTAACATAATATTCAAATAAAAATTTAAACATTTTTTCCGACTTTTTATGATTCAACAAAGAAAAATAACAAAGGATAGAATCTATTGCCTCTTTTTCCTCATACTCTTCTATAGACGATATAGAAATTCTAAGATTTAAATTGGATATTTTTTGGAGCAGCGACTCTTTTGTCCCGCTTTTTTTGCGATTATCCGCCGTATATATTTTATATAAACTTTTAAGTATATAAATCTTATCTATCGTATATCTATTATTTTTACCGAGAAGATTTAACAAAAAATCTAATATTTCGTTTCCGCCTATTTTCGCCAAAGAATCGACTATTATATTTCTGACAACCCTGTCGCGGGATTTTAAAAATAACTCTTTCAATCTTGGAAACGCTCTTTTTAATCTTATTTCCCCTATGGAAAAAATAGCCGATGACGAAACAAAGAATGTATCATCCAGCGCCTTTATCAGTACGCCGTCAAGCTTAAGTTTTAATATTCCTATCGATTCAACCGCGTTAGCCCTTGTTATTTCGTCTTTATCTTTTGAAAGCTTGACCAAAATCCTTTTTGGATAATCGTTAGGGATAAAATTGCCGTATCTTATCAGCTCTGAAATTATCCTGTTATATTTACCTTTGCTTTTATTAAAATATTCGGTTAAAAAATTTCCGTTCTTCATGGCAATTTGCTTTATAACATCAAATGAATTAGACCTGATTTTAATGCCGCTGCCGCTTGAGGCAGAAATTTCGAACAGCTTTTTTATAAGCCCCTTTTCCTGCAGTTTAATAATGGTATTTTCGGCAAATTCAACAATGCCCGGGCTGCTCGATCCCAATAAATCGACTATGAGTTTTTTATCTTTTATGGTTCCGTATTTTGCTATGTTATCTATTGCATTTCTAACGACATCGACATTATCCGCAAAAAGCAGATCCCTTTGTTTATCTTGTTTATTCATATGATTTTAATTTTGATCTCAATTTTATTATTGCCTTAGAATGGATCTGGCAAATTCTGGATTCGGTTAGATCCAGCAGTCTTCCGATTTCTTTTAAGGTTAATTCGTCATAATAATACATCATCAGTACATTTTTTTCAACCTCGCTAAGCATATCGATGTATGTCTTTAAAATATTTTTTCTTTCATTTATCAAAAGGTTGTCTATAACCTGCGGTTCCTTGCTCTCCATTGTTTCTATAGATTCGGCGCGTCCTTTGTCAAAACCGATAAAATCTTTATCTGATAGAAATGATGCTCCTCTTATCTTATATAGCATTTCGCTAAATTCTTCCGAATTAACACCGAGTTCCTGAGCCACCTCTTCATCTGAGGGCATTTCTCCTAATTTTTGTTCCAATTTGGAGTATGTCTTTTCTATCCTCCCCGCTAGCTCGCGGACATTTCTCGGCATATAGTCAAGTTTTCTTATGCCGTCTAAAATGGAACCTTTTATCCTCGTTATCGCATATACCCTAAAGTTATCATTTTTTGACGGATCGAACTTAATAGCGGCATCTATCAGTCCCCCTATGCCAAATTCCACAAGGTCATCTCTGTTTATGATTCCGTTAAATCTTATCATCATAAAGTTTGCAACCGTGTTTACGAGGTTAAAATTTTCTTCGATCAGCCTTTTTGATTTAAAATTTATTTTTTCCATTTGACAAAGATTAAAATGCCCTTAAAAGTTTATTCAGAAAAAATTGGATATTGCCGTTGGATATTTTATTATCTTTTTGAGAAAGTATATTATAAGCCAATTTTTTAATACATTCGGACGATTTAGAATCTGGAAAAAGGCTTAACGCCGGTTTCTGCATAATAACCGACCTTGGAATATTCTCGTCATTCAAAACATGTCCTAAATAATTTAAGGTTACATTAAGAAATTTATCGGAAACAAGGCTTAAGTGTTTATAAACCTCCTTAGCTTCCCTTTCGCTTTTAACGTTATTGACTATAATCCGAAAATATTTTTCTCCGTATTTCAAACTTAAAACCTTAATCAGCGCATAAGCATCAGTTATCGATGTAGGTTCCGGGGTCACGACAACATATATTTCGCTTGCGGCAAGATTAAAATATAAAACATTCGACGAAATTCCCGCTCCGGTATCTATTAAAAGAATGTCTATAGGCTCTCCCGAACCCTCCATATCTCCGGCAAATTCATCGAACCTTGACATTAAAGCAATTTTTTGCGGCTCTGAGAGATTGGACAACTCTGGTATGCCCGATGAAGCAGGAAGAACCAGAACGCCGTTAGAATCGGAGATTATGATATCCTTAAGCTGTTTATCGCCGTAAATTACCTGAGAAATGTTATATTTTGGAATAATACCGAGAATTACTGAAACATTTCCGAGGCTCAGGTCGGCATCCATTATCATTACCTTTTTGCCCATAGAGGCAAAACAGTATGCAAGATTGCAAACTATGTTAGTTTTACCGACCCCGCCCTTTCCGCTTGTTATAGAAATAATTTTTGTATAATTATTTTGATTCCCCTGCTTTTTCATAATATTTTTTTTATTTAATTTTTTTAATTTTAATATTGAGGTAAAGGGAAAAATAAAGAATAAATATTTTGGACGGTTGCCTCTTCGATATCCTCGGGAACATTCCCTCCCTTCGTAATAAAATCAACCGTTGAATCGGTAAGTAAAAATATTTCCGCAAGGTTGCCGAGACAATGAGATTCATCCGTCTTTGTGATAATAACCCCATTCGCTCCGGCTTTATTCCTGAACGATTCGTAAGTCCTGATAGCGTCCGCATTTTTAAGCTGAGCAGGCAAAAGAAGCTCCACTTTAATTTTCCCATCGAACGCACCCAAAAATTTTACCAGATTATTTAGCTGAAAAACGCTGTTGTGGTTAACCGCAAATGTATCGATTATTATAATATCGGACGGAGAATCTGAAATAAATGTTTTCAGGTCTTCCGGATCTTTTATTGCCGCAAAATCTATTTTAAGTTTTTTGGCATAATTTTTTAATGTTTCATATCCGCCCATTTTTAATGAATCAAGCGAACATACGGATAAATGCATATTTTTTTCAAACAGGAATTTAGCGCATAGCTTTGCGGCTGTGGCGGTTTTTCCCACCCCGCTGTTTCCGACAAGGGCGATAACTATTTTGTTGTCCATAAAAGGCGTTAACTTTTTCTTTTCTATCTTTTTCTCGATTATTTTTTTGAAAAACTTTTTAAAATAGTTAATTTTTTCTTCGGACTTGAAGTTTGTCAATTTAATATCTTTAAAAAATATTTCTATTAATTTGGCTGATATTTTTCTATCGAAAGAAAGATTATCGAGGTACATAAGTAAATCGTTTTCTTTTTCCCTGACTTTTGTCTTTTCGTCTTTTAATAAATTTAAATTAAATTTAATTTCATCCATATTTTGTTTAATCTCTTCAAACTTTGTATTTAAAATGTATAAAACCTTATCCTCCACGATGCTTTCGAAGTTGTCTTTTAAAAATTTTATATCGTCGTATAACGGGCTCAGAAGGTTTTGATTAAAATTATTATTCTGCCTCGAAGGTATTAGATCTTCATCTTTATAATCTGCCGCAGCTACGACTTCCAAAAACGGTTTTCCGAAAAAACCCAGGTCGTTTGAACTGCTAACCTGCCTTGTGGAAATAATAACGGCATCTTCCCCGAGGTCTCTTTTTATAAGTTCTATCGCGTCCTGCATATCTAAAACTTCATATCGTTTAATCTGCATAAATTTCTATACTTCCCAGTGGTTTAATTTTGGAATTCGGCGACAGTTCATTGGATGAAATAACCGTTATCCCCGGAACTATTTCGTTTAAAATATTTTTTAAAAATAATCTTATCTGGGGAGAGGTTAATACGACGGGAGATAAGCCGGTTTCGGCAGATTTTTTTACCCCTTCTTTGACGGCCGAAATTATTTTATTATAGTAAGATTGGTCGATCCCTGCGTATCCTCCTTTCTCTTTTGTTTTATTGTATTCATTAATCATAAGCGATTCGAAATTCTTTCCCAGTATTAAAGGCCTGAGAGTATTATCTGCTCCCATAGCCATTTTGGTTATGGTTCTTTTTAATGCGGCTCTGGCATATTCGGTTAATGCGGCAGGGTCTTTGATATTTTGACCGTAATTATGAAGCGTCTCCACGATTGTAAGCATATCTTTGATAGGGACGCCCTCCGAAAGCAAATTTTCAAGAACGGTTTGAACGGTGCTTAAGGAAAGGGTATTCGGGATAAGGTCATCGACTATCTTCGGATATTTAGAGGAAAGCATATCCAAAAGTTTCTGAACATCCTGCCTCGTGAGAAGTTCCGGCGCATTTGCCTTTATTATCTCTACTATATGAGTTGCTATAATCGCGGGTATTTCGACAACCGTCCAGCCCGCCATCTGCGCCTTTTGCTTAAGGCTTTCATCTATCCACAGCGCTGGAAGGTTGAACGCCGGTTCATTTGTAACAATACCCTGAATATTCTCTGTTACATTCCCAGGATTCATAGCGAGAAGTTTATTAGGCATTACTTCGTATTTTGCTACGGGGGCGCCCTTAATCAGAAACAGATACTCGTTCGGCTTTAAATTGAGATTGTCTTTAATGTGAATAGGTGGAACTATAATTCCTAAATCCCCCGCCAACTGTTTTCTAATGCCTTTAATTCTTTCCAAAAGTTCTCCGTTTCTTGAAGCATCGACATAAGATATGAGGCCGTAACCGACCTCGAGTTCGAGAATATCGACTTGCAGAACGCTCTCTATAATTTGCGATTCGGGAATGCTCTTTCTATCTTCTAACTCCTTTTTGCTTAACTCGGTCTTCTTTTTCCCCATTTCTTTAGATATTAAATATGCTATTAAAGCGGCAAGGGCAGCAAAAAGAATAAAAGGCCAGTGCGGAAGCCCCGGAATAACGCCGAAAAAGAAAAGAACGCCGCTTGCGGTATATAAAGCCCTCGGATTAGACAAAAATTGATACGAAAAGTCTTTCGAAAGATTGCTTTCCCTCGTAGCTCTGGTAATTATAATACCGCTCGATGTCGAAACTATTAAAGCGGGAATTTGGACAACAAGCCCTTCGCCGACGGTAAGAAGAGTATAATAAGAGGCGGCTTTAAAAAGGGATAGATGATGCTGGAAGATGCCGATTAAAAGACCCCCTATGATGTTTATGACGATAATGATTATGGCGGCGATAACATCTCCCCTGACGAACTTGCTTGCGCCGTCCATAGACCCGTAAAAATCTACCTCTTTCGTCAAATCCGTTCGTTTTTTTCTTGCCTCTTCCTCGGTTATAAAACCCGAATTAAGTTCGGCATCGATGGACATCTGCTTGCCGGGCAAGGCATCTAATGTAAATCTGGCCGAAACCTCCGCTACTCTGGTTGCGCCTTTGGTTACAACAATAAAATTGATTACGATAAAGATAATAAATATCACTATTCCCACTGCATAATTTCCGCCCACGACAAATTTTCCAAAAGATTCTATAACTATTCCGGCGGCATCGGCGCCTTTATATCCATACAAAAGTATCAATCTGGTGGCGGCTATTTCGAGCGACAGCCTGAATAAAGTCGCAACCAAAAGGATTGTGGGGAATACCGAAAACTCGAGCGGCCTTAAGACATAAATAGAAGTTAATAAAATTATTATAGAAAAGGATATGGAAAAAGTTAAAAATATATCGAGCATCCATGTGGTTATCGGAATAACCATAAGAACGATAACCATCACAAAAAGCAAGGCGAGTAGTATATCCGAGTTTTTTAAAATAAAATTATTCGAAAAAGTCCCTGTTTCCGACCGTTCAGCCATTATTTAATCAAACCCCATATCTCTTTAAATTTTTTATTTGTAAGATATAAATGCGCAAGTATTTCTGCCACGGCCTTATATAAACTTTCGGGGATTAATTGCCCCGGTTCGCACATATCGTAGAGCATTCTTGCTATAAATTTATTCTCGACTAAAGGCACATCGTTTTCCGACGCGATCTTTTTTATCAGAAAAGCTAAGTTATCCGCCCCTTTTGCAACAACGATGGGGGCGTTATATTTTTTGTTGTCATATTTAATGGCCACCGCAAAGTGCGTCGGATTAGTAATAACGACATGGGCTTTTTTAACCTCCTTTAATATCTTCCTCCTCGCTATCTCTCTTTGCATTTTTCTAATTTTTCCCTTTATCTGTTGATTCCCCTCATATTGTTTTGCCTCATCCTTAACCTCCTGCTTGGACATCATTAAACCTTTGTTGTATTGATGCCTCTGTATGAAAAAATCTATAATGCTTAATATAATCATTACGAATATAATATTAAAAAAGAGTTTATATAAAAGCTTAACCGTAAAAAGCAGGTCGTAAGACGGCGCGGTGTATTGCAAAATAAAAATTTTTTTGATGTAAGGAATACATGTAAAATAGGCTACTACGGCTAAAACAAAAAATTTGAAAACAGATTTAAACAATTCGTTGACGGATTGATATGAGAAAAATCTCTTGAATCCGGATATAGGGTCTATTCTTGCAAAATCCGGAATTAACGGCTCTAAGGTGAATAGCAGCCCGACCTGGGACAGATTGGAAACGATAGATGCAAAAAAGACGATTAAAATAAACGGAAGGATGGCAAATATTACGATATAAATGAGTTGGTATAAAATTTTTAGCATCCCCGCATAATTCAAATTTATATAAAAGGAGTTGGATAAAAAATAAACTATCTCGGAAGTTATAATATTGCCGATTGACGAAATGTTAAAGTATAAATAGATTAAAATAGTTATAAGCACAAAGGCGGTATTTACCTCCCTCGATTTCATCACCTGCCCTTTGCTTCTGGCATCCTGTATTCGCTTGGGGGTCGCGGGTTCTGTTTTGTCGAACTGGTCTTCTGCCATAATTTAATTTAATCCGTTTCTAAATTAATTTTTAATCAGCTTAATAAAGCCAAAGAATTTATTAAACGATAATATTCAAATCTGAGGTGTATGAAAGATTTAATTATGTAATCCGTAAAATAAGGCTCGGCGATGTATAAAATATAAAGTCCGACAAATATCAGCAGAGGAAAACCTACCGCAAAAATATTAAATTGCGGGGCTAATCTTCCCATTAAGGCAATAATTATATTTAATAAAATAGCCACTATTACGATAGGGATACTTAAATCAAGACCGATTGTAAAAATATCGCCCCCTTTTAAAACTAAGTATTTGAAAATAGATGGGGAAAATTGTATAAAGGTTAAAGGTATAGTTTCGAAACTTTTATACAACCCTTCAATAACAAAGAAAAAAGCCGATGTTTCTATGAAAATCATCAGCGCAATAAAATTTTGCATATTTGCGATAAGAGAAACCTGTTGATTTGAAATTAACGGGTTTAAAAGGCTTATCATGCCAAAACCTATCTGAAGACCCATAAACTGACCCGCTAACTCAACCCCTGTAAAGATTATAAGGACTAAAAATCCAAAAATAAGCCCTATCAATGTCTGGGAAAGAATAAATAAAACCAGCGCCGGAAAAGATATGCTGGGGATTATCTGGGTTTTAACAATCAAAGGATAAATAATTAAGGAAATAAAAAACGCCATTCCGATCTTTGCCCAGTTGGGAACGGCTGAACTGCCCACAAACGGCATAATAACGATCATTGCAATGACCCTAAAAAAAATCAATATAAATTCTATGAGAAGGTGCGTATGGATAATTATCATTTTAAATTAACTGCCTCCGCGGATATATTGAGGAAAATGTATAAAAATCACCCTGGTAAAATCAACTAATATGCTGAGCATCCATGGACCAAAAATCAATAAAACTATTATAACGACAATAATTTTAGGAACAAAGGTAAGCGTCTGGTCCTGAAGCTGCGTTACTGCCTGAAAAACGCTTATCGTAATGCCGATCGCAAGGCTGGCGATAAGCGGAGGCGCGCTTAAGTAAAGAACGGTTATTATTACCTTTTGTATTATAAAATTAACAAATGCTACGGACATTTTTATCTCTCATAAGATAATCCCGTTCACCTGAAACTTTGAACCAATGAACCGATAACTAAATACCAGCCGTTAACCAGCACAAAAAGCATAAGTTTAAACGGCAGCGAAATCATAGTAGGCGGCAGCATGAGCATTCCCATGGACATTAAAAGGCTTGAAACCACCAAATCTATTATTAAAAAGGGCAAATAGATAAGAAAACTTATCTCGAATGCCGTCGTCAGCTCGCTGGTGATGAATGCGGGAATAAGAACATAGGTCGGGACATCCTTCGGGGAGCTTATATGTTTTATTTTAGCCATTTTGACAAAAAGTTCCAGATCTTTCATCCGAGTCTGTTTTAACATAAAACCTCGAAGCGGTTTTAATCCCGTTTTGTACGCCCTGTTAATCCCTATCGCCTTTTTTGTATATGGAATATAAGCATTCTTATATATCTTATTGATCACGGGCGCCATTATGAAAAATGTAAGAAAAAGGCTTAAGCCTATAATTACTTGATTGGGCGGCTCAGTCGTAAGTCCCAGCGATGTTCTTAGAAAAGACAAAACCACGACTATCCTGATAAAAGATGTCATCATTATTAAAATAGACGGCGCGATGGATATAACGGTAAAAATGAGCAGTATCTGGATAAGCATCGAAACTTCCGAATGATGCGGATGTCCCGTCATAGTTATCGCGGGAAGGGCAAGCAGACTCGTATTTTTAAAATTTTTTAATATTGCCATTGTTTTCTATCAACCCTTTTAATTTTTCCTCTATATCGAAAAATACATTGTCGGCTTTATTTTTAAATCTGGCTTCCGATATATTTTTAATTTTATAATTACCCTGCCCGTCTAATTTATCGGCATCGAATTTGATATTCGGATTTAAATTTAAACTCTCTTTAGAATCAACCTGATTTTTTAAAACCTTCGCAAAGTTGTCGGAAGATTTATTTGAGAATCCATCTGTACGGAATGAGGTTTTAATATTATCATCTATATTGCCCCCGTCATTCCCGCGAAGGCGGGAATCCATAAAAGGCGCCCCTGTTTTATTGTCTTTAATATCCGTTTGGATAATCTCATTAGAAATAGAATCCGAATTTAAATCTTTAATGTGTCCTATAACCTGAATATTAGACGGGGATACACCGACTAAGAAAAGCTCGCTGCCGACCTCTATAAGAAAAACAGATTTTTTGTTTCCCAAATTTAAAGAAGATACTATTTTTAAATTATTTACATTTTTCTTTATCGCTACACGTCCTTTAAATTTAAGCAACAAGAAGTATATGGCATAAATTAACCCGAGGACTAATGCCAAATATACGACCGTTTTTATTACCTCGAAACCCACATTTAAATTGCCGCTATTTTTGGAACCCGCATTTAAAGAAAAAGGCATATTCTTTGGGGCATTATTTATATTATTTATATTAACGGCGGGAGGCTTTATAAGCGAAGCCGGTGAAACAGGTTTTTTTCCGATATTTTTAAACAAACTGCTTGCAAATTTATGGGAAATTTTAATCACAAAATAGTCTTCATAAGAAGACCCTTTAATATCTTTTTTGTCTATCGGGATACCTTTATTAAAGTAGATTATCGCATTTAAACTTAAATTTTTTAAAGGTATAAGCTCTATTCCCCTGAATAACCTATTTTTAAATTTAATGAATTTTGAACCAATGGCAGGATATGTATTTTGAAATGTTAGTTCAAGGCTATAATTATTTAATACATATTTTGGAATAAAATTACCTGATTTGCCGTTAAATTTAAACCAGATGAAATAGCTGCCCGCACTCTTCGAAACCGAAATATTTTTTAAATATAGATTCTTATTGCTATTATTATTCGCGGCATAAGAAACCCCTGCAAGAGCGGCAAAAACGATTATCGCAATAAATAATGTTTTACTCATAATGTTTTAATTCTCTCCGCTGGGCTGATAATATCCGTAAGTCTGACGCCGAATTTATCGTTTACCAGAACAACTTCTCCGCGCGCCATTAATTTGCCGTTGACATAAACATCGAGCGGCTCCCCCGCCAATTTGGCAAGCTCTATTACGGAACCCTGCCCCAATTGAAGCATATCGTTTATAACCATTTTTGTTCTGCCGAGCTCAACCGATATGGTAAGCGGAATATCGAGAATAAAATCCAAATTTTTGGGCGACTCTGCGGTCTTATCGGTTTCATCGAATGAGGAAAACTCTACTTTTTTGACGGGCTTTCTGATATTCACATTTTTAGTGGCTTCATGGACATCCTTAACATCTGAATTTAAATTTTCCCTGCCTGCCTCCGCCGTATTTACGGCTGGAGAATTTTCGCCCGATTTTTGATTAGTCATGGCCTCTTCCTTAAACGCATCTTCCCAGCTGACATTATCATCCTCTTGAGCGGTTTGTTCTTGTCCTGGCTGAATATCTTTCGGCGGTTCTTCCCGTACATCTGGCTTAGCAATTTTTTCGTCTTTTTCGGCCGGGTCCTGCTGATTTTCAATTGAGCTGCGCTGATTTTCAATTTCGTTCATAATAACCCTCTTTTCCAATCGGTATATCGGATATTAATTTTACGGCAATTTGATTGTTAACCTTCCCTGGATAGGCTATAAATTTTGGAACATTTTCAAATTTGACGACTAACGGCTCATCTATTTCTTTATCGAGCACTATTACATCCCCCTGTTTCACCTTTAAAAAATCCCTTGCCATTATTTCTGCTTTTCCTAAATCGACTTTTATATCCAGCTCCGATTCCCTAAGCCTTTCTTTAAACCTCTCAATCCATCTCATATCAACTTCCAGCTGTTCGCTTTGAAAGCCGCTGTACAACTTTTCTTTAATAGGCTCTACCATAGAATAAGGGATACATATCATAAATTTTGATATTGCTCCTTCTATGTCAACCTCAAATCTGCTGATTATAACGACTTCCGTAGGCGTTACTATAGTAGCAAATTGAGGATTTATTTCGCTTCTTTGAAACTCGATATCAACGGCATAAACGGGCGACCACGCCTGTTTCATAGCGCTAAAAGCCATATCGATAATTTTTTTAATTATTTTGGATTCGATCGGGGAAAAATCCCTTCCCTCTATTTTAACATGTAAATCGGTGGTTCCCCCAAAGAATATATCTATAAGGTTATAAACCAATCTTGCATCCAGAACAAAAATTCCGTAGCCGCGAAGCGGCGGCATCTTAAATATTGTCAAACTTGTGGGAAGAGGAATATTCTTTAAAAATTCGCCGAACTTCTGCATATCGACCGATGTGGCGGTTACTTCCGCAACCTTTCGCAATGCAGAAGTTAAATCGTTTCTTAATAGCCGCGCAAATCTTTCGTTTATTATCTCGAGGGTGGGCATTCTGCCCCTGACAATCCTGTCCTGAGATGTCAAATCATACGCCCTTACGCCGGAGGTCTCTTCCAGTTTTTCGGTTTCTATGGAACCGGAAGATATTCCTCTCAGCAGGGCGTTTACTTCTTCTTGAGATAAAATTTCGGGCATTTTTTATCCGCCGGGTTAATAAAGTTAATAATTTTATTGAACCAAATAGTTATTAAAATAAACGCCGGTAACCGTTCCGTCTCCAAGAATCCTGTTAAGGCTTCTCGCTATTTGGTGCCTTAAGGAAACTATACCTTCAGGCGTGTTAATTTCCGCTGTTGTTTTGGAGCTTAAAATCATAATTATGCTGTTTCTAATTTTTGGGGTAAGCTGCTTAAAAAGACCTGCGTTTCCACCCTGCTTCAGTTCTATCGACATAGAAACCTTGATATAAGAGGTTCGATTCTTATCGGCAAGATTGGTTAAAAACGGCTTAAGTTCAATCATCGGTCCTGGGGCGGTTGAAGACTGGGCGGTCAGCTGTGCCGCATTTTTATTGCTATTGTTTTTGGCAAATAAAAAATGATAAGCCGCGAACCCCCCGCCCCCAAGAACGAGTATCGCAGGTATTAAGATAAAAAGAAGTTTTTTTATTCCGACCTTTTTCTTAGCGGATTCGATCTGCGAAACCGCCGAAATGTCATCCTCGTTTACATCTCCGACTTCTTTATTGCCGTTATTGTTATTTGGTTGTACTTTGTTTGATTTTTCCGCCATTTTTACGCCCTGCCTTATAAATTTTATTTAATGAAATTTATAAATTTTATATTCATGAACCGTGATATAAATTCAATAGTACAATTTTATCCGTAATAATGCAATGTCTATGCCATCTATTACTTTATGATAATTTTATAATAATATCGGTAAGATATATAAATATGGAAGGTCTTTTACATTGTCATTAATTTGACAGCGAAAATTTATTTTTATTTTCCCGCTATGCTATTTGTAAAAAATACCGCATCTGCGGTAGGCATCCTCGAAATAATCGCGGAGGCGGTTCTGGGGGCCATATTGGAAAGAATATACACGGCAACATTCTTATCGATGTGCGGAATAATACTTGCGGCGCTTTTCGGACTCATAGAGGAATACAAAGTTACGAGATTTTTGATTTTTGCCTTTTGTCCGGCTTTGATGCGATGGATTTTGGATTCTATATTTTTTAACTCTTTCAGTTCCAATTTTATCTGTTTTTCAAGAGTTTTAATTTCATCTTTTTTAGCGTTTACCCCTGAAGCAAAAACATTAACAGGCAATATGGATAATGTGATAAAGATTATCAGGGAGGGTAAAATTTTCATCATAATAACAAAATTTATAATATTATTTTCAAGGTTTCAAGGTTTACCTTTGATTGTAACGATTTGAAGCAAAATCGTTTGCAATAGCTTCATCATGTTTTAATTCCTCTATTTTACCTATCGCAAGATATTTTTCCCTGAGTTTATCTATTTTTTCACACTCCACTCTGGCGCTTATTGTTTGGGCCTTTTTATTCTCTAAATCCACCAGTATGGAATCTTTTATTTTTAATAAGTCGTCTAATTTTGCCAAAAGAGTCCTGTATTGGGTATCCAATAAGTTATAATCATTAATGTTCGAAATATTTAATGCCTTATCCTGAAAGGTTTCCTTGAATGAATTAATAGAATTTTGGACGCTGTTTATTCTTAAATTTATCTTAACCAATTCATCCTGAACCTTCGATAATTCGATATAATACCCATCGAGTATTAACTTTCTGTGATTCAATATATTTTGAAATTTGAACGCCGTCATATATAAAATACCTAAATAAAATAGTCTATTATCGCGTCAGGATTATAACGCGTCATATTAAAACCTGAAAAGGAACCGCCGGAGACGGCTTTACCGCCGTTAACGGAACCGCTAGAATAATTTTTGGAAAGCTGATTTTTATTGATTTCCTCATTATTCCCGCCGTTTTGATTATTCTTGCCGGAATCCAGATTAATATTTAAATTAATCGAAGAAAAACCCTGCCCTTTTAGCGCATTTTGAAGATTTGACGACGATGATTGGAGCATATTCTTTGCGGCATCATTTTGGGCAAGCATATTAATCGTAATAGCCTTGCCGCCGCCGGCGTCTATAAGATTAGACTGAAGATTTTTCAACACGATGTCAATCCTGACATTTCCCAGCGAAGGCGGTTTTAGCGTTATCGTAGCCGATTGAATATTTCTTTTAACCATAAACATAACGGAGTTTATGGCAATTTTACCTGACGATTCACTGCTTTCTATATTATTAAGACCGTTTACATTTATCTGTCCGCTGCCGGAATTAGTAGTCCCCGCATTGTTTCCGTTCAAATTTCCTGAATTTGAATTTGATAGACCGGCATTATTCAAAAAATCAATGCTTTTATTTATAGTCAAGTTATTATCGTTTTTAAGATTTGAACGGGCTAAATCCAATTTTGCTTCATAATTTTGAACGGTAAAATTAGTTATATTTGTGAGTCCGTGTTTTATATTCGACATTAAACCTGTATTAAGCCTGTTTTTAATGTCCCCGTTTCCCGCCGCCGCTTCGGAATTTATATTTTTTTTGTCCTCTACTATTCTATTTGAGTTATTTAACTCTTTATTATTCCGAAGACTATTGGCCGCCCTTTTACCAGGTATGTTATCCGTGTTATCGGTTATATTTACATCAGGATTGATTGAATTGTCCGAAGCCTGTTTTGATAAAGATAAATTTGATTTCCGGTTCAGGTTTGTTTGCGTACCTGCAATATTGGCAGTATCAGCGTTACCGTCAATTTTTTTATTATCATTTTTATTCCCATTTTTATCTTCGGCTGAATTTGGAGAAATTTTGGAATCTGCGGAATCGGTAATAATAGCAGGATTAATATCATTTTTATTAGCGCCCGCAGTCCCGCTTTCGCTTAAGGTATTATTTCCGCCGGAAAAATTATCCTTACTACCGGGATTTTGAGCCGATTTTTTATTGCCGGATAAAATATTTATACTCCCATTCCCGTTAGAGGCTTCATTGCCTTTAATACCCCCGCCTGAATCTTTACCGTTGCCGTCAGACGATAAAATAACCGGGTTTTGTTTTTTATCCGTATTTAAAGGCGGCTCTGCATATAAAGCAAAGCCAAAATTATGATGTTTATTATTTTTATCGCCGTGTTTATTTTTAACCGGCTCGCCCTCCCCCGATAAATATCCTTTATCCGATGCCCTGTTCAATATATTTTTAAAGTTTCCGGCGGCAGTATGGACGTGGCGGGAATTTTGCCGCAAAGATTCAGGCATGGCATTCCCGTTCACGGAAAAAGTATTATCCGGAGCGGCAGGTTTAGCCCCCTGTTTCGCCGGCGCAAAATTATTACTCATATTGATTTTTTCGCCGGAAAACTCCGGCGAAAAATTATTTGACATCATCATAATGTTTGTATGAACCCTGATATTTCCGGATATTTAACTTAACTTAAGTAAATAAATTATGGAATAGCCGTTTCAAGAGCCGTCAATACCGCATTTTCGGTCGTCAAAACCTTTGAATTGGCGACATAAGCGTTCTGAGCAATTATCATATTGGTAAATTCGGATGAAATATTGACATTGGACTGTTCCAGTGCCGAATCCGTAATGTAGCCGAAATTTCCGGAGTTTGCCACGCCCACGGCAGGCTGTCCAGACTGAAAGCTCTGCGCGTAAAGGCTGTTTCCTTCCGAAACAAGTCCTGTAGGCGCAATAAAGTTTGCTAAGGCAACCTGATATAAGTATTTTGTCTGTCCGTTCGAAAAAAGCCCCGAAATCCTTCCGTTCTGGTCAACGGTAAAACTGGTAAGGGTTCCCGTAGAATAGCCGTTCTGGGTGAATGCCGTCGTAGCAGAAGTTGCGGCATACTGGGTCAGATTATTTAAGTTTAAAGCGACATTTAACGGTTCGGAGGCGCCGTCCTGAAGCGTCGCCGGAGCCGGATTTACATAAGCGGGGACATCGGTTAGCGTTTGTGTTGTCCCTGAAACAATCTGTCCGTTTGAATTAAATTGCACATCATAGTTTGGAGCTGAAGTAGGAGTTATAGTGGAAAAAGATGATCTTTGAGCGGCGGTTCCGTTAATTGTGTAATAAACATTCCAATTGCCTGCAGATGAAGAAGTCGGAGCAAAGGTAACGGTCATCGGCAGTGAATTTCCAAGAGAATCGTAAACATTAATCGTCGTAGAATAATAGTCCGATGCAGGACCGGCTATAACGCCTCCGCCTGCCGTAAATGAGCCGCCGGACGGAACCGGCATTGCGTTCGATAAATTTACCGTACTGTTAGAATTAACGCTTGCAACAGTATTAAGAAATTGATAGGGGTCGCTTGAAGTACTGTTACCGTTTGTATTTATCTGCATATCAGAACCCTGCAAAACGCCGCTTGTGCTGGTTAATCCTAAAGTATTTTGCGAAATCGCGGTATTTTGAAGAACGGAAGAGGTCAGCGGAGAAGATAAAGTTACGGATGTAACGGCCGAACCCGACGGTAAAGTCGCAGGGGTATATGTTACGCCTCCGCTGACATAAGAAGTAACCGTGTATAGATTAGTGGTTCCGTCGCCGTTACCAATAAGCAAAGAGGTCGGTGCACTTCCCGTGGCGCCTTTATAAGTCATATCGACATTAACGGTTGATGAACCGGCGGAAGCGCTCGATGTAAGATACCCGCCCATAAATGTTCCAGTCGTTGTCGTAGGAGTAGTCTGCGGCGATATATTAGAATCAAGGTTTGCAGTCAGCGTTGCCGTTGTCGTGGCAAGCGGCGGAATTGCCGATGTTGTAAGGCTTATAGGCTGGGGGGTGCCGGATGTAGAAATCCCCTGGGCATTTAAAGGATATCCCTGAACGATATTTTGACCGGTCGAATCTACTATCTGCCCCTGCGCATTTTCGCTGAATTGCCCGTTTCTCGTATAATAGGTCGAGCCGTTAGGCGACTGCACTATAAAAAAGCCGCTTCCGTCAACCGCCATATTCAAAGGATTCGAAGTAGTCTCCAATGCTCCCTGCCCAAACTGCTGTTGAATAGAATAAACCGAGGTTCCAAGGCCTTCCTGAGAGCTTGAGACGCCGCTTAATGTCTGGCTCACAAGATTTTGAAAAATCGGATCGGAGCTTTTAAAACCGATTGTGTTAGAATTTGCAATATTGTTTCCTATGACCCCAAGGTACGTTTGATTGGCGTTTAAGCCTGATACTGCGGTAAAAAGCGCATTTGCTCCCATTTTTCACTCCTCCGTATTGTCTCTTTCAGGGGACAGATTAAAATCTGCCCCGCTTTCGATTTTAACCGTCATTCCCGCGAAAGCGGGAATCCAGTTTTTCAGTTTATTTGTTAATACTTAAATACTTTTATATAAATCGGCATAATTAGTTGTTTTATTAAGTCTGGATTACCGCTTCGCTCTCATGCCTTACGGCACTCGTGAAGTTCCTTTGGAACTTTCCCGCTGAAGCGGGTTGGGACAGCCGACCTGCCTACGCAGGAATGACAGCCAACCGCTTGCGCGGAAATGACATATATTAGCTAACATTCGTAACGCTCGAAAGCGGAACGGTCGAACCGTTGCTCAGTTCAAGCTCTACAGCGCCGCTACTAGATGTGGTTAGTCCCATAACCGCGGCGTTCGAATAAGTGGTTGCGGTTATCGGATTACCCGATGCGTCCGTTGCGTTAACCGAAAATGAATAGTTCCCCGTAGGAGCCGCGGAACCGCCGTTTTCAAGCCCGTCCCAGTTAAACGACTGAGAGCCTGAATTTTGCGGACCCAAATTTGTGTTATAAACAAGATTTCCAGAGCTGTCATAAACATCTATCGACGTGGAATTAGCATTTTGCGGCAAGGAATATTTTAAGGATGCGCTGCTGCCGCTCGTGAATCCAAATGAGTTGCCGTTTGCCTGAACCGTTCGTCCTATCAAGTTTGCGGCATTGCTAAGCACTGCTTGATTTTGCGAGGATACAAGGCTTTGAAGAGTAGAATTCATAGAGGTAAGCTGGTTCATGGAGTTAAACTGGGCAAGCTCGGAAATAAAATTGGTATTGGACATCGGGTCTAACGGATTTTGGTTTTGGAGTTCCTGAACCATTAATTTCATAAAGGTATTTTCGCTTATGAGGCTATTTGAGTTTGCAGAATTAGCCGCAGCAGCAGTATTGGCAGCAGCAGTAGATGTCGTTGCAGGAAAAAGTGAATTTACCGACATTTTTTCTCTCCTATAATTTATTAATATTTATTCATTTAAATTAAAATATTTTCAAAAAGGGAAAATTTTTCCCATAAAATAAAATTAATTTAATATTACTTTATGTAAAAGCAAATATTATGCCAAACCATTAAACATCGCTTAGGTTGAGTTCTTTGAGTTTGTTTCTTAAGGTTCTTGCGGTTATTCCCAGCTTTTCGGCAGCTTTTGTCCTGTTCCCGTTTGTTTCTTTAATAGCGGCAATAATGAGTTTCTCTTCCATTTCTTTAATACTTAAACTTGTAATGCCGGATTCGTTTTCCCTGATTACCGCTTTGCTCCAGGCCTTCGGAATGGCGGCCGGGCCGTTATAACCGGATGAACCGAAACTTCCGAAATGGGCAATATCTATGATTTCGTCTTTCTGGGCAAGAATTACCGCCCTTTCTATCATGTTTTCAAGTTCCCTGATGTTTCCCTGATAGTTTAAGGACACTAAATAATTTAAAGCATCCTCCGATATTTTAATGCAGTTTCGATAGTATTTTTTGGAATATTTTTCCATAAAATATTTTGCAAGCGGCGGAATGTCCTCTTTTCTTTCCCTTAAAGGCGGCAGGTGTATGGGGATAACATTAATCCTATAAAAAAGGTCTTCCCTAAAAGCGCCTTCCAAAACCATTTTTTCTATATCCCTGTTTGTAGCGGCTATAACCCTGACATCCACTTTGACAGGCTCGTCTCCCCCTACCCTATCGACAGTCTTTTCCTGAAGGGTTCGCAAAATTTTTGATTGAAGATTTTTATCCATATCGGCTATCTCGTCAAGCAGTATAGTTCCATTATTTGCAAGCTCTAATTTTCCGGGCTTTCTTGCCGCGGCCCCCGTAAAAGCGCCTTTTTCATGGCCAAAAAGTTCGCTCTCCAAAAGGGTCGGCACTATAGCGGAACAATTAACCCCGATAAACTTACCCTTCCTTTTACTGAGTTCGTGCACGCGTCTTGCGACAACCTCCTTGCCGGTTCCGGATTCCCCTGTTATTAAAACCGTCGCATCCGAGGGAGCGATTATATCTATAAAGGAGTTTATTTGCTTCATTTTGCCTGTTTTATAAATAAAAGCGTGTTTGTCCCCGTTATAAGATAATGTTTCTATATTTTTAATTTCTTTAGTTAAAATATGGGAAATTTTTTCCGCATTTTTTATTACCCTTTCAAAATCCGTTATATTAAAGGGCTTTAAAAGATAATCAGTTGCGCCCAGCTTCATGGCCAGAACCGCGCTCTCTATTGTCCCGTATGCCGTAATAATAACGAACGGGATATTTTTGTAATTTTCTCTTTTTTTTATTTCCTCCAAAAAAGCCACACCGTCCATATTTGGGAGATTTAAATCGCTTACTATAAGAAAAAACGGGTTTTCAAGGTTATCCTTGCCTGTCATGTCAATGAATTTTAAAGCATCTTCGGCGGATGAAAATATTTCACCGTCTTTGCCTATCTTTTTTAAGCTTAAGTTTAGCGCCGAGCGCATATGTCGGTCGTCATCCACTATTAATATTTTATCCTGCGCCATACCTTTATATCCTTATATATTATTCCGGCAGTAAATAAATTTCTAATGCCGGATTAATGAAATAAATTTCATTATAGCATTTTTTATTTTTGTGATAAAATTTTATGTTATGGAAGAAAATATCGATATTAATGATAACGCAAGGTCATTTCTTGATAAAGATGAGTTAAAGGAAGCATTTAAATCCTTCGAGATAGCCTCGCAAAAACTTTCGGAAAATTATAAAAATCTGGAAGAAGAAATTAAGGATTTGAAAGAAAACCTTAATACCGTCCTTGAAAGTCTGCCGCTTGGAATAATTATTACGGATGAAAAAAACGGAATTAAATTTATTAACAAATTTTTAACCGAACTTATGCCAGAATACAATTTAGTAAGTTATTTAAATAAAGATATAGAAGATTTTATAAAAATGTTTTTTAGCAATTCCAAAACCGTTGATTTTATAAAGCCCCTGTATAATCCGATAGAAAAAATAATGAAAACAGGCGAAGGCAAATATATCCATATATTTTTATACACAAAGGCCGTCCACGGGAATAATAAAAAATACTCAGGAAGAATTTTTATATTCCAAAATATAGAGGAGATAAAGAAATTTAAAAGATTGGCGGAATTAGGCGAAATGTCCGCAAAAATTGCTCATGAAATACGGAACCCGCTTGGTTCTATCGACTTGTTCGCTTCCATTTTGCAAAAAGAGCTTAATGATGAAGGACACAAAGAGATTGTTTCTAATATCGTATCCGCCGTCAAAAATATGAACGCTACGATAACAAATATACTGGAATTTTCTAAAGCATTAAACCCATCCATTTCAAGATATAACTTGCGGGAAATTATTAATAAATCCCTTATCTTCGCTTCATATCTGATAAAACAAAAAAATATTAAAATAATTAACGGGATAGACGATGATTTAATCGTTGAGGCTGACGAAAATTTATTAGGTCAGGCGTTTTTGAATATCTTAATAAACGCCGCCCATGCAGTTCCGGAAAATGGCGGGCTAATAAGAATAATATCGCGTTTTGTCGAAGAAAATGCCAAAGACGGGGAAGGCAATTATGTTTGTATCGACTTTGAAGACAACGGGACTGGATTTTCAAAAGATATAATCCAAAACATTTTTAACCCATTTTTTTCGACTAAAAAAAGCGGAGGAACAGGACTGGGATTACCAATCGCTTTAAACAATGTCATAATTCACGGAGGCTATATAAACGCGGAAAATTCCCCTGAAATGGACGGAGCCAAAATTAGCGTTTTTTTGCCGGCTTTGGCATAAATATTGCATAAAATCTAATTAATAGATTTAATTAATAGATTCGTACCATGTCTTCGCCTGCGTTTACCAAAATTATATTTTTATGAGGAAATAATAAATTATGTTTAGTAAAATTTACGATATACTTGGTGAAAGTTTAAATGTGCTTGACGGGAGGCAAAACATAATAGCTTCCAATATCGCTAATGCCAATACGCCGGGATACAGGGCTAAAACCTTAAATTTTGAAGATGTTATGAGGAGCTTGGTGCCGTCAGAGTCGCTTTTGCCCATGAAAACAAATTCCGTAAAAGATTTATCAAACGGAGACATATATGATGCCGCGCCTAACGGTTCCGGATTTATAAAGTCTTTTGTTCATAATCAAACGGATGAATCCATTCCCCCGTTGGACGGCAATACCGTCGATTTAAGCAAAGAAATGACGGATATGGCATCCAATGCTATCAGATTTGAAGCGGTGGCAGGTCTCCTGACAAAAAAATTCACCATGTTAAATTATGCTATAACGCAGGCTAATCCATAGGGGACAGAATCGGAATAGGGGACAGATTTGAAACCTATCCCCTGACCCCGTTAACAAAATTAACAATATAAAATAAATCAGGTGTGATTATGAGTTTTAACGATTCTTTAAGTATCGCCGCCCAGGGGCTTAACGCCGAAAGAATTAGAATGAATGTTATTGCTTCCAACCTTGCAAACATCAATACGGATAACGCGGGAAACGGTCTGCCTTATGTCAAAAAAGAACCGCTGTTTAAAACAGTTAAATTTAAAAACTACTTTGGCGTCGAGGTTGAAAGGATTGAAAATGCAAAAAATCCGTTTTCGGAAAAATATGACCCGGGCAGTCCGCTGGCAAACAAGGCTGGATATGTAAAAATCCCGAATATTTCATCTATAAGGGAGCTTGTGGATATGATATCGGCGACGAAGGCGTATCAAGCTGATGCGCAGGTTATAGCCGAGTCAAAAGCCATGTCCCAGGCATCGTTAAAAATTTGACGCTATATCGGAAAAATTTGTGATATACTACTAAGTAATAATAAAATAGTTATTTTTAAAATTTAAGGAGTGATTTTATGTCAGCGATTATAATAAATAATGCAAATAATTTAAATCCAGGCTCTATTAAAGAACTTAACCCAAATAATATTGCCGGCGGCGCAAACCAGGCCGCAGGCTCAAGTGGCGGCGGTTCTTTTGCAAATACTCTTTTAAATTACATCGATAAAGTAAATAATCTTCAGGAGGGCGCCAATAATCAAGCATCGGCTATTGCAACGGGGCAATCCTCGAATATTCATCAGGCAATGATAGATATGGAAAAAGCTAATAATTCTTTCGAGTTAATGATGCAGGTCAGAAATAAAATTATAACGGCATATAATCAAATTATAAATATGCAAGTTTAACAGGATTCTGCATTCGTCAAAGAATAGCAGGCTGAACTCTTTCGATTCCAATTAAAAATTTTATAAACTATGGCGACATCTTTTAAAGATTTCGGTTCCCAATTAGCAAAGTTTTACACGGAACTGTCAATAGAAAGAAAGATTGTGTTCTCTCTTTTGATTTTAGCCGTCGCAGGAGCCGTTTATTTTACGGCTATCTATGCCGCAACCCCTAAATACAGCGTTCTTTATTCTAATTTAAATTCGTCAAGCGCCTCTGCAATAATTGACAAGCTGCATTCTTACTCTATTCCGTATAAGCTTTCGAATCAGGGAAAAACAATATTAATTCCCGAAAATAAGGTTTACGAAACCCGTTTAAAGCTGGCATCTATAGGCCTCCCCCATCAGGAAGGGGTCGGATTTTCCATATTCGATAAGGTTCAAATAGGAATGACGGACTTTATCCAGCATGTAGATTATCAAAGAGCGCTTCAGGGCGAGCTTGAAAGAACGATAAATGAACTCAGTCAGGTTAAATATTCCAGAGTCCTGATTGTCTTGCCGCGGCAGTCTATATTCGTAAGCAGAAGGGTTCCCGCAAAAGCATCGGTCATCGTAAAATTAAGACCGGGAATGCATTTAAACAAAATGCAGGTAAACGGCATTATACACTTGGTAGCAAGCGCCGTCGAGGGGCTAAAGCCTAAAAATGTAACGATAGTTGATACGGACGGGCAGGTTTTATCCGTCCCGACAAAAGAAACATTTGAATACACCGTCAATCAATTAACCTATGTTCATAAAATCGAAAAAAACCTCGAACATAAGATAAATTCGATGCTGATACCCGTGGTCGGGGAGGGTAATGTCAACTCTAAAGTCTATGTAAAAGCTGATTTTTCGAAAAAAACGGAATCAAAATTAACTTACGACCCTAATACTACGGCGATTGTTTCACAGCAGACTTATAGATCTTCTTCTACGGGCGCCGTAAGACCATACGGCATTCCGGGAGCAAAGTCTAATCTTCCGCCCGGCAAAACCCCAATTCCTCTTGCCAAACCAAGTGTTCATACTGTAAGAAAAGATACTACCAACTATGATGTTTCTAAAAAAATCGAAAAAATTTCGTATCCGGCAGGAACAATAAAAAGAATTTACGCTTCCGTTCTCATAAACGGAACATATAAGGAAATAAAATCGCCGCAGGGCAAAATATCTCTACAATATATACCCAGATCGTCCGCCGAAATGAGTTTATTTAAAAGCATCGTAGAAACAGCGGTCGGATACTCAAAAGCCTCCAACGACAAGGTTGTGGTGGCGAATATTCCTTTCAAAAAAATTCACTATGCCATAACTCCGCCGCCTAAAAAAACACTTACGGCTATTATCAAATCCAATTTGGGGGAAATACTAAAATACGCCGCTATTTTGCTGGGCATTGCCCTTTTAATATTTTTTGTTTTAAGACCGATAATAAAATATATTACCGCTTATGAATCAAAACAGAGGGGGAAAACCGCGGAGGAAGAAAGGCTTGAAGCCTTAACGCAGATAAAACAGGAGTCTGTTCCGAAACCAGAGCATAATATAAAGGATGTCGCAACAAACATCGTTAGAACCGACCCCGATGCCGCAACAAATTATGTAAAAAATTTATTAAAAGAAACGGGTAGAGAAGTATAAAAATGGCGAGAAAATTTTCAGGTCCGGAAAAGGCGGCGATATTTCTAGTTTCGGTGGGCGAAGATGCGGCTTCCGAAATTATAAAAAGGCTTGAATTAATGGAAATACAGAAAATTACGAAATATATGGACCAGCTTCCGATAATCGAAAAAGACGACTCCGAATCGGTGCTGAAAGATTTTAATTCCAATTTTTCAAAAGTCGGCATAGTCGTTAAAGGGGATGATTTTGTTAAAAACCTTATAGCCAAATCTCTTGATCCCGATAAAGCAAAAAAAATATTAGATAATCTGCACGGCCCTATAGAGGAAGAAGGGCTTCAAACATTAAAATGGCTTGATCCTCATGTTATCGCAGATTTCGTAAAAAATGAACATCCCCAAACTATTGCCTTAATACTGGGGCATTTAGAACCTATACAGGCGGCGACGGTAATAGGTCTCCTGCCGTCGTCGATAAGGTCGCAGGTAGTCTTCAGGCTGTCCAAATTAGAAAGAGTTCCGCCGGGTATAATCAAAGACCTCGACGAGGTTCTTCAGGAACAGTTAAAATCGACAGGGCAAACCCAGAGCAGGTTAGTGGGCGGAGTGAGAATAGTGGCCGATATTTTAAACAATATGGACAAATCCATCGAAGAACCTATACTAAACGATATCGAAACGATGGATAAAGAAGAGGCGGAAAAGATAAGGGAGCTTATGTTTACATTTGACGATCTTGCAATGGTTGACGATAAATCTATGCAGTTAATGCTTAGAGAGATATCACACGACCAGATTGTTATGGCATTGAAAACAGCTTCCGACGAGCTCAAAAATAAGATTCTTGCCAATGTATCAAAAAGAGCGCAGGAAATGATAGCGGATGATTTAGAGGCATTGGGACCCAAAAAACTTTCCGAGGTAGAAAAGGTGCAGCACGAAATTTTAAAGATTGCAAGAAGGCTTGAGGATGAAGGCAAAATCAGCTTAGCCGTAAAAAGCGAAAGCGAAAAACTTGTTTAAAGCAATTAAAATAATGGCTGAAATTCTAAAAGGCGACGGTGTTAACATAGAGGGCAAGACCGTATATGACGGGAATAAAACACTATTAGTCAATGTCCTGCAAAACGAAGTTAAAGACGATAATAATGAATTAATGGCGGCTTTGGAACCTGTCCCTGTTTCACTTCAAAAATATATATTAAGCTATATAGAAAATTATAAAAAGAAATTGGGGAAAGAGTATCAGGGCAGGGAGAAAGCCGTCTTCGACAGCGCCAGAAAAAGCGGCTACGAAGGGGGTTTTAACGAGGGCAGGAACGAGGCGTTAAGATTGTTGGAAGATAGCATCAAAAACATTCGGAAAGCTGCAAATTCCATCGAACAGTTTAAAAATGTACTGTACGAGGATGTAAAAGCAGATGTAATAGAATTAACCTTCGATATTGCTCAAATCATTACAAAACAAATTGTTTCTACAAATTATGATGCGTTGAGGAGTATAATTGCCGATGCAATAAATAACACATCGGCAACGGTAAATTTTAAGATTTATTTAAACGCCGCCGATTATAATACAATAAATAAAAACCCTGACTTAATAAAAGATTCTATAACAAAAGAAACTAATATCGAATTTTTGCCCGACCCAAACATCCTGCCTGGGGATGTTATAATAAAAACCGATTTTGGTGAAATAGACGCAAGATTGGCTTCGCAGATAGCACAAATAAAAAAAGCCTTTACGAAAATAACGCCCAACTAAGGAAAATATTCAAATTTTCTTAATTTTTTTAATCTTAAGCCTTTCCTTCTTTGAAAGCCTGTGCGGATTCCCCTTTTTCTTACGGTTTGATGCATCCCCGTCCCCGTCCCCTTCTTCCCCTGCACGGTGCGGTGCAATATCGCTATAACCGCCGTTAATAATATTCCCTGCAAGCATTTTAAATTCTTCAGGGCTCATACATGAACAGTTCACGCCCTCGACGCTCCTTCTGATTTCATTGTCATTCGTGACGACAATAGAATTTTCACACCCTTTTGCAAGTCTTACAATAACATCGTCCGCCTTTTCGTCCTTTTTGGAATATATTATTTCGATATTTTGAAGAATATACCTCGATTCCGACAATTCAAGCGTATTGTACCCGTCAAAAACCACTATCACTTTATTTCTTTTTACATTATAATATTTTGATAAAAAATTGACGGTATCATCTCTAAGTTTTTGGAGTTTCTCGGATTTAACATTGATTTTAAAATATGAGTTGAAAATGAAGTTATATCCGTCTATTATAATTGTTATCATAATATATAGATTATAAATAATATGAGTAACTTTAGTCAAACCGAAAAAAACTTTAAATCATTAGTTTATATCATAATCAAATCAAAGGCGACGATTAGCCTCTTGAAGAATGGACTAAAAAAAACTATAGGCGAAGACAAGATAAGCGTACTGAAAAACATCGAAGAACTTCCCGCCAATGTAGGCAATAATACTTACATTATTATAGAAAATAATAAAACTTTTATATCTAAAATATCAAAAATATCCCCCAAAAGAAATGTAAAGCTTTTTGTATATATCGAGAGCATTTACAATTTAAATACGGATGATTTAATCTTTTTTATAAAACATGACATCGACCATATAATTCACCCTGAAAATATTAAATATCTTAATTATGAAAAATTTATAGATTCAAAAATTTTTAAGAAAAAACATTATAACGCTTTTATCGATAAAGAATCCTCCCTTTTGGCAGATTTATGTCAAAGATTTGACGACACGGATATTGATACCGGGGGCTCTCGCGGGATTAATATATACGGGATTTCAAATCATATCAGGACAACCGTTGAAAAAGCCTATAAAATATCGCAATCCGACAGCAATGTGTTAATAACGGGGGAATCAGGAACGGGAAAGGAGCTTATAGCAAGGTTAATACACGGCAAATCTAACAGAAATCAAAAGCCGATGGTTTCCATAAATTGCGGAGCTTTCCCCGAAGGGCTTCTCGAAAGCGAACTTTTCGGATATAAAAAGGGGGCTTTTACGGGGGCTTTTAACGATAAACCCGGAAGATTCGAGCTTGCCGATAAATCTACCATATTTTTAGACGAAATCGGCGATATGAGTCTTTCGCTCCAGGTAAAGCTTTTAAGGGTAATCCAGGAACGCGAAATAGAACCTATCGGCGCTATAAAGGCAAAAAAAATAGATGCAAGAATTATCTCTGCGACAAATAAAAATCTTGAGGATTTGATTGTAAAAAATCTGTTCAGGGAGGATTTTTATTACAGAATTAATGTTATCCCGATTCATTTAGCTCCCTTAAGAGAGAGAAAAACGGACATTATTATATTAATCTATTATTTTTTAAAAAAATTCAGCGCATATCAAAATAATCAGATTTACGGTATGTCGGAAGATGCGCTTGCAACCCTTCTGAATTACGACTGGTACGGAAATATCAGGGAAATAGAAAATCTTATCGAGATGCTTGTAGTATTAAACGAAAGCGGTTTAATCACGAACAAAGATATACCCGAAAAATATTTTAAAAGCGGCGCAAATACGGAAAATAATAAAATAGAAAAAAAAGATGCGATTAACAATTTAACTGTGCCGAATATCAAAGACATGCAAATGAGCTCCGAAGATTGTAAGTTCAATCTTAAGGATAAAATCGAAGAAATCGAGTTCGAGATTATACGAAAGGCTATGGAAACATCCGGAGGGGTAAAAGAAAAAGCCGCAAGAATGCTTGGCTTAAACAGGACCACCCTTATAGAAAAATTAAAAAGATATGAAAAAAATAGAAAGAAATAAAAAAAATCGGCCTATTTTTATCGCTTTAATAGTTTTATTGGCAACGCACTCTTTTTTTCTAAATAAAGCTTATGGAAAAACGGCGCCGGTCGAAAATAAAAAAGCCCTTATGTTGTATCGTAAAGCCGTGGAATATTATAACGTGGGCGACTTAGGAAGCGCATTGAACGGGGTTAAATTTATATTGGACAACGAACCGCTCCGAAAAACATTTTCATCCGATGTATATTACTTATACGGCAAAATACTTTATAAATACAGGGACTTCTTTATGGCAAAGCCCTATTTTCAAAGAATTATATATAAAAACCCGGATTATAAAAAAATTTATGATGTCATATTTTATATGGCAAGATGCGATTTTAATCTTAAAAATTACAGGCGCTCTATAAGAGATTTCGATTTTTTACTAAAAAAAACGGAAAAGGGAGCGGGGTTAAATGACAGGTCTCTTATTTATTTAACCCTTTCTTATGCGGCTTATCGAAAAGTAAAAGAAGCAAATAAATTATTCAACGAAGACGATGTCAAGACTATTTTAAAAAAAATAGAATATTTAAAGAAACGCGGAAATTATTTCAAGTCGGTCTATTTGAATTATCTTATAAAATATAGAAATAATTTATCCGATGCATTAATAATTTTAAATAATAAAAATTTATTTTATCCGAAAGAAAAGGATTTGTGTTATAAATATTATTTTGAAGGGCTTATCTTTTTAAAAGAAAAAAAATACATGGCTGCGCAAAATCTTTTCGCAAATTCCTCTAAATATTGTTCGGATTACTATTATCACGCTTCGGCGCTATATTACGGAATATCTTTAATAAAGCAAAATAATCCGGCGGGACTTAAATACATAAAAAATGAGTCGCTGGAAACGGATTATCCCGAAATTAAATTATCCGCTTTGAAATTTTTAGCAGAATTTTATAAAAAAAATAAAAAATACGAAACAAGTCTTGAATACTTAAAAAGAATATTGTTTAGCTACCTGCTGCCCGAAAAAGATATGGCTATATATGAAAAATCGGCATCGGATTTATTATTTAAAATCATAAAAAATATGTATAAACATAATGATTTTAAAAATTCATTTAAAATAATGGAAAAAATGGAATTTTTAATTCCAAATAAATTTATAAATCCCAAAATTTATTTATATCTTGCCAAAATTAAACTTAAAGAAAACAACAAAAAGGACGCCGCGGTTTATGCAAAAAAATATTACGATTTGAGTAAAAATATAAATTCGAAATTATTTTTGGCTTTCGTTTATTACGAAGCCGGAAAATACAAAGAATCGCTGCTCCTTTTAAACGGCATTCCTTTTAAAAGCGTCAAAGAAAATGCCACGAAAACAGGCATAATTAACTTAAAAATAGAATTGTATAAAAAACTAAATTATAAAAGCAGGCTTATAAATCTTTTAAAAGAAAACATAGACATATTCTATGGATTAGAAAAAATAAAAAATCTTTATCTTTTGGCCGTCTATGAATATAATCAAAACAATATGAAAAATGCATCGATATATTTTAACGATGCTGTCAAGAATGGATACACGAAAAAAAGGAGCTATGAAAATATTTTATACGGCACATACTATTATCTTGGTCTTATAAATTATAAATTTCATAACTATGCGGCATCGCTTTTAGATTTTAAAAAGGGATACGCCCTTGACAAATCCGGAAGGCACTTCCAATACGAGCTGTCTCAAATAGCCTTTATCTACCTTAAATATTTAAACAACAGGACGCAGGCGTTAAAATATTATGAAAAACTTAACCGTAATGCAGTCTCCGGAATCTATAAAAATCTTGCCGCTTCAATGATTAGCGCTATCAACCTGCAAAAATAAAAACCGCCCCGCCCATATTTTCCTGCAAAAAGCGCCGCTTTTAAAAGCACAGAAAAATATACGGGCTCCCCTCCTTTTTAAGGAGGGGAATTTAATATGAAAGGATTAAGGTATTTTGTATAGATTAAAACGCTATCCCCGTCCATATTTTTTATTTCGTCCGCCGATATTAGCGGATACAAACCCGATGCAACAGGTGTTTCGTGAAGGGCGTCATACCATAAAGATTTAATATCCCTTTTTATTAATTCTTTGTGAAATACATATTTTTCCCCCGACATGCCCGAATAATATTCGCAAGTTTCATGGCTTGCATGACCCATTATGATATGGGTTCCTATATTCGCCGTAATTAAAGAAGTATCCCTGTACTTGCTTTTTATAAAGGCGATATCCTGTGCGGTTAAACATACGCCTGTGTTTGTTTTTCTTAAGTTTGCAAGTTCGACATCGAAGTTATTTAAAGATAATGCAGGAAACTCATCTAAATACATAAATATGTCGCGGAATTCACCCTTGTTTTCGCTGCCGCTAATTTCGTTAATATCCGCTCTCAATCTTTTTCTTCTATCCTCATATACCCCGTTTATAAAAATATTGGTTATAAACGACATAAGCTTTGCTCCCCCAGAATTTATCCTTTCCTTCGGTACGGAGGTTATAAAGAGAGTATCATTTTCGAAAAAATCATCTATAAAAAAATCCTCGCTTCCTGTTTTATCCTTATCAATACCGGCATTACTTTTAAAATAAGCCGTAACATTTTCGTCATTCAAAAAGTCAAGGGTGTTTAGTATATCCGTGATAATTTTTGCTCTTTCGAAAGGCGGAAGTTCCAAGAAGTTATTGAATAACTCTTTTACCTTTTTATTATTTTCCCCATTAAATTTTATTATTTCTCCTTCGACGAACTTAATGCCCTTTTCAAAGAAACTCTTAGCGGTGATAAGATTAAAATATTTAACCTCATATTTGTATTTAAGGTATAAAAGACATCCGTAAAATATATCAGACGACCTTTTCGAATAATACCTGTGGGCGTGAACATCACCGCCGTTTAGTTCCGCTCTGTCGGGATAAAAAAGCAAGGAAGACAAATTATATAATTTATCGTTTGAAAGATGTTTTTTTTGCTTGTCTATTAAGGGATTAAAATGGATTTTTGGAAGGGCGCCGCTCTGTCTTCCGGGAAAGTAAGGGTCAAAATGTATAATCTTTTTCCCCGATTCCGTCCATTCTTTTTTAACGGATTCATAAAGGTAAGGGCTGTCGATGTCTATCGTAAATATGCTTAAATTGGCATATTTTGCGTCATTTATAATATTAGGAATTATATAGCGGGATGTCTTTCCGCCGCCGGTGGGAGAAACAATGAGCGTATGTTCAAACCTTTTTTTCCTATCAAGCCCGATCAGCAGATTCGGAAATTTTTTATTTCCGCTTAAAATACCCAGGTCAAATGGCTTATTTTTTTTATAAATCTCAGTTTGGCAAGATATATTGCATAAGCTATTTTTAAAATTATTGGGTAAATTTTTTGCGTCAATTTTTTGACTTATATTTATCTTATTAATTTTATTTTTAGAAATAATTAAAAATAGGGATAATATTATCCATATACAAATATATTCCGTAAAAATAAGGACAGGGTTAATAATTGTATTTTTATTCAATAAGATAGTAAGAATTATGGATAAAATTAAGGATACCGCCTGCAATAAGATATTTGAATTTACAAGATTTGCATTATTAGAGGCTTCACTGTTTAGCATTCCCTTTCGTTTTTTAAAACTAAAAGGCATATAGGCAAAATTGGAAACGATTTCTCCGTAAGCGGCAAAGCGGGCGGTTGCGGCAGGATGAGGGTTTTTATTCTTATTGAAAAACATATCCATACCCGCAGTGTCCCGTAACGGTTAATTTTTGAGCGCCGATTTGATATGCCTGTAAAGGTATATTGTTATAAATATTGCAACAATCAATATTATGAAGATACTAAACCGGCTAAAATATGGAAGTATAACATTTATATTTTCTCCCACTATCAAACCTAAATATGTTATACCCGTATTATAAACAAGGGAACCTGATACGATGTAAAGGCTAAATTTTTTATAATTCATAAGGGAAGCGCCCGGCGGGAAACCTATATAGGTTTTTATGACAGGCAGGCAAACGCCTACAAATACTGCAAAACCTCCATATTTTTTAAACCATGCGGTTGCCTTATCCATATCATTTTTATTAATAAGGAAATACCGCCCGTATTTTTCGATTAACGGTCTTCCACCCTTTTTTCCGATATAATAGAGCAGGGATGAGCCGATAAATGTTCCAACGGTTGCGCTCAAAACCACAAGATAAAAGTTCATCTTACCCTCTCCCGATAAAAAACCGGAAAACCCTAAAACAACCTCGGATGAAACGGGAAGGGCGCAAGACTCCAGAATCATTAAAAAAATAATGCCCGGATACCCTAAAGAAAGCGCCCAATGTATAAAAATTCCAATATAGCTTTTATTTAAGTCTTTAAGATTCAAAGTCATGCTTCCCCGCTAATTTATGTTTACGGACTTGATAGAATCGTAAACTACCGATAAGAGCGTGTCAAGGGTTTGCCTGTCAATGATAAGGGGCGGCATTATGACGATAACATCGCCGAGCGGCCTTATGATAACACCCATGTCCCTCGCCTTAAGAACAACTTTATGCCCTATTCTTTCTTTTTGTGCGAAAGTTTCCTTTGTGTTTCCGTCTTTGACCAATTCTATGCCCGCCATAAGACCTATGTTTCTTATATCCCCCACGATGTTAAGCAGCTTAAAGTCCTTAAGGGTTTCGTTAAAATGCGATATTAACGGCTTAATTTTATTGAGCAGGTCATATTTTTCAAAAAGCTCGGCGGATTTGACGGCTGCGCTTGCGGCAAGCTGGTTCCCCGTATAAGTATGTCCATGGAAAAAAGTCTTATTGTCTTCATAATTCCCCAGAAATCCTTCATAAATTTCCTTGGTAAAAAGCGTTGCCGCCATCGGGAGATACCCCCCTGTAATTCCTTTGGCAATACACATTATATCTGGATGAATATCCTCATGAAAGGCGGCAAACATTTTGCCGGTCCTGCCAAACCCCGTTGCGACCTCGTCCAATATTAAAAGAACATCATTATCCTTGCATGCCTTTTCTATTTTTTTCATATATCCGACCGGCATAGTTATCATACCCGAAGCTCCCTGTATCATAGGTTCGATAATTAGCGCGCATGCCTCGTCCGCATGAAAGCCGATAACCTTTTCGGCTTCCTTAGCGCAGTGAAGTTCGCAGTCAGGATATTTAAGATTAAACGGACACCTGTAGCAATAAGGATATGTAATTCTTATAGTGTCAAAAAGGAGCGGCTTATAAATAGAATGAAACAGTTCTATCCCCCCGACGGAAACGCTCCCAAGAGTATCTCCGTGATAAGCAGAGGTTGCCGCTATTATTTTTTTCTTATTTTTGAACTTTGCGCCCTTTTGCTTGAAATATTGAAAGGCAACCTTTAAGGCTATTTCAACGGATGTTGAACCGGAATCGGAATAGAAAACCTTTTTGAGATTTTTTGGGGAAATTTCTATAAGTTTTTGAGCAAGGATAGCGGATGGAACATTTGCAAGCCCCAAAAGCGTGCTGTGGGATATTTTGTCAACCTGTTCCTTGATAGCTTCGTTTAATTCCCTGTTATTGTGTCCAAAGATATTTACCCAGAGAGACGATACGCCGTCTATGTACCTGTTGCCGCGAATATCGTAAAGATAAACCCCTTCACCTCTTTCTATAACAATGTTTTGCTCATTTTCCCAGTTTAGCATCTGAGTAAAGGGATGCCAGACAAATTCTTTGTCTAATTTCTCTATGTCAATCATTTTTATTATATTTAATTTGTTATATTTACCCGGTAAATTTAATTTGGAATAGTCCGATAAACTTCGATATTATTGGAATAAAGATATGTTATTTTCTTCCATCCGAAATATACATCTATCTCAACCCTAAAAAACGATGAACGCGAAACCGGTTCTATTTTGTACGCCAAATCTTTATTTTTGGAAGAAAATATCCTCGCACCGTTATGAAACAGGTTTATTGCAAATCTATTTTTTTTAGGATTAATCTTAATACCGGAATATATTATAGCATTTTTATCTTTTTTGTCCATATTTAATGTATCGCCGCTAACATAAAACTTATCATCGTAAAATATCTCGAAATAAAAACCTTGCGGGTGCCCAAACATATCGTATGAAAAATAACATTTTCCGTTTTTTATTGCCCCTGCTATAAGTTTTTTATCGTTATCTTGATTTCCCGATGGCCTTTTATCAAGCAAAATGTGAGTCCTTGCAACGGTGAACAACTCCTCGTATTTAGGCATTTTAATCTTAAAATTCTTTGTTATTTTAACATTGGAATGCGCATCCGTCGAGGCTATGCCTGTTTTTAAATCCTTATGTTTTTGAACGCTATCCCAAAATTTTATGGTTTTTTTCGGTTTATGCGATAAAAAATGCATGGCATAAAACGGATTTATCCTGTATGTTAAAAAAACAAGAAATATGTACAAAGGGTTCATCCCTCTCCACTGTGAATCAAGGTTTATGATTTCAATCCCGTCATAACCTTTCACTTTAAAATTTTTCCATGGAGTCCACCAGTTGTGCGGGTGGCAAATTATAGAGACGCCGTTTTGTTTTTTAATATTGGACAGCACATCGAAGTAATCGCCCCTTTTAATCTCATTATTTATGCCGATCGCCAAAAGATGTCCGAACCCGGTATTTATTTCTTCGGCGGCAAAATAAAGAAGTCTGCCGTAATAACCTTCTAAGCCGTCATATTTTGGCTTTAAGGTATTATGGTCGGATGAAATTAAAAAATCGGCTTTAAGCCTTTTTGCAATTTTAATGATATACTCGATTTTTCCCGAGCCGTCCGAATAAACCGTATGAAAATGTATTATTCCGTTTAATTCAACAAGGTTTTTGTGTCTTTTAGACGGTTCAAAATTTAAAAAATTAATTTTTAATTTAAAAAGTTTTACCCTTATGTACAAAAATAAAAAGAAAAATATTAAGAAGAGCAAAGCCGATTTAGACATTAAAACTAATATAGGTATAGGCAGGTTCATATTATTGTTATAGATATTATTGTTATAAGTAAAAGTTTTTTATTTTTACAGGGATTTAAGGTTTTATAAAATTAGTGGATAAATAGTTAATTAAAGCTTCTTTTGATTTATCCCTTTTTTCGAGATAATAGTTTAAAGCGTTTAAACCGGTATTCCGCCTGTATATATCATCATTTATAAGTTTATATAAAGTATTTTTAAAATCCCGCTCCGTGATAACCGATATAGCGTTATTTTTTAGCATGCAGGCAATAATATCACGAAAATTATACGCATAACTGCCCGTTATTACAGCCTTTCCGAATGAAGCCGGCTCTAATATATTATGCCCCCCTCTTTCGCTTTCGTACAGGCTTTTCCCGACATAGACGATATCCGATAACGGATATATGCCGTCAAGGCTGCCGTAATCGTTAACGATAAGCGATTGAAAACTATTATTTTTCAGAAATCCCGCCCGTATGTCTTTATCGTTAATATTTTTAAGGTATGCAGGTCTAAGATTTAAATTTGAAGCAATTTTAAATAATTTCGATGATATTTTTATATTTCTTGGAGCAAAGATAAATTTTAAATTACGGTTTTGATTTAAGTCCTTGTCAAGCGTGATATCTTTAACCATTTCAAGGATAAACTTTGATTCATTTTTATGAATGGATACGAAAGATACGACTAAGTCTTTATTGTTATCGCGCCTAACTTCCGTATTATTTCCGTTATTATCCAAATCTAAATTAAATTTTAAAGAATCAGGTAAAACGGTTATTAGAAATTGGTTATTTAAAGAATCCGGAGATAAAATTTTTTCTAAAAAAATTTTATTATCCTCGCCGGATACCGTTATGAAAATAGTTTGCGGATGTTTTACGGACAGGGTCCCGATTTTTTTAAAAAAGAGCGGATTTATATCGAGGAAACATATCTTAGCGTTAACATTTAAAAGTTCCCTGATTAACTTATTAGATACGGGGTGTTCGATAGATATAAAATAATCCGGCTTAATTGCCGATACATAAAGGTTCGGCAATTTTTTAAAAATACCGGCCGGATGAAAAAAATATATTATATTGTTAAAATCCGCGGGCGGATTTAATATTTTTTTAGCAAGGGCATAAGTGGAATTTGTCTTAAAACTAATAAAAAATAGCGGTTTATTTTTATCGTTATTTTTTTCTAATATATTATTAATAATGCTTATAATGTATAAAGCCAGTCTGAATTCGCCAAGCGATTCGGCAAAAAGCCAGAACTTTTTAGGCCTAAAATTATCGCCGTTTGCATTGCCGCCGCTAAAAATATTTTCTTTTATTTTTAAAAAAAGGGCTTCGTCAAGCGCCAGAGTTTGTTTGATTTTTGCAAAATTATCCATTTATGAATTAATCAGCGGTTATTTATTGATTTTTTTGGCTTCTTCTATGAGAAGTATCGGGATGTCATCCTCGATTGGATAATATACGCCGCAGGCATTGCAAGCCAATATCTTTTTTTCATTCTTGTCATCCTCCCGTACCGACATGAACTCAAGATGTCCATGGCATTTTGGGCAAACAAGAAATTCATCCGCCATTTCTTTAATATTCATATATACCCCGCCCCCATCACTCCCCCGACATTATATAGTAAATGGGGAGTGATTTTCTTTTTATCCGTTTATTATTTTAAAAGTGGTTCCGTAATTGGAATCTTCCAGTAATACCCCTTTTTTCAGCAGCATATTTCGAATTTCGTCCGCCATTTTATACTCCCTTTTCTTCCTGAGCATATTGCGTTTTTCAATAAAAGCCTGTATTTCTTCCTCCGTCAAAGATATTTTTGATGTATCTTTAAGGTTCGTTTCAATGAAAAGTTCAGGATTTTCTTTTAAAATTCCAAATATATCCGAAACCAAGGGTATGAATAATAGCGCTTTATCTAAAAAGTTTAAGTCATTATGGTTTATAGAGCCGTTCGATAAAGAATCGTTAATAATTTTATTAATTTTTCTTACAAGGTTAAATATCACCGATAAAGCCGAAGGCGTATTGAAATCGTCGTTCATCGCGTCATAAAAATCGCCGCTAAAATCTTTAATCTCTTCCACACCCTCTTCTCGTTCCTCATTTAAATAATTAATTTTAATATCGCCCTTGCCTATCTTATCTTTAAAACCTTTATATAAATTTATAGCCTGATAAAGTCTTGCAAGGCTATGTTTTGCGCTTTCAAGCCCCTCAAACGAAAAATCTATAAACGACCTGTAATGGGTAAACATAAAAAAAAGCCTTATAACCTCGGGATTGTATTTTTCAAGCAAATCCCTGACCGTAATAAAATTTTTAAGCGATTTAGACATCTTTTCGTTATTTATATTAACAAATCCATTATGAATCCAGTAATTCACAAACTTCTTTCCCGTATAGCTTTCGGATTGGGCTATCTCGTTTTCATGATGCGGAAATATCAAATCTGACCCTCCCCCGTGAATATCTATACTTTCTCCCAGAAACTTCATGCTCATAGCGGAACATTCTATATGCCAGCCCGGCCTCCCTTTTCCCCAGGGGCTGTCCCAGGACGGCTCGCCCGGTTTCGACCTCTTCCAGAGAGCGAAATCCAGAAGGTTTTCCTTTTCTTCGTTTAACGGGATTCTTGCGCCGGCCAAAAGTTCGCCCAAGTTTTTGTGCGAAAGTTTTCCGTATCCTTTGTAAGAGTTCACCCTAAAAAAAACATCCCCATTTTTCTCGTATGCATGACCTTTATCTATAAGACCTCTTGTTAAATCAATCATTTCTTTAATGGTTTCGGTAGCCCTTGGTTCATATGCGGGCGGCAAAACGGAAAGCGCATTCATATCTTTATGATATTCACCTATATATTTTTCGGAAATCGAACTTACGGTGGCGTTCTCTTCATTCGCCCTTTTGATTATCTTGTCGTCTATATCGGTAAAATTCCTCACATATACAACATCATAACCAAGCCGTTTTAAATATCTGTATATTATATCAAAGGTAATGTATGCGCGCGCATGCCCGATATGGGACAGGTCGTAAGCGGTAATTCCGCAAACATACATTAAGACCCTGTTCCCCTCGATAGGTTTAAAAAGCTCCTTTGATGAGGAGGCGGTGTTGTAAATATATAACTTATTATTTTTATTCATATTTTTTATAAATTATCCTTTAAATTTATTTTCATCTTAATCCGGTTATGCCTTAAAGGATAACGGCAATGTTATATATTAACATATTTCCCTATTTTTTTTAATCGTTTTTACACATAAATTTAACAAAAATTTAACGCAAATTTAACAAAACTGTCATAATATTGAAACATTATAATGATATATTAATTTTATCGTAAATATTTATCGTAATATTGTTCGAAAAATGATAAGGAGCAATGTCGTAATGGAACTTAATATCGGGGAAGACAATAAATTTCTGGGCGGTAAAATCAAAAACGAAAGTAAAGACGGTTTATCCCATTCTTTAGAAAACAAGAACAAATTTAAGGATATCGAGAACGGCGGACGGGAGGTCAAATCGCTTTTAAATTCCGGTTTTATAATTAAAAACGACGAGGATTTTTTGTGCAATACTTATGGCTTTATCGATAAAAATGTCAGAAATAATTATAACAATATATTTCTTAGAAATAATTTCGTAGAAGTTCAAGGGGCGTCGTTCCAATCGATGACGGTATATGGAAGAAATACCACAATTAAAAACATGATAATGTCTAAAGATAAATTTATGGAAATTAATCTTGCGAGAAAGGCAAACAATTTTGGGGCGGATAATAATTTTAATAATGAATTTAAATTATCCGATTTAACTTTAAAAAATTATTTTTCATTAAAACAAAATAATATAAATATCGATCCTGATAATATTTCTCCCGGAATTATTATAATTAAACATCCGGATAATTATAAAAAAGTGGAATACTCTATCACTGAAATGCCTTCCGTATATAATTTTAATAATGGGTTGCAAACAGGTAAGGGCAACCCCGATAATCAAAAACCGTCCCTTGGAATATTGCGTGATTACAAAAAGACAACCGACGGGTTTAAAAATGTCAGGGTTGATATCGACGGGAAAAATGCCATTGAAATGGAATCTATTCATAACTGGCAAAAAATTAAGGATTATGTAAAAACAAGGGATATATTGCATATGAATATAGAAGGTAAAAACTTAGATAAAATTCAAGTGCATCATATTACACAACTTCAGGACGGGGGAAAAGAGAATGTAAAAAATTACATCGCGTTAAGCGAAGGCACCCATAAACTTGTCGATTCTTATAAACTTCTTTTAGATAAAAATAGTTCCGTGTACAGGGAATTATATAATTCAAAAATCACAAACGCAAAAGATAATACCGTAAATATGGAAGAAAAAAACGCCAAAAATATTGTAAGCGAGACAGGAGGATTAAATTTGAGCGATAAAATATTTTTAAACAGTTTAAAGTTAGAGGTGGAATCTAACTCCGCTTTAAGGCTTAATATGTTAATAGACAAACCCGACAAGATTAAGATGCTGTTTATGGATCAAAAAACCGGCGAAGAGTTCCGATTAATTTCGGCAAAGGCGGCAATAGATAACGAGGAGGACAAAAATATCGTTAAAGCGGCATTAAATAACTTTATTCAAGAATTGGCAACAAGCCTATAAAATTCAAAATTTAATTTATATGGAAGATATGAAAATATGAAAAATACTAACGAAAACGAAACGCAAGTCCGGCAAGACGCAAGTCCGGCGGAAATAGAAACCGCCTCAAATGAAGCAAAAAAATATGATTTATTAAAAGAGTATATCGATGCATTCAGGCAATCGTACGACATAGACAGCGAATATAATAAAAACGATAAGGAATTGGATGAAAACGGAAAAAGGATATTGTTCGATAAAATAATATGCAATTATTATGAAATACTTATCGGGGCTTTTAAAAATCTCGCAAAATATAACAAAAAATACACTGATGAGCTTATAGCCGTATATGCGGAAATGTGGAAAATGTCTCCCAGAGTGAAGGACAGAGATTATTTTACCCCATATCTTTATGATTTATGTAAATTTTTATTTGAAAATAAAGAATTCGGCAAATTAACATTTTTCTATAACTTAATGATTTTTAGCAGGGAGATTCCGTTTTTGGCATATAACGAGGAAATGGAAAGCTATTTAAGGGATGCACATTTGCAAATGGGGGAGGAAGACCCTTTCGAAGAATTCAGGAGAAAGAAAAAGGAAAATGTATCAGGCGGATTTGATATTAATTCGTTCAACGAATTATATGAAAGATTCTTTCAAATACTTAAATTATGGAAAGAAAGAACCGAAGGATACTATTCGAAGGATGAAATATTTTTTATGACAGGACTGTTTATTTTAGATGAATTAATAGATTTATTTTATATTAACAATGAGGAAAAGCTCTCGGAAGTAAAGGGTTTTGAAAGTATTGACGGGGATAGGAGCATATATAATTCCATTTATAACGAAAAAATTTATAACGAATTAATGCTTTACTATAACAGCGCCTTGAAATATTTAAAGAAAGCAACGGCATACAATCCGAATAACCCGAGGTATTTTTACGAATACGCAAGATGCTTAAAAAATTCGGGGAAATCAAACGAAGCGGAAATATTTTTTAAAAAAGCTTTTGATTTAAATACAAATGAAAATAAAGACGCACCGTAATAATAAAATTAAAATCAACTAAAGCTGATAAATTTAAGGTCTGTCATTTCTTCCAGTGCATATTTTATGCCTTCCCTGCCGAGTCCGGATTCTTTAACTCCGCCATAGGGCTGATGATCTGCCCTTGTTGTCGGAATGTCGTTTATCAAAATTCCGCCTACATCTATGTGTTTAATGCAATACAGGGCGTTTTTAATGTCATTTGTATAGACGCCTGCCTGAAGACCATATATGGAATCATTTACAAAATGAACCGCCTCGGTAATTTCGTTAAAGCTGACGACCGAAACGATTGGAGCAAATACTTCGAGGCAGGATATTTTCATTTTAGGGTTAACATTAGAAAATATGGTTGGATTCATAATGTTTCCGTTAAAATCGCCCCCAAGTTCAACCCTCGCCCCTTCTTTAACCGCCTCGTCAACCCATTGAACTATTCTCTGTTTTGCCTCGGAATTAATAATCGGGCCTATATCGGTATTTTCATCTGCAGGATCGCCTATTTTTAATTTTTTAGTTTCCTTAATAAAATGCTCTATAAACTCTTTTTCGATATTTTTATGAACATATATTCTTTGAAGTGAAATACAGACCTGCCCGGAATTATAAAACGACCCTATTACTGCCTTTCTTGCCGCTTCAATAATATTTGCCGATTTATCGATAATGAGCGCGGAATTACTGCCAAGTTCCATAGTATATTTTTTAAGCCCGCCCTTTGACATTATCTCTTTCGCCGCTTTGGGACTTCCGGTAAAACTGATCATTCGTATCTTTTCATTTGAGACAACTGCTTCCCCCGTATCCTTATCGCCATATAAAAGGTTTACGGCCTCTTTTGGCAAACCTGCTTCGATTAAAGCGCTGACAAGATAATGAGCGGCGATAGAACCGTTTATGGATGGTTTAAAAATTATGCTATTGCCCGCGGCTATTGCCGGAGCAATCTTGTGCGCGGGAAGGTTTACGGGAAAATTAAAAGGGGTGATGGCGGCAATAATACCTATCGGAATTCTCACATAAAAAGCGATTTTATTCTCAAACCCCTTAACAATGTCCATCGGAACGGTTTCGCCGTGTATCCTTTTTGCTTCCTCGGCGGCAAATTTAAATAAATTAACCACCCTTTGCGTTTCGATTAAAGAATATTTCAAGGCCTTGCCGACTTCAAGAGAGATAAAACGGGCTATTTCTTTTGATTCTCTTTCTAAAATTTTTCCGGTCTTTTCTAAAATTTCATACCTTTCATAGGCATGAAGATTTTTCATTTTTAAAAAACCCTTTTCGGCAGAAGAAACGGCGGATTCAATATCGGTTTTATCCGGCTTGCTTAATAAGCCCACGATGTCATTGTTAAAGGGATTTCTCACTTCGTAGGTCTCTTGTTTTCCTATCCACTCTCCATTTATAAATAAGGGGTAATTTTTGGCGCGGCCCATATGTAATATATAATTAATTATTGGATTTATTTATTTAAAAATCTAAAACAATCCGTCAATGTGTCGGTATTATTATAGCTAATAGGATGCCTTTTGTCAATTGGCCGAATTTGGTTTAAATTTGGTTAAAAACGCAGAACTTCCGCATATTCCCGTAATTTTAAAATTAAAAGCTGGATGGCCGATGTATTAAGACTTTCCGTAATAGCATGAAAAACAATAATGCTTATTGTCGTGTTCGGCCACCTTTGTTTTTTCTTTTAGCTGGATTTCGCCGCATTTGTTGCATATAACAAGATAATTTATAAGCGTTTTTACCAACTTTTCACGCAAAACCTTATCGTTCAACAAATCCAAAATAAGCTCATGCTTTAAATCCCTATAGGCGTTGTCATGAATAAGACGGCTTACGAATTCATCCCTGCCTGCTCTTTCGAAACTTCCTTCCATTGTCAATCCCCCCTTTATTTTAGTTTTATAAATTTTATAACGATGTTATATTTATATATGCAAATATAACTCTATATAGATAAATAAATTATCAACCATGTAAGATTATAGTTTATAGATACGCTATTTAATAAAATTATATACCATAAAATTAAAAAAATCAAACAGCGTTTATAAAATAATAATATTTTTTGGGGGGTAAAGATAAAAGGTAAAAAAAATAGATCTGCTATAATAATGTACGGATGCCAAATTTTATCTGGTATGACCGTTTAATAATTTTGCGATATAAAGAGAGTAGTAACTTATTATAATGTCTGCCCCTGCTCTTTTAATAGAAGTAAGCATTTCAAGAGCGGCGTCGTCTTCTTTTAAATAACCGAGTTTGGATGCCGCTTTTATCATGGAGTATTCGCCCGATACATTATATGCGGCAAGGGGTCTCTGGAATGCCTGTTTTATCCTGTATATAACATCGAGATAGCTTAAAGCGGGTTTAACCATAATAATATCCGCACCCTCGTCTAAATCTAGCCGCGTCTCGAGAATAGCCTCCGCGGCATTAGAAGGATCCATCTGATAAGATTTTCTGTTGCCGAATTTTGGAGAGCAGTCTGCCGCATCCCTGAAGGGTTCATAAAAGGATGAGGCATATTTTGAAGAATAAGACATTATAGGGATATTTATAAGCCCTTCGTCGTCTAAAGCCTCCCGTATCTTTTTTACCCTTCCGTCCATCATATCCGACGGAGCTATTATATCTGAACCTGCTTTTGCATAAGAAACACTAATCTTTGCCAAATATTCGAGGGTTTCGTCGTTTTTTACATAACCGTTTTCATCAACGATTCCGCAATGCCCATGGGAGGTATAGTCGCATAAACAAACATCCGTGATAACAATTAGACCGGGATAAATATCCTTTATGCTCTTTAATGCCTGTTGAACTATGCCGTCGTCCGAATAGCTTTCAGAGCCGAATTCATCTTTGCGTTCAGGAACACCGAAAATAAGGATACCGCCGATATTAAGACTGATTACATTTTTAAGTTCTTTTAAAAGTTCGTCTACCGAATAACGAAACTGGTCGGGCATTGTCCCTATCGGTTCTTTTATGGATTTTCCATGGGTTACAAAGTAAGGCATAATAAATTTTGACGGCTCAAGGGACACTTCTCTTGCCAACCTTGATAAATTAGGAGAAGTTCTTAGTCTCCGAGGTCTTATCAATGGATAACCTGAAATCATTTTTAATAATCCTCCGCATTATTTTGTATAAATAAAAATAAGCAATAAACATTCAAACCAATAATATATTTTTCCGGCGCTTTTTTATTATATCATAACGCTTATGAAAAAGAGATATATTAAACATGCAGATTAAATCATGAAACACCATAATCCCGATTTAAAATACACAATTAATATTGGAATATCGAAAATAGTTTCTAAACTGGCCTTAATAGGATTTGACTTTTGATATCCGTTATACTATTATTATACTATATAATAGTATTTGTTATTAACATAAATATATATTTATATACATATATATTTATATATTAACATAATTTGTATTTGGGTGCGTTTCGGCTGTTAAAAGCTGATTATAACAATTAAATTCGTAGGAGGTATTTATGAGAAAAATTATTTTTTTATGTCTTATTTTTATCCTGTCTTCCGCGGGTGTTTCTTATGCAGGAAGTATTAATCGGGCAATGGCGAAAAAAGCTTATAATGCGTTAAATCCGCACCATCTTGGCATCAACATTGCGGGAAAAGGTATGAACCCTGCCATGGGCAAGGTCGGGGTACCGCAGATACTTGCCGCAGCCCTTTACAGAGAATATATAGTCGAGCATAACCCGAAACATTATTTTCTTATGGATGTCAGGGAACCCGTCGCGTTTATAAAAATGGGACATATACCCGGCGCGCACAATATTCCCCTGCAGGTGGTTTTTACTCCCAGATATTTAAAAATGCTTCCAAAACATCATACTATAATATCTATTTGCTATGTCGGGCAGTGGGAATCTATGGCGGCGTCTATATTATTATCAATGGGCTATCATGTTAAAATACTAAGATTCGGCATGTCTTCGTGGAATAAACACACCTATACGCTTGTTCATCAGAAAGATGTCAAAAATTATCCGCTCGTCCATTAATATAGTCAACATAGTTAAATAAACACGGAACGCCCGCTGGTAATGCCCTATTCTTCTTTTTGTACGGATAAGGGGAATAGGGCATCTACGCGCTTATAAATCTGTAATAACGAAGGACTGGATTACGGCAGCTTTAGAGTATTACCCCCTGCTGACTTTTATCACGCCCTTAACGCCTTTTATACCGCTGATAATTAAATCTACCTGCGCGTTGTCTTTTACCTCGATGTCGAATAAGTGAACCGCCCTTCCGTCTTTAAGGGTTCTTACCTGGGCTTTTGAAATATTTGCTCCCTTTTCGGATATTAATGTGGCGATATTGGCTAAAATACCTTTTTTGTCTTCCGTAATAATCTTTATTTTAGTCTCGAAAAAACCTAAACCAGATGCGGAAGATTCTAAAGCGGCTTTCCAGCCGACCTTAATAAGCCTGTTTTCATCAACGCCTATAATGTTTTTGCAATCGGATTTGTGGACTATAACGCCTCTTCCTCGTGAAATAAACCCGATAATATCGTCTCCAGGTATAGGACGGCAGCAGCCTGCAAGCTTGTATAGCAAATCGCCGCCAAACGGTGAAATAACCGCCTCGCCTCTTGATCTAATGTGGCTCCTTGCCCCCGGTTTTATCTTTTTTAGGATCCTGTTTATTACATTTTCTGTTGTTTTGGTTATTAAAGACAGGCTGCCTGTTTTTTTAAAATCTGGTATCGCGGTTAAAAAGATATAAGAGGGCAAATATTTGCCGTAGCCTACGCCTGCATAAAGGTCTTCCTCATCCTTAATAGACAGCTTTTGAAGAGCGAGATTTACCATTTCTTTAAAATCTATCTTTCTATCGCCAATCTTTTTAAATTCCCTTTCTAAAATTTCTTTCCCCGCTATAATGCTTTCATCCCTTTCGGTCTGCCTTATATAGCTCCTTATTTTTGACAATGCCTTGGAAGATTTGGCATATTTCAGCCAATCCTTTGAAGGATGGTGGTCTTCTTTTGTGATTATTTCCACTATGTCGCCATTAGATAATTTATGCCTTAACGGAACTATTACGCCGTTAACTATGGCTCCCATTGCTTTATCGCCAATCTCGGTGTGAATGTAATATGCAAAATCTATCGGGGTAGAATCCTTTGGCAAAGCGATAACTTTGCCTTTAGGGGTAAAAACATAAACCTCTTCCTGAAAAAGGTCTATCCTTACGCTGTCTAAAAATTCGCGGGGATCTTTGAGCTCTTTCTGATATTCGACAAGCTGCCTTAGCCAGTTGAACTGATTTAAATCGCTCTTTTCAAACGACATATTCTCTTTATATTTCCAGTGCGCCGCAATACCAAATTCATCGATAAAATGCATCTGTTTCGTTCTTATTTGAATCTCGACCCTCATTCCTTCGGGACCGATTACCGTTGAGTGAAGCGAACGGTACAAATTTGCTTTCGGCATTGCAATATAATCTTTAATTCTGCCCGATACAGGTTTCCAGATAGAATGGACTAAACCCAGAGTTTCATAACATTCCGTTTCGGTATTCACTATGATTCTTAAAGCCAATAAATCGTATATATCCTCGAAGCTGACATGCTGTTCTATCATCTTTCTATAAATACTGTAAAAATGCTTCGGTCTTCCATAAATTTCAGCCTTTAGGTTATGTTTTTCTAAGTTTTCTTTTAATATGCCGATAACCCTTTCGATATAGTTTTCTCTCTCCGCCTTCTTTTTATTTATTTTAAAGGATAAATCCTTATAAGCTTCAGGGTTTAAATATTTAAACGATAAATCCTCAAGCTCGCTTTTTATAAAAAATATACCTAATCTATTGGCAAGGGGGGCATAAATATCGAGGGTTTCTTGCGCTATCTTTATCTGTTTTTCTTTTGTCAAAAAATCAAGGGTTCTTAAATTGTGCAGCCTGTCGGCCAATTTTATTATTATAACTCTGATATCTTTGGCCATAGACACAATCATTTTTCTGATATTTTCCGCTTCAAGCTCTTCCGAACTTTGAAAAGATAGCTTTCCTAACTTTGTCAGTCCATCGACTATAAAAGCAACCTCTTCCCCAAATTCATTTTTTATATCGTCTAAGGTTGCAAGGGTATCTTCAACCGTATCGTGAAGCAAGGCGGCGACAATAGAGGCGCAATCCATCCTTAAGCCTGCCACAATGGCTGCTACCTCGATAGGATGCGTCAGATAAGGTTCTCCAGATTCCCTTTTTTGCCCCTGATGAACCAGTTTTGAAAAATTATAAGCCTTTTTAAAAAGCTTAAACTTTTCATCATGTATATCATCTATATTGACATCCGAAATGTTATTGATATTATTTCTAAATGCTTCTATTACGAGGTTTAGCGAGCTAAAATCGCTGGAGGGATTAACGATAACAAGTTGGTCATATGAATTCATAGTATTATATAATTTGGCGCTATAAGCGAAAGTAAATTAATCGGCCGATTTAACTTTGACATGGCCATTGGCAATTTCTCGCAAAGCCACGACTATAGGTTTATTTTTACTCACTACTTTCGGCGGCGCGCCTTCAAGAAGCTGTCTTGCCCTTTTAGCGGCTATTACAACAAGCGCAAACCTATTTTCGACATTTACTAAACAATCTTCAATCGTAACTCTTGCCATTTAATTTATCTCCTTAAATTATTTATTTTAAAATTAGTAAAATCAATTTTTTATATTTTATATTTTTTTATATTCCTGCATCTCGCGGCAATTATAATGGATTTTAATTTCAAATATGCTTTATCTAAAACATCATTTGTTATTATATAATCGTAAATATTGCTTTTTTTAAGTTCGATATAAGAGACCTCATACCGTTTTTTTAACTCTTCGCCGCTCATTCCACCCCTTTTTTTTAATCTATCTATTAAATCATTATGCGTGGGCGGCGTTATAAATATTGTAACCAGCCTGCCGGAATCTTCCCTATCCTTAAAATATTTTATAAGTTTCTCAACACCTTGAACGTCTATTTCTAAAAGAATATCGTTTAAATGACCGCCATTATTGCAGGAAATGGATTTATATGCCGTTCCATACCTTTTACCGAAGACATTCGCCCACTCTATAAATTCGCCATTTGCTACCATTTTATCGAATTCTTCATCGTTAATAAAATGATAACTCACATCGTCTATTTCACCGGTTCTCTTCTGCCTTGTAGTAAAGGAAATGCTCGGCTTTATATCTGCAAATTCCTTTGTGAGCATATTGCAAAGGGTAGTTTTTCCTGTGCCTGACGGCGCCGAAACGGCAATAATCAACCCCTTTGGATAGCCGTCTAATGATACATCGATATCTGATAAATTATTGCCCTTATTATTTATCATCAAAACTTTCGACAAGTTTATCGTTAATTTTTATATAATTTATAAATTAGCTATCCTTTGTTTCCAATCTTGAAGTAATAGTTGCCGTATTTAAAGCGGAAAGAATAATATGGCCCGAATCCATAACTATAACCGATCGTGTCTTCCTGCCTTCTGTCGCATCTATTAAATGATTTCCGTCCTTTGCGGTTTCCCTGAGCCTTTTCATTGGAGACGAGCTTGGAGAAACAACCGCAATAACCCTGCTTTGTATCACGATATTTCCAAAACCTATGTTGATTAATTTTTGCATCCGTATTTAATTAGTATTAAAGCGGTTTTTCCCTAAATTATAATGGCAAATGTAGATTTATTATTATATTATACAATTATCCGGCATATAGTTCAACCGAAATATAAGGTCCGGAACGGGATTTGGTAAGGTTTAGAAATACACGGATGCTCATACCCCGCCTTTACCGCCCCGGCACTTCCGACAAAACCTTCATCAATTCTTCCACGCCGACCGCATAAGTCCCCAACTGCGAAACGGCAATACTCGCGGCGGCATTCGCAATGTAGCAAGCTTCAAAAATGCCGGCACCGACGCTTTTGGCAACGGTAAGAGTAGAAATAACGGTATCTCCGGCGCCGGTTACATCATAGACATCTTTTGCACGGGCTTTTAAATGCTCGGATTTATTATCCTGATAAAAAAGCGACATACCTGATTCCCCCCTTGTAATGAGCAAATAATCGGACTTTACCTTCTTAAATATCATTTTGCTTGCTTTGATAAGAGTTTTTTCATCTTTTATTTTAATTCCAGACCCGCCGAAAGCTTCGTTAATATTAGGCGTTAAAATCGAGATATTCTTATAAAATTTAAAATTTTCGACCTTTGGATCAAGGGATATAAATTTACCTTTTTCCCTCAAAAAATTCACAACCGTCGAAAAAAACTTTTTTTCTATTAATCCCTTGCCGTAATCGGAGATTATAACGGCATCAATATCGTCCGCTATTTTTTTAATATTGGAAATAAGCGTTTTATAAACGCCATCGCTAAATTTTCCGTTATTTTCCTTATCGAATCTGACCACTTGTTGATTGTGCGCAATCACCCTTGTCTTTATGATTGTTTGAAAATTATCGAGCGTCAATATGCCTTCCGAATTTACCGTCTCTTTGTCAACCATCCGTTTTAAAATATTGCCGTTATAATCATTTCCGACAACTCCCGCCACATAAACCTTAGCTCCTAATTTGGACACATTGTTTACGACATTGGCGGCTCCCCCGGGCATCAATTTTTCGGATTTGACCTGCACCACAGGAACAGGGGCTTCGGGAGATATTCTGTCAACCGTACCGTAAACAAAATGGTCAACCATAATATCCCCTATAACAAGTATCCTTGCTTTATGGAATCTTTTAACAATGTTTAACAAATTTTCGTTCATAACCCAAATTAAGACAGCTTGTCAAGTAAAATAGTTTTAAATAAATCTTCGGTTTTGTCCGCCATAATATCCGTATTAAACTTTTCCTCTACGGTTTTTCTGGCTTCTTTGCCCATTTTTTCCATAATGGTTTTGTTATTATACACAAAAACCAATTTTTGATAAATACCTTCTGTATCCCCCTTTTTTACTATAAACCCGTTTTTCCCGTCTTCCACAACCTCCGGCATTCCGCCTGCATCCGAAACTATTACGACCTTTTCCATCGACATCGACTCGATAAGAGAAAGCGGCAGCCCTTCTTTTAATGAAGGAAACACGACGACATCCAGTTCATTTATAAAAGAAATTAAATTATCCCCCACAAATCCTAAAAAATAAACCGAATTACCGATTCCTAAATTATCAGCTTTTTTTATTAATTCGTCTTTTAAAAATCCATTTCCTGCAATAAAAAATTTTGAATCCGGAATTTTATTTAATGTAAGGCGCGCCGCTTCTAAAAATAAATCCACCCCTTTTTCATAGGACAACCTGGCAATAATGCCTGCATTAAATCCTGCCTTATCTTTAAAGGCTATATCTAATCCTCTTTTATGCAGTCCTTCCGCATTTGGATTAAATCTACCCGTGTCTATACCGTTATATATCACATGAAGTATTTTTTCGTTTACGCCCTGCGATAAGAGGTTTTCTTTAACGGCGTTTGATACGCATATTATACTGCCTGTATATTTATACTGAGATTTTTTATTAAGCCCGTGAGCCGTTGCCACGGACCTGATTCCCAAAATCTTCGAGACAGCGGCGCCAATCACATTTGCCTTAGAAAGATGGGTATGAATTATCTCGATATTATTTTTTTTTGAAAAATATAAAACCTTAAGAATTGCAAGAGGGCTGTACTTAAAACTGATGTTCATCAGCTTAAACGGCAACCCGCTTTTGCTTAAAAATTCCGCAACGGATAAATCGGGATTTTTCCTGTTTTGAGGATTAGAAGATAAAATATATACCTCATGCCCTTTTTCTTTAAGTTTTTTGGAAAGGTTCACTAAATAATTTTCCGCGCCTCCTATATTTGAAGGAGTTATAAATTCCAGAATTCTCATTTTTTATTTTATTTTTATTCTAATTTTCCCTGCTTTACTTTATTTTATTATTTATTCCTAAAAAAGCCTTTACCTTTTTAATTGCGTTAGAAGTTTCATTTATCGTATCTTTAACGATTCTATATATTATCATGCGAAAAAACTGCTTTACACCCTTTTTTTCTTTCATAAATACTTTAAAATCGTCAACATCCCAGTCCTGCAGGAAGGCCAGTTCTCTGAAAGGGGCGGGATGAAATTCCAAATTATTCCTGTCAACTCTTTCAAGCCAGCTAAAATCGGAATAAATATACTTATCGACGCGCGGGTCATAATTGGAAACCCAGTGTTTTAAAATATTTATTATTTTATGGTTATAAAGCCTTTCCATTTCTTTATCCTTTTTATACATGCCGACTGGATTTTTTGCCCTGCCGTAATGATACATCGTTGCATTAAGCGGTGCGGCGTTTTTATTTTCCAAATTGATTTTTAAACCGTTGATATCTTTAAACCCCATTGCGTCGCCCCAAGAAAATACCGTACCGTCGTTTCTTATAATGCGGACCTCTTTATCATAAAAAAACCTTTTTTCGGTCTTCTTTGCATATGAAAAATAACCGCCGAAGAAATGTATATAATCAAATACAAACCCCTTTATCTCCTTATTATTTAAATTGTCTTCCAGTACTCCGATTATTTTTTCATAATCCTTTTCGTGTAAGCCTTCGTCGCACTGGACATATAAACCGTAATCTCCCGTGATATTTTTTATCGCTATATTGGTCTTTTCCGATAAAATAGACCCGCTTTTTTTTGCAACATTCCAACCCTCGTCTATAAGCCTGATTTTCGGATTTTTACTTCTTAACTTTTCCAGCTCATCCTTTGTGCTATCCGAACCTTCGCAGACGACAACCACAAATTCGTCGCACAATGGAAGAGCCGATTTAATAGACTCTATAAACGGATATTCCATTAAAACCCCGTTTCTGATAAAAGTAAATCCCGAAATTTTCATTTTAACAGCCTTTTTGCCCCTTCTATTAAATCGTCTAATACTATAAACCCCATGCAATCCGGAAAATAGTTTTTATTAAAACTTTTCTTTGGACAATCCTTGTAAAAGCAGTGATAACATTCCGCTTTTTTGTCTATTATATAGCTGTTCCCCGAAACAGGACCGCAGACGGCAGGGTCGGTAGAGCCGAAAAGGGCTATAAGATTGGTTTTTATGGCTGAGGCTAAGTGCATAGTCCCGTTGTCAACGCTTACGACAAGGCAAGAAAGCTTGATTAATCCGCCAAGCATGTAAATATCGGTTAAACCTGTTATGTCGGCGCTAAGATGCTTATTGGCGATTTTATTTAGTATTTTTTGGGACAGTTCCCTATCTCTTTGAGAGCCTGTTATAATTATACGGTACCCTTTTCCATTTAAATAATCCGCAAAAAGAGATAAAGTTTCAGGGTTTGCCTCTTTCGACTTCCTTGTAGAACCAGGGGAAAACAAAACTACTTTATCATTTTCATCATAACCCGTAAATGAATTTTTTAAAATATTTCTTGCATTTTTGATATCTTCTTCATAAACCTCGTAAGCACAATTTCTATCCTGATATTTTTGTTTTATATAAAACGGTTCGATAAATTTAAGCGACTTATCTATGTTATGTAAACTTTCGCCGAATTCAATTTTATCATGAAAAAAAAAATTATTTAATGCTTTATTTTGACCGATTTGTTTTTTTGAAAGTAAAAATCCAATAACGGCAAACTTAAAGGATGTTAAAAAATTAATGCAGGCATAAAATTTTTCTTTGCCTAATTCTTCTAATTCTATATTTCTTAATTTTAGAAATAAATTTGACACGCCGAATATGCCCCGCATCCCCTTTACTTTTTCCATCTCGACCACTTTCCATACATCGGGATTTCTTTTTAGAACAGGGGACGCGCTCTTGGACACTACGACAATAATTTTGCTCTCCGGAAATTTAGACTTCAAGGCTCTGATAGCCGGGGTCAACATTAATGTATCGCCGATGTAATTATGACCGAATATCAAAAAATTTCTATTATTATTGTATTTTTTATTATTCATATTTATAAATAAAAATATTTTTTATTTTTGGAAAAAACTCGTTTTTTAAGAATAAATTTAATTTAAATATCGGATAAATAATCTTAGTTTTATAAATATAAATCTTATAGTTTGCCCTTTTTACCGCAAGAAAGCGCCTTTTATAATCTTCAGACCCTTTTAAAAAATCGAACTCTTTGCAGTTTAATGAAACAGCCTCTCTTATATTATAATATGTGAGCACTATCCCTGGCTGTAAAAAAGAATATTCAGGATCGAAGCCAGGTAAATAAACCTGCCTTTTATCTTTAATGTCGAAACAGGCGGAAGCGGCTATTAATCTGTCATTATACTTTAAAAAAGACAGGTTAAGAATTCCACTATTGTATAAAGCGGTAAAGAGGCTCTTAAAAAATGTGTTTATTTTATTATTATGAAAAACCCCCCGTTTACCCTTCTTATTCCATCTTTTTTGGTGTAATTTAAAAAATTCCTCAAGATAATAATCAATATTATTGCCATCGCTATTTTTAATACTTATGGAAATATATTGAACGCCTTTTTTTTCTGCCGTCTTAACCCTTTTTAGTATATTATACCTTTGCTTTGAATTAAACCCCTCAAGATATTTTTCTACGGTATGAGGCAGAAGGGCATAATAGCAATCCCCGCTGGACTTACTCGTTAAATGAAGTTTATCTTTTCCATATTTTAATATTTTACCGCTTTGTTCCTCGGAAACCTGTTTTAAATATATTATATCTGCTCTAAACCCATTTTTTTCTTTTTTATTTATTTCTTTATATCCCCTGCGCTTCAGATTTAAATAAGAATTAATTTCATCCAGCATATTGAAGATAGTACCTGTATTATCGGCCGCTATTTCCAGATAATCGGAATAGTCATCGCTTATAAACCTTAAACATTTAAAAACAAGGAAAAAAACATCGATATAAAACGGCGCAATAGATTTTATCGTACCTTCGTTATCATCATACTCCGCTATAATGAAAAGCTCCCTGCCCTTTTTCCCCTTTAAAAAATATTTAATCCACGAAGCTATCCAATCATGGGATAAAAACACATTGGAGCCCGAATTGTTGTCGGTAAACCTATCCCAATCGGCTTTGATTGCATTAAATTCTTCTTCCGTCCTTATAATTTTAAACATTAATTATAATAAATTTATCTACGCCTGGGTTAATAATTAAGTGTATTGCTTTTGCGCTTTTATATCTTTGCTTATTTCATTAAAAACCTTATCGGGAGTAATTCTTTTCATGCATAAAACGCATCCCTGCAAATTTTTGTTTTCAATCTTATTAAGGGGGCACTCCTTTTTAAAACAAGGGATACAGTAAAGGTTATCCCTTAAAATTACATTATTCTTTCCAACTGGACCTGTAAGATTTGGATCGGTTGAACCAAACAGCGCAATTGTTTTGGGGCCGGGGGTACTTGAGGCTATATGCATTAAACCGCTATCGGGGGTTATAAAATAATCCATTTTCCCAAGAAGCTCCTTTGCCTGTTTTAGCGAGGTTTTAGAAATAGCACTTTTGATTTTATCGCTGTCAACCTCTTTTAGAATCTCCTGCGCAAAATATTCATCGCCTTTTCCGCCGAAAATCACGATGTTTGCATTAAGGGAAAAGATAAGCCTTTTAGAGAGTTCTATAAAGTATTTAATCGGCCACCTTTTCGTTTTCCATGCCCCTGTCGGATTTATTCCCACGAATATATTATCAGAGTTTCCAAAATTCTTTTTTAAAAAATCATCGGCAAACTTTTTATCCTCATCGCTCGTGATAAGCGTAAGGCTTACATCCTGTATTTTTTTTCCGCCACAGTTTTCGGCCAGAAACTGATAAAAATTGACGGCATGCTCAAGCGGCCTCCCTTTTCTAATTATCTTTTTATTGTTCAAAAAACCTAAATTGGCATATTCTTCCACATATCTTATTTTAGCCCCGCTTAAAAAGGCAAAAACGGATGTTCTGTCCACTCCCTGCAAATCGATGGACAAATCATAACGGCGGCTTCTCAATCTTTTAATTAAAGATAAATAGTCCGGGATTTTGAAATTTTTTTTATCTATAACGATAACTTCGTCCACATTAGGATTTAGCAAAGCGATGTCCTTAGATTTGTCCTCTATAAGCCAGGTAATAAAGCTGTCCTGATAACCCTTCCTTATCGATTCTATTGCGGGAGTCGCAAGAAGGCAGTCACCTATGGAACTTAATTTTATAATTAAAATATTCTCTACTTTTTTATTATCTGTCATTTGCCGGCACACCTGTCCCGTTAATAAAGCAGCTTCACTTTAAATATCTTTCTTTTAAATTTAAAAAAATCGGTATTATGTCTTATTGCAATTCTTTTTAATGCAAAAAAATCCGCCCTTTTTTTTACGATGCCTGTTTTTGTTATACAAGCGCCGAAAAAACCCGCCTTTTTAACAAGCGCCGCAACTTCTTCGTTAAAATCTCCGTACGGATAAGCAAAAAAATTTATATCAATATCCAATAAATTCTCAAGGTCTTTTTTGGACGCGGCAATTTCATTAAAAGCTTTATCCGGCGAAATTTTGGTAAGGTGCGGGTGTGTTTTAGTATGGGCGCCTATCTCGATGCCGTAATTTATCATCTCTTTAAGTTCATCTGCAGCCAGCATTTCATCTCTGTTTTCGCCGTTTTTTATGTCCCAATCGTTAAGCCCGCCTATAAGCCCTGAAACCATAAAAACCACACCCTTTACGCCGTTCGCGGCCATCACTTTAAGACCGTTCGAATAAACCGATTTAGAACCGTCGTCGAAGGTTATAGCCGCATATTTACCCTTTCCGTTTATTAAATTCTGCAAACCCTTGGTTGAACTTGGCTTATTAAGTAAATCTGTATTGCCAAAATAATAATCATATACGGCTTTTAATTCCGACAGAGTTAAAAAGGTATAGCCGGAATTTTTTAAATATTTTATCTGCCTGTCAAAATCCTCTTCGGCAACATAAAGACCTGGGAATTTTGCATTTTGCGGATATTTCCCTATTTTATGGTATAAAAGGATTATAAATTTTGGATTTTGTATCATGTATTATTATTATTTTATATTATTCTTTAAAATTTTTAAACAAATGAATTGTATATTCGGCTAAAACATTATAATATATTTATCATGTATAAAAAATAATAAATTTAACAAATGCGGATTAATTAAGCAAGGAGTTTACTTAAATCTAAATGTCCGAAAATACCCCAGATACCGATTATAAAACTGCCAAAACCTCCGTCTCCGTCATTCTTCCCGCTTACAACGAGGAAAGAAGAATTAAACAAACGATTTCCGGGCTCAGGTCATATTTAAAATCAAAAAAATACATATACGAGATAATAGCGGTTGATGACGGAAGCACGGATAGAACCGTCAATGTATTAAAAGATATGCTCGCATCCGATTTACGGATTATCACCATTACGAAGTCGGGAAAAGGGACGGCTGTCAAAGAAGGCATCCTGTCTGCCAATTATGAATATGTATTTTTTATGGATGCGGATTTATCGACAGATGTGAGTGAAATTACCAAATTTATTAATATTTTTAAAAAAGAGAAGGATCTGGATGTTATAATAGGTTCCCGTTATTTACCTGACGGTTCGGTCATAATCCAGCCGCCCTTCAGGAATTTTGTCGGAAAAACATTTAGTTTTGTAAAGTCAAAACTCTTAGGTATTAATTTTTACGATTCGCAATGCGGATTTAAAGCTTTTAGATTGGAGACGGCTAAAAAGATATTTTCAAAATCGGCGATAAAGGGGTTTTCGTTCGATGTAGAAATACTTTATATCGCTTTGCTGAATAATATTAAAGTAAAAGAGGTGAGCGTCGAATGGAAACATAAGCCTGGGGGGCATGTCAATATAATCGCTGATTCCGTACCGATGCTTATAGAACTGTTTCAAATTTTTCTTAACAAAAATAATTACTATTTTTAAACCGAATTTGGCTCCCGCAGGTTTTCTTAAAATGATGAAAAATGAAACGGCTATCCTATCTATTATAGATATGTCAGCCACTTTTCATACTTCTTGTCTCCGCCTTTGACTATGTTAAAAAACTTTCCCTGAAGTCCGAGAGCAATTCTGCCCGCCTTTCCTATACCTATCTTTCGATCATCTATTTCCCTAACGGGGGTAACTTCGGCTGCGGTACCGGTTAAAAAAACCTCGTCCGCAATATAAAGCTCGTCTCTCGTAACCCTTTCTTCTTTAACCTTTAAACCCATTTCGTTTTCCATAACCTCTATAACGCTGCTTCTTGTGATACCTGGAAGAACGGATGATAACGGCGGAGTTTTTATATAACCGCCCGAATAAACAAAGATATTTTCGCCGCTTGCCTCGCAAACAAAGCCGGAGGTATCGAGCATAATTGCCTCATCGTAACCGGCGCTCACAACCTCTTTTTTTGCAAGTATAGAATTAATGTACTGCCCCGTCGATTTTGACATTCCCATAAATGTGTTGACATGGAACCTTGCGTAAGACGATACCTTTGCTCTAATTCCGGTTTTAAGGGCTTCCTCCCCCAGATACGCCCCCCAGTACCATGCGGATATCGCCACCCTTGTATCGTAATTCTTTATAAAAATTCCTAATCCGTCCCTATCGCCGATAAAAACGATAGGCCTTATATAACATTCTTTGAATTTATTTAATTTGACTACTTTCATTATTGCGCTTTTAATCTCTTTTTTTTCGTATGGAATAGGTATTTGAAGTATATGGCAGGAATTATAAATTCTGTCGATATGTTCATCGAGCCTGAAAATCGCCGGCTTGCCTGATTTTGTTTCATAACACCTGATGCCCTCGAAAGCCCCCAAGCCGTAATGTAAAGAGTGGCTGTTCACCGAAACTTTTGCGTCTTCATAACCTACAAACTCTCCATCCATCCAAAATTTAGACCCTGCAAAAGGGCTGATTTTTTCTTTACCTTTACTCATTTTTTTTCTCTCTTTTTTAAAATTTTCAAATTTTAATGATTAACTAAATCAAAATAAAAAAGTGTTTTACTTTATATAAGTTATACGATAATATCATTTACCGAAGGCTTCCGCAATAGATTTTTTATACGGGGGATATAAAACTCCCTTTTCAGTTATTATTGCTTTAACATATTTATTCGGCGTTATATCGAATGCGTAATTCAAAGCCTTAACGCCGTTTGGGGCAATTCTTGTCCCGAACACATTAACAACTTCATCTATGCCCCTTTCTTCTATGGGAATTTCATCGCCGGATTCTAGCGTTAAATCTATAGTAGAAAGAGGGGCGGCGACATAGAACGGAATATTATTTTCATGCGCCAGAACCGCAACCTGATATGTCCCGATTTTATTGGCAACATCGCCGTTCGAGGCAATTCTATCCGCGCCGACTATGACGGCATTTATCTTTCCTTTTCTCATTAATAATCCTGCGGAATTATCCGCAATCAATGTTACGGGAATATTATCCTCCATAAGCTCCCAGGCCGTAAGCCTTGCGCCCTGAAGAAACGGCCTTGTTTCGTCGGAAATTACCGATATTTTTTTATTGTTTTCAACGGCTGCCCTTATAACTCCCAGCGCCGTCCCGTAACCTGCGGTTGCCAATGCGCCGGCATTGCAGTGGGTCAGCACCGTATAGCCGTCTTTTAAAAGCTCCGCTCCGTAATGTCCCATATTTTTGTTTATTTCTATATCCTCATCGTATATCTTTAATGACTCTGCTTTTATGTCTTGTACTATGGAGGTTACGGTTTTGCCTTTGTCTTTTATAACGAGCGATTTTATCCTTTCTATCGCCCATCCTAAATTAACCGCCGTAGGCCTTGCCGAAAACATAAAATCGCAAATCTTAAAGAACTTGTCTTTAAATGCTTCATATCGGGTTGCGGATTCCGATAAAGATTTGGCCGCCAAGTATAAGCCAAAAGCTGCTGCCACACCGATAGCCGGCGCCCCCCTGACAATCATACCTTTTATGGCATCATACACATCTCCGTAGTTTTTCAACTCGACATAGGAAATCTCCAAAGGAAGTTTTCTCTGGTCAATCATCTCTACGACATCGTCGTTTCTAAGCCTTAAAGTATAAAAAGCCATCTAATCCGTCCCCCTTTTTATTATTAATACTTTTTTTAACCGTTCTTTTTCTCTTCTATCCGCTTCTTCAATATTTCGTTCACTTTCTTCGGATTAGCCTTGCCTTTTGTTTTTTTCATCGCTTCTCCGACAAAAAAACCAAATAGCTTGTCTTTCCCGCCGATTAAATCTTCCAATTCTTTTTGATTTTCTTCGAATACCTGTTTTATTATATCCTCTATGCCCTTTTCGTCCGAAACCTGAACTAAATTTTTTTCTTTTATAATATCGGCCGCTTTTTTACCCGTCAAGAGCATCTCGTCCAATACCATCTTTCCTGTATTTTTATTTATATTTCCAGATTCAACTTCGAGTATAAGCTCAAGAAAATCTTCGCTTTTAACCGGAATCATGCCCCCCCGCGAATTTAACTTAAATGCTAAATTATCTGCAGAGAGGTCTAACCTCACCGTTTTTAATTCGAACAGCAGGTCGTTTATAACCCAGTTGGCGATTTTTTTAATCTCCACCCTGCCTTTGCTCGCCTTTATTAAGTCTTCAAAATAATATGCGATTTCCCTGTCCTGAGTTAATACTTCGGCATCGTATTCGGTTAAATTATATTCTTTGATATATCGGTCTCTTTTTGCCCGCGGCAGTTCCGTAATCGAATTTTTAATCTCCGCTATAAATTCTTCGTCTAAAATTAACGGCGGTAAATCAGGCTCTTCGAAATACCTGTAATCGTGTGCTTCTTCTTTGCCGCGCATAGACCTTGTAACATTTTCCTTCGAGTCATAAAGCCTTGTTTCTTGAATTACATTTCCTCCGCTTAAAATAACATCGATCTGCCTGCCTATTTCATAATCTATCGCCTTTTCCACAAACTTAAACGAATTGACGTTTTTAACTTCGGCTCTGGTTCCCAGTTTAGCGTCGCCTTTTTTTCTGACCGAAACATTCGCGTCGCATCTAAAACTGCCTTCCTCCATATTGCCGTCGGAAACACCGAGGTAAACAAGTATATCCCTTAACTCCTTTAAGTAACTAACGGCCTCCTTAGCCGAACTTATATCTGGTTCCGAGACTATTTCTACAAGCGGCGTTCCTGCCCTGTTTAAATCGACATAAGATTCATTCCCGATATGAATCAGCTTTCCTGCATCCTCTTCGATATGCAGCCTGTTTATCCTGATTCTTTTTTCCACCGTCCCGTCCGTTTTGATGGTTAAATAGCCGTTTGACGATACGGGGTCTAAATACTGGGATATTTGATACCCCTTTGGTAAATCGGGATAAAAATAGTTCTTTCTTGCAAAAAGGCTTTTTTTATTTATGCCGATATTTAAAGCCAGAGCCGCCTTTACGGCAAGCCTGACACTCTCAAGGTTGATTACCGGAAGGGCGCCCGGAAGCCCGAGGCAAACAGGACATACCATAGAATTAGGTTCTTTTCCAAAAATATTCTGGCAGGAGCAAAACATCTTGGTTTTCGTAAGAAGCTGGGAATGAACCTCAAGCCCGATTACCGCTTCAAAAGAATGCAGGGCATCCTGCAAATCATTGTAATTATTGTTACTCATATTTTTACCTCGATAAGCATAAATCATACCGTATTCATATTACATTACAGGGGTATATTTATCTCTAAACTTAACCTCATCCTCTATAACCTTTGCAACCGAAAGGAGCCTTGCTTCCGTGGTCCATGGCGAGATAAGCTGCAAGCCTATGGGAAGAACGCCTCCTTTTTTTGTCGGGTTATCCGTAACGCCGACAGGCAGACTTAACGCCGGCAAATAAGCAAGATTAATGGATATTGTGTAAATATCCGATAAATACATGCTTAACGGATCGCTCATTTTTTCCCCTATTAAAAATGCGGGCGTCGGGGATGTCGGGCCGAGTATGATATCCACATTATTAAAAGAGTCTTTGTAGTTTTTAATTATTAGTTTTCTAACCAATGACGCCTTTTTATAATAGGCGTCATAATAGCCTGCGGATAAGGCAAAAGTTCCCAATATTATCCGTCTTTTAACCTCTTTTCCAAACCCGAATTCTCTTGATTTTCTATAAAGCTCGTCAAGGCTTTGAATACCTTTGCCTTCATTGAATCTGCCGCCAAAACGAATGCCGTCATACCTTTCGAGGTTGGAACTTGCCTCGCTTGTGGCTATTACATAATACGCTGCAACCGAATATTTTGTGTCGGGCAGCGTTATATTAACGATATTTGCACCGAGGTCTTTTAATAAATCCTTTATTTCCATTATCTTTGAATGGATTTTTGGGTCCAGTCCTTCGGAGAAAAACTCAACGGGGATACCCACTCTTAAGCCTTTTATGATAGATTTATCCGCTCTTTTTACTATTTCGGGATAATCTTTAATCTCTAGTTTTCTTGTGGTTTGGTCTTTTTCGTCAAATCCTGCAACCGCTTTAAGCATTATTGCGGCATCAAGGACATCATTAGCAATAACCCCCGCCTGATCAAGCGACGAACTGAAAGCGATAATACCGTATCTGGATATTAACCCGTAAGTCGGTTTTAACCCGACAACGCCGCAAAGGCTTGCAGGCTGCCTAACGGAGCCCCCCGTATCCGTCCCGAAAGACCCGGCACACAAATCGGCGCTGACACTGGCGGCGGAACCGCCGCTTGAGCCGCCCGGCACCCTGTTTAAATCGAAGGGATTTTTAGTTATTTTATATGCCGAATTTTCCGTAGAAGACCCCATAGCAAATTCATCCATATTAGTTTTTCCGATAAATACATAATTATTTTTCTTTAATCTTTTTATAACGGTTGCATCGTACGGGCTTATAAAATTATCAAGTATCTTTGAAGCGCAGGTAGTTTTTTTACCTTTTATCAAAAAAATATCCTTTATAGAAAGCGGAATACCAGTGAGGTAAGGGAAATCTTTATTTTTTTGAATTATTTTATCGGCATATTCGGCATTAGATAAAGCCTCTTCAAAATCGTTATAGAGATAAGCGGAAATAACAGGGTCTATTTTTTTAATTCTTTCTATGTAAGAATTTGTAATATCTGCGCTCTTCACCTCACGGTATTTCAAGAGGTCGTTAATCTGATGAATCGTTAGATTAGATAAATCCATTTATTGAATTCCCCTTTTTATAAAAATTATAAATTATACGGTGTTGTAAATGCGAACCGTCATCATTTTCTGGATTATCGCTTCGCTCTCGCACTTCGTCAATTTTGAGATGCAGTCCGTTATTAAAATTGCCGATCGTTATTCTATAACCTGTGGAACGACAAAAAAGCCGTATTCCGAAGTCTCCCCGCTTGCCTCAAAGTTTGGAGCGTCATTTTTGACGATATTAAAACTAAAACTGTCGTCCGGGACGCATTCGTCAAGTCTGCAATCCTTATAAAAATTTGTCTTCAGAGCAACCCCGCTGACTAAGTTATCATAATCCAGTTCGCCTGATATGGCGTTTACCTCTGAAACATCGGCTTCTTTAAGCATATCAATGTATTCCAATATCTTATTCAGCTCCTTCGAAAAGTGTTCGGAATCGCTTTCGTTTAAATTTAACTTTGCAAGTTTCACAACATGATTTATGTCTATAATGTTTCCGGTATCGCTCATAATAAATTTACCCCTCCACGCCTAATAGTATTCATAACTATCGACTATTTCTTCGATTAAGTTTTCAGGTATTTCTTTTAAAAACCTTGACGGTAAATTATATTTATATTCTTTTGCCATTCTCCTTTTCTTAGACCATGTAATATAAAGTTTTTCCTTCGCCCTTGTTATGCCGACATAGCAAAGCCTTCTTTCTTCCTCCAACGACGATTCATCCCCCAACGACCTTATATGCGGAAAAAGCTGTTCTTCCAGTCCGACCAAAAAAACAACCGGAAACTCAAGCCCTTTTGCGCTATGGAGCGTCATAAGAGAAACCTTCGCTATATCGGTATCAATTGAGCTTCGCTGATTTTCAATTCCCGTATTTCCTCTGTTCTCGTCAATCGAGCTCTGGTCTAAAAATTCTATAATATTTTCAAATTCCTGTGAAGCGTTTATTAATTCTTCTATGTTTTCTATTCTATTTTGATCCATTGGGCTTACGCTGCCCTTCGGGTCATTTATCTCTGAAGTCTCCCCTCTGAGCATGGATTCATAGCCTGAAGCCTTATAAATTAAATTAAGGGCGGCTTCCAATTTATTTTCGCCTTCTTTTTGATTTTTATTTTGACTCGGGTAGTCTATTTTTTCATCGGTTTCATTGTTGCTTTCAATTAAATGCCTTAACTTTAAAATTAAATCAAAATAGTTCGCCAGACCCGCACCCCCCCTACTTCCTTCCCTGTTTTCAGGGGGGGATTGAGAGAGGGGGTTAAAATCAAAACCGCTTTTGTCCGTCAGGGTATTTTTTAAACCTTTGACCTCGCCAAGCAAACCTGATTTAAAAGCCGTTAAAATATCCATGCCGTTTTTTTCGGCAATATCTTCCATAGTTTTTATAGTTTTTTCGCCAATCCCGATTGGCACGCACTGAACGCTTCTTTCGAAGCCCACTAAGTCTTTAGGGTTTACCGCAAACCTTAAAAAGGAGAGAATATCCTTTATTTCTTTTCTCTGGTAAAATTTTAAACCGCCATAAATTTGATACCTGACGCTTTCCTTTATCAACCTGTCTTCTATAATTCTCGACTGAGAGTTAGCCCTATATAAAACGGCTATATCTTTATTGGAATAGCCGTCTTCCCTCACCAGCCTTCTTATCTCGCGCGCCACAAAATAAGCCTCCGACAAATCGCTATTTGCCCTGTAAACGGTTATAAGTCCGCCGCCCGATTTGTCTGTTTTAAGCGTTTTGTCTTTCCTTAATTTATTGGTTCTCACTAAACTGGAAGCGGCATTGAGAATGTTTTTAGTCGAACGGTAGTTCCTTTCTAATTTGATAACACAGGTGTTCGGAAACGCTTCCTCAAACCTTAATATGTTATCGATATTCGCCCCTCTAAAACTGTATATGGACTGGTCATCATCGCCTACAACGCAGATATTTTTATATTTTTTGGATAAAAGCTTGATAAGTTTATCTTGAATAAAATTGGTATCTTGAAACTCATCGACCATGATGTATCTGTAAATTTTAGAATAGCGTTCCAAAATTTCGGGATTTTTTTCGAACAGCTTCACTGCATTAAATATTAAATCCCCAAAATCCATTGCATTATTTTCTTTTAGTTTTTTAGAATATGCCTCATAAATAATCGCATAGTTTTTCTCCCATGGCTTCACATTAAGGTGGGCTTCTTCGTAACCTATATAAGAATTTTTATTTCTCTCTATAAAATACTTTACTTTAGAAGGGGTGAATATCTTTTCGCTAATATTAAGCGACTTGACTATCTTGGAAAGTATTTTTCCGCTATCGTCATCGTCAAATACTACGAAAGACTTCCCGTATCCAATTATATCGGCATGTCTTCTTAGCAATTTAAGGCAAAATGAATGAAATGTGGAAAATTCGGGAAGATCATTAATGCTATCCTTCTCCAGCGCCCGTGCAATCCTCTCCCTCATTTCCTTAGCAGCCTTATTCGTAAAGGTTACGCCTAAAATGTTATACGGTTTAGCTCTTCCCGTTTTTATCAAGTGGAGCGCCCTTAAGGTTATAACCCTCGTTTTTCCCGAACCTGCGCCTGCCAAAATCAAAAGGGGTCCGTCTTCATGCAGCACCGCCCTGAGCTGTTCTTCATTTAAACCGTTTAAATATGAACTTTGCTGATTTTTTTCGGCAGGTTGAGTTCCGCTGATTTTCAATTTGTTTAATTTATTTCCCATTTTCTTATTCTACCGTCACGCTTTTAGCTAAATTTCTCGGCTGGTCGATATCCGTTCCCTTAAGCGCGGCAATATGGTAAGCAAACAGTTGAAGCGGAACGGTGTAAAGCACCGGGCTTAAGACCTCCAGTGTTTCTGGTATTCTTATTAAATCCGATAAACCGTCTATTTCGGGTTCGTAATCCGCAACGGCAATAACCTTGCCGCCCCTTGCCTTTATCTCTTCGATATTGGATATTGTTTTTGGCGCAAGCATATTATTTGACAAAAGGAACAAAACAGGCATATTTTCATCGACCAGCGCAATAGGCCCGTGTTTCATCTCACCCGCCGGATACCCCTCGGCATGGATATAGGATATTTCCTTTAATTTTAACGCCCCTTCAAGCGCAACGGGATACAATATGCCTCTGCCCATATATAAAAAATTGCTGCTTTTATAATACTTCTTTGCAATATCTTCTAAGGTTTCATCCATAAATAAAATCTTTTCCATTTTTTTTGGAAGTTCTACTAAATTTTTAAAAATATTTTGGGAATTAAGCCATTGATACTTTGGCATTAAACCAGACTTTTCTCCCACATATAATGCAAGAAGCAATCCGCAAAGAAGCTGCGTCGTGAATGCCTTTGTCGAGGCAACGCCGATCTCCGGTCCCGCATGAGTATAAATAACCCCTTTATTTGACAAACCTGTTATTTGAGAACCGGGAACATTGGTAATAGATAATATCTTGGCCCGCTTGGCTTTTGCAACCTCTAAAGCGCTGTTGGTGTCTGCCGTTTCACCAGATTGGGATATGCCCACAAAAATATCGTTTTGAGAAATAGGAAAATTTTCGTATCTAAACTCGGAACCATACTCCACGATAACAGGCAAACCGCAAATCGTTTCCATCATATATTTAATGGCAAGGCTTGCATAATATGACGACCCGCAGGCTATAAAAACAATCTTGGGTGAATTTACGATATCGTTTTTAGTAAGTTTTAACCCTTCGAGCGAAATATCAAGACCTGCTAATACATCATTAAAACTATTTTTGGCATTTTCGATAAATCCCTTTTTAGCCTTTTTTATTTTAATTTTATTTAGATTTATAACATTATCTTTAATTCCTTCCTTGAGCATTACCCGCGAGGAAAAGGCGTCTAAAATGCGGGCAGGCTGCTCGAATATCTCTTTTTGCATAAAGTGGGCAAAACCTGATTTTGCCGCCCTTGAGGCATCCCAGTCTATTTTTGTAATCGTTTTGTTAACTTTTTTTCCTTTAAATGTAGTTATATCTAAATTACCATCGTGGAAATGTGCTATTTCGGAGTTTTTAAGGTATATAACATCGTTCGTGTATTCTATCAGCGGCGAAATATCGCTTGCCACATAAAGATTATTGCCCTTTTGCGCCAAAACAAGGGGCGGACCGAACTTAACCGCGGCAATGCTCCTGGAAGCTCCGTCCAGCGCCAGTATCGCAAAAGCCCCCAAAAGTTCGGCAGATGTTAGTCTTACCGCTTCATAAAATGATCTGCCTGCGTTAATATAATCTTCTATTAAATGGGCTATAACCTCCGAATCGGTTTCAGTGATAAACCTGTGCCCCTTTTTTATAAGCTTATTTTTTAAAGCCGCATAATTTTCTATTATTCCGTTATGAACTATTGCGATATTACCGCTGCAATCGATATGGGGATGGGCATTTTCATCCGTCGGCCTTCCATGGGTAGCCCATCTTATGTGTCCGATGGCAACATCGGAATTTAAAGGAGCAACGCAACTAAATTCGTTTGAAAGATTTATTAACTTTCCTGATTTCTTTATATATTTTATTAACCTGTCATCATTATCGTAGTATGCAATACCCGACGAATCATAACCCCGGTATTCGAGGCTTTTAAGTCCGTTCAATACCACGCCTACCGAGCTTTCGTTTTTAAGATTGCCGGAAAAACCCATTATACCGCACATTTTATGCCCCATCCTGTTTTTGTTTTTTTGTCTTCTTTTGTTTCATTTTTTTTGCCGCCCACCCGGCTATATTCCGCTGCGGCATTCTCGCTATTGCCAGAGACCCTTCAGGAACATCCTTAGTAATCGTAGTTCCCGAACCGACATAAGAATTTTTTCCTATTTTAACAGGGGCTACCAATTGCGAATCCGAACCTATAAAACAGCCGTCTTCTATAATTGTTTTATATTTTTTTACCCCGTCGTAATTGCAGGTTATAACACCAGCGCCTATGTTCACGCCATCGCCTATTAGCGCATCGCCTATATAACTGAGATGAGCCGCCTTTGTATTTTTGCCTATTATAGACTTCTTAACCTCAACAAAGTTTCCTATTTTGCCGCCCTCAAGAATTAAAGAACCGGGCCTCAGGCGCGCAAAAGGACCAATCCTGGCGCCATCCATAACGAAGGCTTCTTCCAGAATGCTATAGCTTTTTATTGCCGTTTTACCCGCAATAAAAGATTCCTTTATGACACAGCCGTTTTCCACGATTACATCGTTCAATATATGAGTATTTCCGGATATAAAAACATTTGGATAAATCGTTGTGTTTTTACCTATTTCTACATTATAACCTATATAAACATTGTCGTCCGATATAAAATTTGCCCCGTTTTCCATTAACCTTCGAAGAACTCTTTTTTGGAGCGCCTTTTGAGCGTCAAGCAAATCTGACTTAGAGTTGACCCCGATAAACTCATCCCTGTGAAAAGAGGTATAGCACATGGTTTTTAAACCGTTTTTAAAGAAAATATTTACAATATCGGTAAAATAATATTCCTTCTTAAGATTATCGGGCTTAATTTTCTTTATCAATCTTTTAAGATGGTTCAATTTAACTACATAAACACCAGAATTAATCTCTTTAATTTCTCCGATATTTTTAGGGTAATTTGCAAGTTCGTTTTCTTCTACTATTTCTTTAACATGTCCATTTTTATCTTTTAAAATTCTTCCGTAGGAATAAGGGTTTTCCGCTTTTACCGAAAGAACGGTCAAATCATTTTCGTTGTCTAAATGAAACTTGATTAAATCTTCAAAGGTTTTTGCTTCGATTAACGGCATATCGCAGGGGAGGATTAACAGGCTGGATTCATCGTCCGCAGGCGTAAACATATCTAAAGCCTTTAAAGCCGCATCGCCGGTCCCAAGATACTTCTCCTGCTCGGCAAAATCAAAAAGTACGCCCTTTACTTTAAACCTCTTTTCTTTTAAAATATAATTTTTGACGGATTCACCCTTGTGTCCTATTACAATGCCGATTTTACCTATTATAACCCTGTGCTTATATCCTCTGTAAATATTAAAAGCCCTTCTCGTATTTATAAGCGCCTCTACCGTATAAAATATCAACGGGTTTTCCAATAAAGCCGAAAGAGCCTTTGGCTCCTCGGATTTCATCCTTGTTCCAAGACCGCCTGCAAGCACGGCTACGGAAATATTTTTTATCTCCTTATTCATTTTATTTCTTATTTTCTTATATTATTTATTTCGTAAATTTTTCTATTTAATATTTAATTATATATAATATTGCAGGTATTAATCAATCATTATTACGATGCCTGAATATGTCAAGGAGGGTGGAATAGCCATAGGTCGTTTTTATGGGAAGGCTTATAGAAACAAACACCACTAATGCCGATATAAAAAATCCCCCGATTAATAAATACATATTTTTGTCCTCTATAAATATTAAAGCGGATATTATTCCGATAAAACCGCCGATAAGCGCCGCCATCAGCCTTTTTATAATATGTATCAAAAAGTTTTCCAATCCAGAAATATTGTTCGGATGAATCTTAACCCTGAAATCCTCTGCGTAAGCGGCATGCATAACCCTTTTTGTGTCCAATATAAACTCTTTCACATGGTTGAACCCCTCTTTGATAATATTTAACGGCGTCATTTTTTTCCCGAGAGGGGTTTCTTTTATATACCTTTTTGCCACGGGAACTATGTCCTTTACAAGATTATAGGAGGGGTCCAAAGCCGTTCCTATCCCCTCTAAAACCGCCGCCGTTTTAAATATATAAACCAAATTTTGCGGAAGTTCGAACGGAAAGGCGTAAAAGCTTTTCATAATGTCATTAATTATCTGCTGTATTTTTTTGTTCGAAATATCTTTTTGGCTTAAAACCCTGTACAATTTTTCTGCCATTTTTTCCAAAAGCTGGCGGGAGACCTCTTTATTTATAATCCCAAGAGCATAGTAGGCATCTATTATCCCCGGAAAATCCATTTTAATGCCCGCAAGAACCGCCTTAACAAGATTTTTTTTTGTATCCTCCGATATATGTATAACAAGCCCGTAATCAAGCACTATTATCTTTCCTTCTTTATTGACTAAAATGTTGCCCGGGTGGGGGTCTGCATGAATTACGCCCTTAATCAAAGACTGATAAATATAAAACTCTATGAGCCTGTTAATGACCATTTCAGGCTCTATCCTCATATCTTTTAATTTTTCAAAATTCGTAATTTTAACACCTTCATAAAAATCCATAACAAGGATATTTTTTGAATTAATCTCCGAATAGGTTTTGGGAACAATTATATAGTCAAGTTTCTTTCCTATTTTTCTAAACTCTTTAATATTTTTAACTTCGTGCATTAAATCCATCTCTTCGTAAATCGTTATTTGAAATTCCCTTAAGACAACCGAAATCGATTGAATGGATTTATTTTGCGGAAAAAAAATTTTCAAAAGATTTAATACGTTTCTTAGCGTTACAATATCTATTCCCACATTTTTTTCTATATCAGGCCTGATAACCTTGACAATGACATCCTTGCCGTTATAGGCAGCCTTATAAACCTGAGCTACCGAAGCGGCGGCAAGCGGTTCTTTATCGAACTTATCAAAAACCGCATTTATAGGTTTCCCTAAATCTTTTTCGATAATAGGTTTAATCCTGGCAAATGGAACGGGGGGAACTTCATCCTGAAGCGTAGAGAGGGCATTTATGTATTCGGGCGGCAAAAAATCGGCCCTTGTGGAGATTACTTGAGCCAATTTAATAAAAGTGGGTCCTAAAGACGCAATAATTCCGGTAAGCCATTTTGCGGACTTTAAGTGATATTTTTCGCTTAATGCTCTTCTTCTTCCGAATATTACAAACCTTTTTTGAGTAAAAAGTATATATAAAATAAATGGTATTGCTTTAAAAAAGATATAAAGGTTTCTCTTTATCAATAGTAATTGCCCGTAGAGATTATTGTTACCGTATTAGAGCTTGAATTTACGACAAAACAGTAGTGTCCGTCGGGAGAAATGCTAACCGCTGTCGGATAATCCCCAACTTTTATCGTTTTAACCACTTCGTCCTTAGCGACATCGATAACGCTTAATGTGGAACCCTGCGTATTTACGACATATAGATACCTGCCTGACGGGGTTATCGCCGCGGCGGAAGGACCTTTGCCCGTATAAACGGTGGCAACCTTTCCAAACGGCTGAGGAATATAGTTTGAAGACGGAGCAGGAATAGCAGGAGTTGGAGCGGCCGGAGGTGTAATTGCCGCTGCCGCCTGCGCCGGAGACAATGCGCCGGGAACAACGGGGGAAGCAGGCGCAACTTGCGCATAAGCTGCGGTTGTCTTTTTAATCCTTATAAAGGCGGCGCTCGAAGCCGAGGTAACGGTTACTAAGGCAACGCTGCCGTCTGGGGATACCGCTACATTTATCGGCCCTGTAGGTAAATTTATAGTTTTAATATGGTCAAAATGAACGGCATTGTATATCGAAACTGCCATATTTTGATAGTTTACGACAAATAACATCATTCCATCAGGCGTTAAACCTAAGGATGACGGATCGGACAATGTTTTAAATTTTCCTGCCGGGGCAAAATTTTTTGCATTGTAAACATAAATCCTATTTTCTTTGCCTGAAGCAACATAAAAATAGCGAACAGGAGAAGATAGTGGCGAAAAAGCCACGGATGTCGGATTTTTCCCCGTGCGTATATTTCTGATAACGCTCAAAGAAGAGACATTTATAATCGAAACTGAAGAGCCTCCCGCATTTGTAACTAAAACAATTTTTCCGTTAGGAGATATGGCAATGCCTTGAGGTTTTTTCCCTACTCCGATCCTCTTAATTACGGCATTTTGCCTCGTGTTAATTACATCGACTTCGTTATTATGAATATTTGCAACAAAAGCAAGCCTTGAATTTGGGGTAAATACAACATTGACGGGACTGCCGCCTGTATTGATATTAAGCGCTTTCGTAAGGGTTGCCATATTTAAAAGGCTTACATTACCCGAAGCGGTGTTGCAGACATACGCAAAGGTAAGCGAAGGGGCAATGGCTACGCCGGTGGGATGAGACCCGACCTTAATAGATGCAACGACACCCTTTGTAGCCATGCTTACAACCGAAACGGTATCGTTATCGGCATTTGTAATAAGGGCATAACTGCCGTTCGGGGAAAAAGCGACGCCGAAAGGAAAACTCCCGACAGGGATATTTCTTGAAAGCCGTGGGGCAAGAAATGCGTAAGACAGAGATGAATTTAAAAAAACTCCAAAAATAAATATAACTATAAAAAGAAATAATGCCTTTGTATTGCCAAAAACTTTTAACATGATTTGCACCCCGCAGGTAAACTTTATTTTTATGATTTTAGTAAAGATTTAAATTCGTCTTCGCCGATTATTTTAAGCTTTAGCTTCACGGCTTTATCGTATTTAGAACCGGGTTCGGCGCCGGCTACGACATAATCCAAACTCTTTTTTACGGTTTTTTCGATAATCCCGCCCCGTTCCTTTATCAAATTTTCGGCTTCGTCCCGCGTAAAATCATTTAAAGCGCCAGTAAAAATAAAACTTTTACCCGCTATCAAATTTGATTCATTGGGTTTTACGATATTAATATACGGCAATACGCCTGCTTTAAAAAGCCTTTCTATAACATCAATATTTGACTTAAGCCTGAAAAAATTATATATCGAACTTCCGATCTCTTCGCCTATGCCGAATTTTGATGAAAGTTCCTGAACCGTTGCGCTTTTAATACCGTTTATATTGCCAAAATAACGAACAAGCAAAGAGGCGATATGTTCGCCTACATGTCTTATACCCAACGCATAAATAAATCTATCATAAGATATATTTTTAGATTTTTCAATAGAATTAAAAAGATTTTCTTCGGATTTTTCTCCAAACCCTTCTAACTTACTCAAATCTCCATGTTTTAAATAATAAATATCCGCCACATTTTTAATCAACCCTGTTTCAACCAGCCTATCCACTATTCTTTCCCCAAGCCCTTCTATGTCCATTGCCCTTTTTGAGGCAAAATGAACTATTGCGCCTTTAATCTGACACGGGCAGGAAAGCTCATTCATGCATCTGCGCGCCGCACCGTCTATTACAACCTCGGACCCGCAGCAGGGGCATTTATCGGGAAGATTAAAAGCCCCGCTCCGTTTCCCCTTCAAAACGACCTTGACAACTTCAGGTATGACATCCCCCGAACGCTCAACCAGAACCCTGTCCTCGATATTAATATTTTTTTTATCTATTTCATCCTGATTGTGAAGCGTCGCCCTTTTAACTATAACTCCTCCGATGTTTACGGGGTTTAAAACCGCTACGGGAGTCAATATCCCCGTTCTGCCGACCGATACCTCGATATCTTCGATAACCGAAACATCCTGTTTCGCCGAAAACTTATAGGCGGTTGCCCACCTCGGGCTTTTGGAAATCTCGCCAAGCCTTTCCTGCAGAAAAACATCGTTCACTTTTATAACAACGCCGTCTATTTCAAAAGGAAAGGATTCCCTTTTTCTTGAGGCTTCGTCAAAAAAATTCACCGCCCCCTTGATACCGTTTGCAACCGTCATATTTTTATTTATATTGATTCCAAAAGATTTTAAAAGATTCATGAGTTCAAACTGGGTTTTAAAGTTTATTTCTTTTGAATACTTCCCGATGCCGTAAGCAAACATTATAAGATTCCTTTGTGCGGTAATTTTAGGGTCGAGCTGCCTTATGCTGCCCGATGCCGCATTTCTAGGGTTTGCAAAAAGGGACAACCCTTCGTTGAGCCTTTCCCTATTAAGTCTTTTAAAGTTTTCTTTATCCATTAGAATCTCGCCGCGCACCTCAAGATAGCTTATATCTTTTAAAAGCTTAAGGGGTATCGTTTTTATCGTCTTTAAATTCGCCGTAACATCTTCGCCCGTTACCCCGTCCCCCCTTGTAGAACCTTGAATGAATATGCCGTTTTGATAAATAAGTTCTATTGCAAGCCCGTCAAACTTAAGCTCGCACTCATATTCAATATTACCGTCCATATCGTAATCTAAAAATCTCTTAATCTTTTTATCAAATTCTACGACTTCTTCTTTCGAATAGGTATTGTCCAATGAAAGCATAGGAATATTGTGTTTAACCTGCGCAAACTTTTCACTGACTGCGCCACCGACCCTTTTAGATGGAGAGTCTTCCCTTGCATACTGAGGATATTTTCTCTCAAGCTCCGTTAATTCTTCAACCAATTTATCGAATTCGTAGTCGGACAGAACGGGGTCTTCAAGCATATAGTAACGGTAGTTGTGGTAATTTACGGCATCCGTTAATTCATCTATCTTTTTTTTTGCGGCTGAATCGTCTTTCACTTGGACTCCGAAGGTTTTCGATATTGTTTTCGATATTATAGAAGAAGCATCAGTAAATCGCGTTATATAAGTAATAATTTGTCAAAACCTTTTTAACATAGTTTCTTGTTTGATTAAAAGGGATGGATTCAATGAATAACAGCATATTATCCCCCTTAAACGAATAAGTCTTCCAGTAATTAACGGCATTAGGTCCTGCATTATAAGATGCTATGGCAAGATATTTTTTGTCGTTAAACTGGTCTAAAAGGGTTTTTAAATAATAAGAGCCGAATTGAATATTAATATTTTTAGAATAAAGCATGGGTGGATTAAAATTATAGCACTTGACTCTTTTTGCTATATAATATCCGGTGGAAGGTATAATCTGCATAAGTCCGATAGCGCTTGCGCTTGAATAACAGGCAGGATTATAAAGGCTTTCCTGCCTCATAACGGCATAAATCAAATTAATGGGAATGCCATAATGGTTTGCATACCTGTTTACATAAGAAAAATAAGGCCGCGGATAAATAAATTTCAAAAAATCGGCGTTTTTAACGAGAGGTTTATCATTATAGAGTAAAACCATGGCCAAACCTGAAAGCTGCCAGTAATCGCCGAAACGATTCATAATACCTGCTAAACTTATCAAAACCGCCTTATTTAGTTTCTTTTTATGATTTTTAGCTGCTTTTCCGGCCTGTTTTATTATATCCTGGACTTCTATATTTGCTAAAGAATAAATTTTAAGATTTAAAAATGCTCTAAACCTTTTAAACTTAATATTTAAAGCAGGATTTTGTCTTAATGCCTCATTAAAAAGATGTAAATCACTTTCAAGGTTTAATTTTTTATAATTGTTAAGTTTAAAAGGGTCTTTTAATTCTATTCTCGACATTATGCCGTAATATGAAAAAACAGACGCGCTTTTTACCAAATTAAAATAAAAAGAGGCTTTGTTTGTCATCCCGAGTTTTTTCAGTATAATGCCATACCAAAACAGGTATTTTGCATCACTGCCGTAACTTCCGGTAACGCTTAAAAGCGGCTCGAGCTCTTTTCTTGCATTTATAACCGCTCCATTTTTTAAATCCTTCATGGTCTTATTCCAGACTATTGCCTTATAAATAGACAAACCCCGTTCGCTTAAATAACCGTTATTTTTTATTATATGTTTCAACAAGCTTAATGCCTTATCTTGATTATGCAGATTATAATAATAGTAATCGACTTTCATATATAAAAGCCTCGATGATATGCTGCTATCCTTATTTTTGCTATCATGCTTCAATAATTTATTAACATCTTTTAAAAATAAAGGGCTTTTTGTCATAAGCAAGTCTTTAATCTTTATTAAAGCGGCTTTTTGACCGTTTATGCCCGATAATAGTTCTAACGATTTTACATAATAAGCATCATAATACAAATCCTGCGCCCTTTCGATTTTTTGAGGATTTGTCAGGTATAAACCGTTAAAGCCGGGGATATTCTTTATCTTTTTAATTATGTAATGCTTGTGCGAGAAATAGGGATAGCGGATATAAAGCCGCAGCAAATAGCTCTTTGCCTCCCTGTAATTCTTTAATCGTAAATAAATTTTCGCGGCTTGAAAAATTGCGTACGGCCTTACTGACGGAGATTTTGAATGTTTAATAATATACTTAAAATGATCTATTGCCGAATATAAATATCCATTCTTTTTTTCCGAAACGGCAAGATAAAAAACAGAATTTTTATAAAAAACAAAATTTGGATAATCCTTAGCCAATTTAAAAAGCACATAATTTGCTTTACGGTATTCCTTTAATTTTACAAAACAAATACCCTGATAGTATAAGGCATAGTCGCTTAATAATCTTCCCTTAAGCGTGTAGAGCCAGAACATGCCCGCAGCCTTTTTATAATTGCCGCCCTTGTAAAAGTTATAGGCCTCTTTAAAATAAATCCCGTTTTTATTATATTTTTCATTGTAGCCGCTTAAATATGAAAAAGACTGCTTTAACTTTATAAAAAATGGCAGGATGATAAAAACGCAAAAAATGCATATTTTAATTAATCTTGACATTTTATTATTTTACTTTATTATGCAATTAGAATTAACTTTTATCTAAAATACCGAAGGTTACCGCTTGCCGGCCGGCAAGTTAAAATATCCGGTAAAAACCTCTTCCGCAGGGCCTGCCATATAAATACCGTCCGCAAGCTCACCCGATATTTTTAGTATTCCGCCGTAAAGGTTCACATTTAAACTACCATGGCTTATTTTATTTGTCTTTCTCATAACGGAATACACGGCGCAAGCGCCAGTCCCGCATGCTAAAGTCTCTCCCGAACCCCTTTCCCATGTTCTAACCAGCACATTGTTATCGTCTAAAACCTGAACAAATTCTACATTTGTCCTTTTTGGAAACATTGGGTTGTTTTCTATTAAGGGTCCGTAAAAATGAACATCGAAATCTTTTACATCGTCAATAAATATTACGCAATGGGGATTACCCATAGAAACGCAGGAAACCGTGAAATCCTTTCCTTTAACGTTTAATTTTTCCTCGACTATTTCGGAATTTCTAAAATTGGCAGGAATTTTAGAGGTCTCGAAAGCCGGAAGCCCCATAAATACCCTCGCCTCTTTTACTTTGCCGTCCTTTAAAAACACCTCGACGGTTTTAATCCCTGCAAGGGTTTCTATATCTATGACCCTTTTATCCGTAAGGCGATGGTCATAAACATACTTGGCAAAGCATCTTATCCCGTTTCCGCACATCTCGCCTTCGGAACCGTCGGCGTTAAACATACGCATGCGAAAATCCGCTTTGACTTCGGAAACGTTAGATGCGGTGGATGCAGGCAAAATAACTATGATGCCGTCCGAACCTGCGCCAAAATGCCTATCGCTTATTTTGACGGCCAATTCTTTATAAAAATCCGTGTCATCCGCAACACAGCCGGGCAAATCGTTTACGGCATCCAAATACAGATAATCGTTGCCTGCCCCCTGGAGCTTGGTAAATTTGATATTCATTCTTAAATTATCCTCTGCCTGTATTTATCAATCTTGAATTTTATGCCTTTTTAATATGGTTTTTAAGGATGTATTTCCCCGGGTGGTAAAGCTATGAGCAATAACGATTCCATGTTTTATCACGACATCGAGCTTTTCCTCATACTTCCTCGTCGAACTTTTAAGTATCTCGTTGCCCAAATGCACATACTTATGGTAATAAAATCTGTATTTATATGTAACCTCGCCAGGGGTCAGCGGGTTTTTTTCCATGGCATAAGGAGGTCCGAATATGGAGATAATCTGGGATTCGGTTGTCGTCCCGTTAATAATTTTATTTACATTGGTTGATATTATCGGCTTACCCTGAATATTTCTTGTCGTAGCGCAGCCGGTTAAGGTAAAAACGGATAAAAGCAGAACCGATAAAAGCAGAAAGGCTCTTTTTGTCATTTTAAATACCTCCGAAAACCGAAAATTTTCCTTAAAAATTATATTTATTAATTTTTCTTAATTTCAAATATTTTCAATTTTAACATAAGCAGGAATATTAATTCAACTTTAACCCTCCCGCTCATCTCACTTTCTAAGCCTGGGGTCAACCAAAGCATAGGCTATATCCGCCATTAGATTGCCAAGAAGGGTAAGAATCGCTCCTATGACTAAAATACCCATTATTGTGGGATAGTCTCGGGCGAGAACGCTCTGATAAAATAACCTGCCCATGCCGTTTATATCGAATATCGTTTCTATTATGACGCTTCCGCCAATAAGTCCCGGAACGCTTAATCCTAATATAGTTATAAATGGAATGAGCGCATTTTTTAAGGCATGCTTGTAAATGACCACCCATTCCTTTAATCCCTTTGCTCTTGCAGTCATGATATAATCCTGTCTGTACACTTCAAGCATGTTTCCCCTTAAATACCTCGAAAGCCCTGCAATACCGCCGAATCCTGCAACAAAAACCGGCATAACCAGATGTTTCCCGATATCGATAATCTTCCCCCCCAATGAAAGAGAGTTATAACCGATGGATGTTATCCCTCCTATCGGCAAAATACGCAAATCTATCCCAAAAAATATTATTAATAGCAGCGCCACCCAAAAAGAGGGGGCGGCGAAGCCTATAAAAACTAAAACAGTAGATATTTTATCAAATAATGAATTCTGTTTCACCGCGGATAACACCCCTATCGGTATAGAAAATATAAAGATAAATATTATCGCAAGCGTGTTAATGATAATCGTAATCCCTATTGTTCTTTTGATTTCAGTTATAACAGGTTCGTGATTCGCCGTAAACGATAATCCGAAATTAAAAGTGGCTATTCTTTTTAACCATTCTGCATATTGCATTAAAAGCGGCTTATTCAAGCCGTACAGTTTTTCGAGCTGAGTCCTTGCAGACATAGATACCTTGGGATTTAATCCCAGCTGCTCCGTTAAGGGATTACCCGGCGCAAGGTGAATGACAAAGAAGGATATCAGCGTGATTCCGATTAAAATCGGGATCATAAATAAAAATCTTTTAAAAATGTAAATGCCCATAATAAAATAGCTTATAGTTTTTTATTTTCGTTTATTATACAATATAACGAGTGTATTTTAAAACAATATAACGCGGCTTAATATACATCGCCGGCAAATAAAATTATTCGGCATATTTTGCTTATACGCATATTTTATGAAAGAACTTATTAATGCTTTTAAAAATAACAAACTGGCGTTAATTTCTCTTGCATTTATTTTAATCGTGATTTTAGCCGCAATATTTGCTCCCTATATTGCTCCATACAACCCCGATAAAATAAATGTAAACTCGATTTTACTTCCGCCAAGTTTTGCCCATCCTTTGGGAACGGACCAGCTTGGAAGAGATGTACTGTCAAGGCTTATTTACGGCAGCAGGATTTCGATAGAGGTTGGATTTATCGCGGTTTCCATTTCTTTGTTTATCGGAATTATTGTCGGTTCGTATGCAGGCTATTACGGCGGCATAATCGACAGCATTTTAATGCGGTTTGTCGATATTATGCTGACATTTCCGTCTTTCTTTTTAATCCTTGCTATCAGCGCAATATTAAAACCCTCCATTATCAACATAATGATTATAATCGGGCTTACATCGTGGATGGGGGTTGCCAGAATTATAAGGGCCGAATTTGCTCAAAACAAAGAAAAGGATTACGCGTTGGCGTCAAAAGCCTCCGGGGCTTCGGCCGCCTATATAATGTTTTCTGAAATATTGCCGAACACTATTGCTCCTATTTTAGTCTCCGCAACATTAGGTATTGCGGCGGCAATATTGATTCAAGCCTCGCTTGCCTTCCTCGGAATAGGAATAATGCCGCCAACGCCGAGCTGGGGAGGAATGCTCTCGAGAGGTAAAACTTACATAATGATTGCGTGGTGGCTTACGCTTTTCCCCGGAATTGCAATTCTTTTAACGGTTCTAAGTTTTAACCTTATAGGAGAGGCGGTTAGGGATGCGTTAGACCCGAGATATTCCGGCGAAAAATAAAATGATAGAAAATGCACCGGGTTTTATTTAACTTTTAAAACTCGGGCAGGTTCCTTAAATCTTTTCCTAAGTCCATATAGAGTAATAACTCCATAATCTTTTGGGCGTGGTCGGCAAACCTTTCATATTTTCGCGCGATAAATATATAAGTTATATTGTTCTCCAATGCTTTTAAATTATTTAAAGAGTTATTTATAATATCGACGACGATTTTATGGGACAATACATCGATAACATTTTCGTCTTTTATGATAATGTCTTTCAGTCCTATGTTATCTTTTACCCCGTCGGAATACATCTTTATCGCCATCTTAAGCATTTCGTCGCCCCTTCTTGCAACATCCTCGAAATATGAATAAATGCACTTAAATTCCTCCGAAGACGAAGAACCATCCGTCAGCTTAAGCCCTATCTGGCAAATAGAAGCGCATAAATCTCCCATCCGTTCAAGGTCGGTTATTATTTTCATCGATGTAGTTATAAACATTAAATCGGCGGCTTCGGGCTGGTATAATGCCAGAAGTTTTATACAGTTTTCATTAATACCGACTTCCATCGAGTTTACTTTAAGGTCATTTTTAATAGTGTCTTCGGCAAGTTTTTTATCCCTTTCGAAAAGAAATATGGTAGCATTGTTGAGCTGATTATTAACAATCTCGCTCATTTCGACAACATTTTTTTTCAATTTTGCAAGCTCATTATCTAATACATTCACCGGCAATTCCTCTCCTTTATATATCAGGGACAGACTTAAGTCTGTCCCTGATATTATATTTATATTTTAACAAAAATTTATTATTTTTAATACCTGCTGGTTATAAAATTCTCCGTCCTTTTGTCCTTCGGCCTTGTAAAGAAATTGCCCGCTTCGTCAAATTCTATGAGTTCTCCGTCAAGAAAAAATCCGCTGTAATCGGAAATTCTGCCTGCCTGCTGAATATTATGGCTTACTATTATAATGGTATAATATTTTTTGAATGTCGTAATCAAATCTAATATAATGCTTGCCGAGGCAGGGTCTAAATAAGCGGTGGGTTCATCCATCAAAAGAATGGACGGGTTTGTCGCGATAGCCCTTGCAATACATAACCTTTGTTGCTGGCCGCCCGAAAGAGAAAAAGCCGACTTATGAAGTTTATCCTTTACCTCGTCGTAAAGACCAGCATATTTAAGACATTTCTCAACCCTTTCGGCAATAAACTCCCTATTTTTTATCCCGTGTATTTTTAATCCAAAAGCAATATTATCAAAAATAGATTTGGGAAACGGATTCGGGCTTTGAAAGACCATGCCGATATTTCTTCTTAACTCAACAACATCGACAGACTTATCGTATATATTTTTTCCGTCTATTAAAACCTCACCCGTTAATTTAGCCCCCTCGGTATAATCGTTCATTCTGTTTAAAGTTCTTAAAAAAGTCGATTTTCCGCATCCTGAAGGGCCAAGCAAGGTGCAAACCGAATTTCTTTTAAAATATAGATTAATATTTTTCAAAAGATGATAATTTCCGTAATAAAAATTTAGGTTTTTAACCTCGACTTTAATCTCGTTTTGTTCCGCCATATTAAGTTTTTGCCCCTTCTAAAAAAATCAAAAATTATTATAAAAATTTTCTCGTCAAATAGTTTATAAGCCTTAACCCCAAATCTATCGCAAAAATAAAAAAAAGCAGAACAACCGAAGCCGCTTCGGCTTTGATATGCAAAATTTTGGAAGGTTCGTGAATGTATATAAAAATCAGCATTGCCAGATCGCCCACAGCGCCGCCGGGACCGGTAATCCCCGTAGGCAAGCCTGTATTATAATAATTTGTAAATAAAAGCGGGGCCGTCTGTCCGATAATATTCATTATACCTAAAAGTATCCCCGTAAATATACCGCCTAATGCCGCTTTCATTATAACCGATTTTGTCGCCTGCCATTTTGTCGCGCCCATAGCCAGAGCCCCCTCTATATAACCTGCGGGAATCTGATTTATAGCCTGTTCGGTCAACAGGGCAATAATAGGAGTCATAATAAAACCAAGCGTAAGCCCGCCTGCAAGGGCAGAAAAACCAAAATGAAAACCTAAGCCGGCATTTGTGGAAAATACATAAAAACCCACAATACCCCAAACCACCGATGGAATTCCTATCATTAATTCGTTTAACAGCCTTAGAAAAGTATTTGTTCTTTTCTTTCCAAAAAGGGATAAATATAATCCGGAACCTATGCCGAGCGGAACGGCAAAAATGGAAGCAATAACTATAAGATAAACATCGCCTATAATTGCGTTTAATATTCCGCCCTGCGCTCCGATAGGAAAACCGGTGGGCAGAGTCGAAATAAATCTCCAGTTAAGGTATTTATGTCCTAAGGCGACCGCCTTATAAATAATGTGAAAAACCGGAAAGGCGCCTATAATGAAAGCCATTACCGCAAAAAATACCGCAATGCTATTATAAAATTTTTTTCTTTTAATATATCCCCTGTTTATAGGGAATACCGGCATTGGATCGTCATCCTTTTTAATATTTGCAAGTTCTGCCATAAAACCTCTTAATCAACCCCCGCCAAATTGCGACCTGTTAAACCTTCCGCCTATCACCTTGTTCAATATGTTCCTTCCGACTATATTAACTATGAGGCTGACGGCCAACAGTATCAGCGCAAGCTCAACCTCGGCGGATGCGTATATAGGGCTGATTACCGCAAAGGTAAAAGTATTGGCAAGAACGGCCGATATCGTATAGCCGACGCTAAACAAAGACTTTGGAACGATAGCCTGATTTCCTATCAGAAGCACGACGGCGATCGTTTCTCCCACCGCCCTACCGAAACCCAGTATTATTCCCCCATAAATCCCGTTCAATGCATAAGGCAGCGAAACATCTTTGATGACATCGAGCCTTGTAGCCCCCATAGCAAGCGCTCCGTCTTTTGCAATTTTAGGGACGGATGCTAAAGAGTCTTTCGTGATGGATGATATAATAGGTAAAATCATAAACGCCACGACAATGCTTGCCGCAAGTATTCCGTATCCGATATTCTCCTCGACCTTTAAAAACGGTATGCTCGAAAAATGTCTGTCAAAAAAGGGTTCGACGGATTCCCTCAGCCATGGAACTATGGTTAAAACACCCCATACGCCGAAAACAACGCTTGGTATCCCTGCCAGCATTTCTATGATTACGGTAAAAATTCCTCTTAAAAATAACGGGCAGTATTCCTGAAGAAATATACCTATGCCGAAACTAAAAGGTATGGCAAACAATAAAGCAAGAAATGTTACCATAAAAGTTCCGGCAAGAAAGGTGAGCGCGCCAAAAACCTCTTTTGGAGGATTCCACTCCTTAACCCATAAAAATGGAAAGCCGTACCTGATAATTGCGGGGTAGCTATAAAAAAGTATAACGGTAACCGCTATTAAAAAAACCGAAATAACGGATAACACAAAAATCGAAAGGATAAACTTATACAGGTCGTCTTTATATTTTAGATTAAACATCGGGATAAAAAACCTTCCTTTTTTCTAAGTTAATATTCCTTTATCAAATTTTGTCCGATTATAACATATCCGTTTAGGATTTTCATTAAAAAAATCTTTGTTTTTATTATTTTATCATTTCAATATTACGGTTTTATTACAGTTATGTTAAATTTTTATTACAATTAGCGAATTAGCGGCAAAGATTGTGGCGCGGAATTAAAAATATATCCCAAATTATGACAATATATATTATAATAGGTAAATGGATAAGCTAAAAAATATGCACAATGCGAACGATAAAAGAGCCGTCGTTCTTTTTAGCGGGGGACTCGATTCCGCCACTGTGCTGAAGATTGCAATAGATGAAGGCTTCGAGGTTATTCCCCTTACATTCTTTTACAACCAAAGACACAAGACCGAAATAGAACACGCGAAAAAGATAGTTAAATTTTTTAATTTAAAAAATCATGCCATCGTCAATTTAGATTTCGGTCAAATTAAAGGCTCGGCTTTAGTAGATTTGTCTATGGATGTGCCGAAAAACAGGATTAATAAGAGCGAACCTAAAAAAGCAGGCGGCAAAAATGATATTCCGATAACTTATGTTCCTGCAAGGAATACGATATTTTTGTCTTATGCCCTTGCCGTTGCGGAGGTTAACATGGCAGGCGACATTTTTATAGGGGCTAACTATATCGACTACAGCGGTTATCCCGATTGCAGACCTGGCTATTTAAGGGCTTTCGAAAAAATGGCAAATCTGGCTACTAAAGCATCGGTAACGGGTGAAATAAATTTTAAGATAAATGCGCCGCTCCTTAAATTAACCAAAAAAGATATAATTATCAGGGCTTTTGAAATCGGCGCGCCGCTTGAGCTGACCCATAGCTGTTATGACCCGATAGAAGGTCTGGCGTGCGGGGTGTGCGACTCCTGCATTTTAAGGAGAAGAGGATTCGAAGAGGCTGAAATTAAAGACCCAACCAAGTATTATAAATAAGGGGTAATCAATACTGAATGCAACGCTCTAATTTGTTTGTCATTCCGAAGGAAGCAGGAAAGTTTAGGATAAACTTCACATATCGGAGGCACGCGTTGAAAGGCGCACGCCGCCCTTGCGTGCCGGAGATGCCGAAGGAAGGGAGCAAAGCGTTAATCCAACAATGAGCCAATGCCAAATGACCTTATTATGTGAGTTCTGTCACCTCTTTTGCATTAAACACCATCGCCGACCTTACCCAGTTAAAACGGGATTTCATTTTATCGAAGTTAGCTCCGCTATCCTCGAACCTCGCCTTGCCTTTAAGCAAAAACCCTGCGCCTTTGCCCTGCAAGCCGGCAACATCTTTGGAAGCAAGTATCATTTGAACCTCGCTGCCCGCCTCAATATTCCTTTGCGTTTTTGTTAAATGGCCCGCTGGAATCAAAAGAGTGCTATTATCTAAAACCTCGATATAACTGTTCCATGTTGCGGCCATATGAATTCCGTCCGTTCCATTCGTCGCAAAACTTGCCGGTCCTTCGTGTTTAAGAATTTCGATGATTTTGTCGTTAATCATAAAAAAATGCCTCCCTATGCAATTTTAATTTTTTTATTTTATACCAATGTATATATTATATCAATATCAAGAATATTAACAGAATATTTATACTTTGATTATAATCCCAAATCCCGATTTAGAAAATATTTATATATTCCAATGCTAAGTAAATATGGATTCCTGCTTTCGCAGGAATGACACCCAACGGGTGAAACGATAAATCCTCTCAAAGTCATTCCCGCGAAAGCGGGAATCCAGAAAATAAATTTCTAAATCGGGATTTGGGATAATGTATATTAAATTTTTTGTTTGATTTTTAAAATAATCGGGATGTATAATAAAAACAATATGGTATTTTATGTTTATTTATTATTTAATATAATTTGGCAAGTTTAATGTGAAATTTATTTTTATTAATTTTTTATGGAGGATTAATTTATGGGAAGTAAATCTCATGATTTAGCGAGGAGAAAAGGCTTAAGGGTTATTTATGACAGCGGGGCGTTTACCCTTATCGAATTAGTTATGGTCATTTTGCTGATAGGCATTCTGGCGGCTGTCGTCCTGCCTAAGTTCGTAAATTTAACGGGCTCGGCAAACAAGGCGGCTTCGCAGGGCGTAGTCGGTTCGCTGGGCGAAGGGTTGACGACACAGCTTTCAAAGAATTTGGTGAATAACGATTTAAGCACCTATTTAACCGTGGCTCAGGGAACGGGAGTAATAACGTTTAAGTTAACCGCTCCTACTACGACAACGTCCGGAACAAATCCGTATGAAAATCCATTTTTGTTATTGCCTAATTATTCGGCTTCGACTACCGCAGGCGCGGGAACTGGAACCGTTTATAATTCCGGAGGTTCCGGTAAACCGCCCGCAACGGCTCCGGGAAATTCATGGTGGTTGAATTTTGCACAAGGGAAAATTTCCTCAAAAGGAAACGGCGGCACGCCGGTAACCGTAACGCCAACGTGCGATAATGGCGCCACCCCCGTTGATATTACGGTACCCATAAACGAATACATCACCCCGCTGGGCAATATCGACTACGTTTATTCTAACGGTTATACTGAAGACAGCTATTTTTATTACGCGGTAACCGACGCAAACGGCAATACCGACGGCTTCTATTTATATCCATGTCCGACAGGTACAGATTAAAAAATAAATAGAAAAAGGTGTCAGATTTATTCACTTCGGCTGGCATAAAAGCAATGCTTTTATATAAGCGCCAGCCTCCGTATTCTTACTCCCGCCTGCATTTGCGGGGGTAAGTTTTTTTGAGGAGTTTGCGGCAAACAAAAAGGAATATTTAATTTCCAAGAATTATTCCGCTTTGGACAGCTCTCCGAGGCCTATTTCTAAAGAAAGGGTTTTTATCAAAAACTTGCCGCCGTTTTTCTTATAATCCTGCTTTTGAAATTGGGTAAATTTTTTAGATTCGTTATTAATAAAGGATTCAACGGTTTTATTGTCGGATCGACTATTATGTATTCTTTTACGCCCGGCCTTTCATAAACCGCTTTTTTTCCGAACAGCGTCATAATCCTTGCTTGATGAAGAAAGTATTTCGATGACAAGGTCGGGGGCTCCGTCTATACCTCTTTCTTTCTCTTAAAATGGAACTGTTTTCTTTGGATACAAACACTATGTCTGGCTGATATGCATTTTTATCGTCTAAATACACATCTATGGGAGACGGATAACATAGCCCGAATTATTTTTTTTAACATGATTATAGACTGAATCCGCTAAACTCATAAGCAGGGCTTGGTGAAGCCGTTTTGGCGACGGACTCATTATTAAATCTCCTTCGATAAGTTGATAAGGGGCTCCCTCAGGCAGGTTAAAATAATTTGATGCCGAGTATGATTTATCTTTAAGACTTTCGTTATCAAAATTTCTAAGTATTTGGGTCATATTTTTTATTAAGCTTTAAAATCGGACATTTTTATATCGTTAAAATTCAGCAGGTCCATATAATCCCATTCCTTATAAGCCATGGCGTAAATATTTTTGTCCGTTAATTCTTTTACGGCTTTATTGTTTAAGCTTAGGGAGGCAAATATGGAAATAATTTGCTTGTCTTTATATTCAGGGAACAGCTCTTTAAACCCCTTTATATTTTCAATAAAATCATTTAAATATTCCCTGTAAAAAGAGGATTTTACCTCGAATAAAAACAGCTTGCCTTCATCCGCTATCACAAGATCGAACTCCCCCTCTCTACCGTCAATTTTTCTGTGAAGTCTCGGCATCGAAGTGGTGGCTTTAGAATTAAAATATCTTTTTATCAAAGGTATTGCGGAAGGCAGGACTATATCTTCCACAAGGGTTCCAAACTTATTCGCAAGGTCGCCCCACTGCTTATTCATATTCCTGCGGTCTTTTATCGTTTCTTTTTTAAATTCGGACATCTCGTCCTTAAATTCGGACATCTCGTCTTTAAATTCGGACATCTCTTCCTTGAATTCGGACATTTCGTTATGAAAATTATTTATATTTTTTGTCAAGTTATCGACATTTATCGTAAGTTTATATAAGGCATCTTCTATAAGATTAATCCTTTCGTTAGTATCTACCTGCATTGCAAACCTCTAAGATATTTTTATTATTCTTGCAAATTAAAGTTTTAAAAGCACAGTATTATTATATCATATATTCTGCATTGATATAATTCCATTTCCGTTTCGGCTTATAATTTTTCCACATTTATTCCGGCTTTTTTAAGAGAGGCGTATGTTTTTATTTTCATCAGCCGTATATATAAATCTTCAAAATCCTTCTGTTCTTTTATTCTTTTAGATATTTCCTTCATAATTTGTTTATAGCTTTTTTGTTTTCTTCGAAGCTTCTTTTGCTTTGATTTAAAAAGAGAAAAAATATTAAAATTGTTTTTCATTTTCACGATAAATCCCTCCCTTTCTTTTTTGATTCAGGTTTAGTTTAATTTTAATTTGATTTAATTTATTTAAATCCACTATACCATATTTATGTTACAGGATTATGACGGAATTGTGTCAATTTCATGAAATTTTTGTGAAATTTTAATGAAATTACAAGCAGAGAATAAATAAAATGGAAGAACTTAGAAACAGCGGGATTAATTGTTAATTGTTGAATTAAAGTATTGTAGGGTGCTTAAACGCAGTATCGTCTTTATAGGGATAGTCAATATTGTAGTGTGTTCCTCTTGATTCTTTTCTTAGGCTTGCGGATGTGATTATAAGGTTTGCAACCTCGGCTATGTTTCTTAATTCCAATAAATCGGGAGATATTTTAAAATTCCAGTAATATTCCTTGATTTCGGCTATGAGGTTGTCTATTCTTCTTTTTGCCCTCTCAAGTCTTTTGTTTGAACGGACAATACCCACATAGTTCCACATAGCGCGCCGGAGTTCATCCCAGTTATGCGTTATAACTATCAGCTCGTCCGCTACCTCCAGCCCAAAATCTTTCCACTCGGGCAGTGTAACAGGCTCACCGCTATGTATATTCATGCCCGAAACCGCTCCTGCCTTGCCCTTACCAAACCCCTTGTCTTTTTTAAACATCGGGACTGTTGCCTCATAAGCCTTTTTTGCAAAAACGCATCCCTCGAGAAGCGAATTGCTTGCAAGCCTGTTTGCCCCGTGAAGACCGGTGCAGGCTACCTCGCCAATTGCATATAAATTGTCTATCGATGTAAGCCCCTTTTTGTCGGTCAACACCCCCCCGCAAAGATAATGGGCGGCAGGAACGACCGGAATCCATTTCTTTGACATATCTATGCCGAAACTTAAAGTGGTTTTAAATATATCGGGAAACCTTTTCTCTAAAAATTCCCTGCTTTTGTGACTCATATCGAGATAGACGCAATCATCCCCCGTTCTTTTTAATTCGAAGTCAATCGTCCTTGCCACAATATCCCTCGGGGCTAAGCTCTTTAAAGGGTGAACCTTATCCATAAAGGGCGTTCCGTCTTTTAGCCTCAAAACCCCGCCCTCTCCCCTTAAGGCCTCGGATATCAGGAAAGATTTAGCCTCAGGGTGATATAGTATGGTTGGATGAAACTGATAAAACTCCATATTGGCAATATTCGCGCCTGCCCTTTTTGCCATTGCAACACCGTCGCCGGTGGATATATCGGGATTAGATGTATATAGAAAAACCTTTCCCGCGCCGCCCGTTGCCAAAACGACAACATCCGCGCTTACCGTTATAACCTTATTGATATTTTTATTTAAAAAATACGCCCCCAAAATCCTATTTTTCTTCTCTCTCTCGGCTTTAAGCTTATGCGTCGTTATCAAATCTACCCCGATATGATTCTCAAATATTTTTATATTAGGTTTTTTCCTCGATGTATCGACTAATGCCCTTTCTATCTCCCTTCCGGTGATGTCCCCCGCGTGAAGGACCCTTCTTTCGGAATGCCCGCCTTCTCGTCCTAAATCAAATTCCTCATTGTTTTCTTTGTGTTTCGCAAAATTAACCCCCCAGTCTAAAAGGTCGCGTACGACACCCGGCCCCTCTTCCACCACCATTCTGACGACATCCTCGTCGCATAAACCGTCGCCTGCGGCTAATGTATCTTTTACATGCTTTTCATAAGAATCTTTGGTAAGATTCATAACGGCGGCAAGCCCCCCCTGAGCGTAATTTGTGTTGGATTCCGCTTCCTCTTTTTTTGTAAATATGCCGACGGAAACCGTTTCGCCGAATCTATTTGCAAGAGAAAGACCCGCTATTCCAGAACCTATAATTAGAACATTAAAATGTGTCACGGCGTGTTAAAATCCCACTTTAAAACAGCTCTCCCGTTCACTCCCGTAATGATTAGTTTAATCCATTTGGTAGCGGGGCTTATTAATAACTTTTTATTTTTTTTATTATAATATCTTGGAAATTTAATTATATATTGCTTTGACCAGTCGGTAACATAGGGAAAAAATGTCTTTAAAAATACTCTTTTTTGCTGTGCAGGCCTTATACTGAACGGTAATACGCTTTCTCCCTTATTATTTATCAAATAGACTAACCATATCGAACGAATAGAATCTAAATTGTTATAATCTTTCTGGGGAGTATAAACGGAAACAAAAAAGCCGATATGCCTGTTAAGATTTGAATATGACTTATTAAGTTTTTCCTTAAAGGCTTTTTGGGTTAACATGTAATATTTTGCATACTCCATCGCGTAGGCATACCTGAACGGGGCATTAAAGAATGTGGCCCTGAGGAACATTACGGTATTGAACCTGTTATAAATGTCCGCTTTTCTTGTCCATTTCTTTAAAGACGCCTTATAGCTGAATTTACCCGGAAGAACTCGGCTGTTATACATGTATGGTTTAGATAACGGGGCAAAAGAGCACCCTGAAAAATCGAGGGATGAAATTAACACAAGCAGAATTAAAATAAAAAAAGCCGCGGGCAAGTTATGTCTGTTTTGGCTTTCTCTAATCATGGCTTATTAATAAATTAACTGAATTTAACAATTTTATTCGATATCGCTTCTTAAGAATATAGAATGAAGCATAACACCGTTTTCTTTTAAGTTCTCTTTTCCGCCCTCATTTCTATCGACTATGCATAAAGCATCGGTAATTTTATAACCTTCGTCCCTTGCGCTTTTCACGGCCTTTAGAATGGAACCTCCCGTAGTAACAACATCTTCTATAATGAGGATATTGAAATCTTTAGACAAAAATTGCACCGGTTCGATAAGGTTCCCTTTGCCGTAATCCTTTTTTTCTTTTCTGATAACGACCGATTTTAAAGGATTATTATCTAAAAAACCGGCAATAATCGTCGAGGACACAAGCGGCAAGCCTCCTATCGGAACGCCGGCAACAACCGAAAATTTTAAATCCGGATGACTTTTAATGTATTCGTAAAGCAGTTTGCCGATGTGATATAAGTATTTGCCGTCAAAGGAAATTCTTCTTAAATCGATATAAAAATTGCTTTTTTTACCTGAAGCTAATGTAAACTCCTTCTTTTCGTAACAAAGGGACTTTATCGCCGTTAAAATTTTTTCTTTTATGTTTTCCATAAACTTACACGGCTAAGGCTTAAAAAATCTCTTTACTGAACAGTTTAAGCTGCCTGTTTTCTTGAGTTTCTATATAAATTGCCTGCGGATAGATACCGGAAAAACAGGCTTCGCAAAAGTTCATTTCATCTCCGACCGCCCTTCTTAAGCCGTCTAACGATAAAAATCTTGTCGAACTAGCGCCAAGCTTAGCATTAATCTCTTTTTCGCTATATTTCGATGCTATAAGTTCGTCTTTAACGGGGGTGTCGATTCCATAAAAACATGGAGCCGTCACCATCGGGGAGCTTAAGCGAAGATGTATCTCTTTTGCTCCTGCAAGTTTTAGCATATCCACAATCTTTTTCGATGTGGTGCCTCTTACAACGGAGTCGTCCACGACAACCACTCTTTTTCCTTTTATAACATCCAAAACAGGGTTTAGCTTAACCTTAACGCCGAAATGCCTTATAGCCTTTTTTGGCTCTATAAAGGTTCGTCCGACATAGTGGTTTCTTGTAAAACCCATCTCGAAGTCGATGCCGGATTCCTTGGCAAATCCTAAAGCGGCTGGAACGCCGGAATCCGGAACCGGTATCACTATGTCGGCATCGGCATTAGCTTCTTTTGCAAGTTCCATGCCCATTTGAATGCGAAGTTTATAAATGGACTTTCCGTTAAAAAGGCTGTCCGGTCTTGCAAAATATATCAGCTCAAATACGCACCGCGATTTTTTTTCTTTTTCAAAGGGAAATATGCTTTTAATCCCTTCGTTGTTAACCAATATTACCTCTCCCGGTTCAACATCCCTTAAATAGACGGCATTTATCAAATCTAAGGCGCATGTTTCCGATGCAAAAACAATGGAACCGTTAACCTTTCCCATGACGAGCGGCCTAAAGCCAAACGGGTCTCTTGCCGCTATCACCTCTTTTTCCGAAAGAAAAAGAAAGGAGTATGCGCCCTTAAGCCTTTTTAGCGAGCTGACGACCCTGTCTATAAGAAGGCTTTCGGTTGATGAGGCAATTAAATGGATTACAACTTCGGTATCCGATGTGGAGGAAAATATCGAGCCGTTTTCCTCTAGTTCCTCTTTTATCACATGCGCATTTGTTAAGTTCCCGTTGTGTGCCACGGAGATTGACCCGTAATAGTAGTCCGCAACTAAGGGTTGAGCGTTTTTAAGAAGTGTTTCGCCTGATGTCGAATATCTGACATGCCCTATGGCATTTTTACCTTTTAACTGGGAAAGGGTATTTTCTTTAAAGACATCGTTTACCAGCCCTAAACTTTTATGAAAGTATATGTTTCTATTATCGGATGATGCAATACCGCAGGACTCCTGACCCCTGTGTTGAAGAGCATATAACCCCAGATATGTAATATTCGGAGCTTCTTCATGGTTATATATGCCAAATACGCCGCATTCATCTTTAATTTCTTCCATTTTTAACAAAAACCTCTTTTGATTTTTAAGGTTTTAAAAATTATAAAAATCTAATTAAATAAAAAAATAAATATAACGGGGCAACTTTACATATAGGCGGCGCTAATAATCTTTTCTACTCCCCTTTCGTATCCATATTTTATTGTATCACTTTTTAGCTCTATTGTGTTATTAATTTTCATCACATCTTTGCCGACAGCTCCTATCTTCAACAAACTTACATTAAAATTACCCGCCGCCTTTAATAATTTTTGCTTAACAATGCTATTTGAGGTTATGATGAAAGCCTGTTCAAATTCGGAAAACAAAATCTCGTCGTTCCTTAATTCTTTAATATTTAAATCGACCGTAAATCCCAGAATTTTATTCGGATTTGTAATAGAGCTTTCGGCTAAGGCAACAAAAATACCCCCCTCGCTAATATCCGCGGCGCTTTTCACCATGCCGCTCTTTATCAATGACCTTATGCAGTTTTGAAGGCTTATTTCATAGTCTAAATCGATGCCTGCCGGTTTTTGATAAAAATCTTTATGAACTAAATCCATATATAAACTGCCGCCCAAATCCCCCTTAAGTTTGCCGAGTAAAAAAATTTCATCGCCTTCGTCTTTAAAATACGGCGTTACGGCATTATTGACATCTTCTATAAATCCAACCATACCGATTACCGGCGTAGGATAGATTTTAGAAATTATGGTTTTGCCTGTTTCCTTTTTTGCGGTTTCGTTATAAAAGCTGACATTCCCGCTTATAACAGGTGTATTTAGTTTTGTGGCGGCGTCTTTAATGCCTTTAACTACTTCGCTAAATTGCCACATAACTTCAGGGTCTTCCGGACTTGCAAAATTAAGACAGTCGGTTATGGCAACGGGGGTTCCGCCGCAGGCCGCAATATTTCTGGCGCATTCCGCTACGGCAAGGACACCCCCCATATACGGATTTAAGTAAGCATATCTGGAATTGCCGCTAACATTCAACAAAAATCCCTTATTATTATCGTTCCTGTCGTCTTTGCCTGCTTCGTTACAGCCTTTAACCCTTAAAACCGCAGCCGAAAAACCCGGGGGGGTAACGGTATTTGTACCTATAGAGTAATCGTACTGGGTAAAAATCGGCCTTTTTGATGCTATATTAGGATGCATCATCAACCTTTTAGCTACTTCGTTTAAATTTTTCGGAACCTTATAGTTATTAATTTTTACAGGTAATATTTTTTGTAAATATTCAGGTTTTATTTTCGGCCTGTTATATGCGGGACCATTCACGACCATGCCGACATCGAGAGACTTATAAGGTTTAGAATTATAATAGAACTTTATGGTCTTTTCGTCTATAACTTCACCCACTTTAACGCAGTTTAAACCCCATTTGTCAAAAACCCCGTTTAACGCGTCGAAATCTTCTCTTCCTGTGGCAAGAAGCATTCTTTCCTGCGATTCCGAAAGCATAATCTCGACAGGAGTCATGTTGGGCGTTCGCAAAGGAAAAGCGTCAAGGTTAATGATCATACCGTGTCCGCTTTTGTCGGCCATTTCGAAGGATGAGCTCGTAATGCCTGCCGCTCCCATATCTTGAATGGAAACTATGAGTTTTTTATCCATTGCCTCAAGACAGGCTTCCAATAATAGCTTTTCCGTAAAAGGATCCCCGACCTGCACCGTGCTCCTCTTCTTGTTCTTTTTTGAGTCAAACTCCTCGGAAGCCATTGTTGCCCCGTGTATCCCATCCATCCCCGTTGCGGAACCGACATAAACGACAATATTTCCAACCTCGCATTTTGAAGATAAAAATATTCCGTCTTTTTTTACTATCCCTATCGTAAAAGCGTTTACCAATATATTGTCGTTATAACATTCGTCAAAAACAACTTCCCCCCCTACGGTCGGAACGCCCATGCAATTTCCGTAAAACCCGATCCCTTTGACGACTTCGGAAACATAGTAAGGCGTTTTCGGATTAAAACAACTTCCAAACCTTAATGAATTAAGATTTGCAATCGGGCGGGCGCCCATTGTAAAAATATCCCTCATAATACCGCCGACTCCCGTGGCAGCCCCTTGAAACGGTTCTATAAAGGAGGGATGATTATGGCTTTCCATTTTAAAAATAAGCGCATCTCCGCCGCCAAAGTCCACGGCGCCCGCGTTTTCACCCGGCCCTATGACAATCTTATCACCCTTCGTAGGCAGTGTTTTAAGATAAACCTTTGAACTTTTATAAGAGCAGTGTTCCGACCACATTGCCGAAAATATTCCAAGTTCAAAATCGTCAGGTTCATGTCCTAACAGTTCATTTATCTTTTTGTACTCATCTAACGATAAACCGAATAGCTTATAATTTTCCTTTTCCTTTTCAACGAGCTTCTTGCCCCGTTTTTTTGCAAGCGGCTGCTTTTTCACTTTTGGTTTGATTGCCATTTTATTATTTTTCTCTTATATATTTTATTATCGATTTAAAGATATAACCCCCGTCCTCGCTGCCGAGAAGTTTTTCGGATGACCTTTCAGGGTGGGGCATAAGCCCCATTACATTAAATTTTTCATTTGAAATGCCTGCTATATTATAAAGCGAGCCGTTCGGATTAGAACTATCGGTTAATCCCCCGTCAGGTTCGCAATATTTAAAAATTATTTTATCGTTTTTGTTCAGATCGCCTATTATTTCGGGTGTGGCAAAATAATTGCCGTCATGATGGGCAATGGGCATTTTAAGAACGGCGCCCTTTTTTACGGCGCATGTAAACGGCGTATCGGCTTTTAATGTCTTCAGATATACATTTTTACACTCAAATTTTAACGACCTGTTGGCGAGCATAACCCCGCTTAAGAGTCCCGCTTCTAAAAGTATCTGAAAACCATTGCAGATGCCCAGTATTATGCCCCCTTTAGCCGCGTATTCCCTTAAGGTTTCCATAACCGGACTTCTTGCCGCCAGCGCTCCTGCCCTGAGGTAATCGCCGTAAGAAAAACCGCCGGGGATAACAATTAAATTATACCCGCTTAAGTCGTTAATTTTATCTTTATGCCATATAAAAGAGGTACTTATGCCAAAAATATCGGCTAAAGCATAATATACATCAAAATCGCAGTTTGAGCCTGGAAAAACGGTTATGCCGGCTTTTATGTTTTTATTATTCATTTTATTTCGATATCGAATTCTTCTATTAAAGGATTTGAAAGAACTTTTTCGGATATTTCTTTTATTTCTCCGTTTAACATATCAGCTTTACTCTTATCCTCTTTATCCGAATCTATCGTAAGTTCTATATATTTTCCGACCCTGACATCCTTAATATTATTATAACCTGAGGATTTTAACACGGATAAAACTGCTTTTCCTTGAGGATCAAGGACTTCTTCTTTTAATGTTACCTTAATCATTGCTTTTTTGCCGCTCATTCCCCCCCCCGTAAGATTAAAATAATATAGATGAGATAGACGCAATAGATGCTTAATTTAAATATTTGCGTACTTATCAAAAATATAATTAATATATTTATAGTAGTAATTTATATCGAAAATGCCTTCAATTTCGTTAATCGTCATAAGCTTTAACACCGACTCATCCTTTTTTAATAAATCTTTAAAATTTATTTGCGTCTGAATGCTTTCATGCGCCAATTTTTGAACGATTTTGTAAGCATCCTCCCTCAGCATGCCTTTACCGGTCAAAGATAAAAGAACCTTTTGAGAAAAGATTACTCCTTTTGTCAAATCTATGTTTTTAAGCATATTGTCCTTGCTTACAATCATATTATCAATTAAATAGATTAGCTGATTGAGCACATAATACGCTAAAATAGTAGAATCAGGTCCTATAATCCTTTCAACGGATGAATGCGAAATATCTCTTTCATGCCAGAGCGGGATATTCTCGATGGCGGCAATAAGATTCGACCTTAAAACACGCGAAAGACCGCAAATATTTTCCGATACGATAGGGTTCTTCTTGTGCGGCATAGCGGACGATCCTTTTTGTCCGGGGGCAAAAGGCTCTTCTAATTCGGCAACCTCCGTTCTCATAAGATGCCTGATTTCAAGAGCAATTTTTTCACATGAAGCGCCGAGAGTGGCAAGCGCATAAAAGGCATCGGCGTAAACATCCCTTTGAATAACCTGATTTGACAAAATGGATTTTAAGCCGAGCAAATCTAGCGCGTCATGCTCGACTTCGGGCGGTATGTTAGCATAAGTTCCCACAGCCCCAGAAAGTTTGCCGTAAGAAATCGATAAAATAGCATCCTTAACCCTCTTTTTAACTCTTTTGATCTCTTCATAAAATATCAACAGTTTAAAGCCGAATGTAATAGGTTCCGCATGTATTCCATGCGTCCTGCCTATCATAGGGGTAAGCTTATGCCTTAGCGCCTGATTTCTTAAAGACCCTTCGAGAGCTTCGATTTTTTTAAGTATCAGTTCCAGCGCCTGCCTCAAAATTAAAGAAAAGGATGTGTCGCCGATATCCGACGATGTGAGTCCCATGTGGATAAATCTTGAATCTTCTCCGACATATTTTGCGACATTGGTTAAGAAAGCAATTACATCGTGTCTTGTAATCCGCTCCGTTTCCTCTATTTCGACAACATTGAATCTGGCTTTTTTAATTATGTTGCCTATGGAATTGTCAGGAATTTTACCAAATTTATTATAAGCGGAACACACGGCTAATTCAACTCTAAGCCATGTCTCATATTTGTTTTCTAAAGACCAAATTTTTGCAATTTCGGGCAAGGAATACCTTTCTATCAAGTAAAATACCCTCCGTATTATAAATACAATTATTTTTTTGTAGCAATGGCTATTTTATAAAACCCGTGTTCTACGCTTAAACCCATAACGCTTACGATATCGGCCGCCGTGGATTTTTTATCGGCCTTAATTATAATAGTCGGGTTACCGCCGTTTACCTTAAGATTTTTTAAAAATAAAGAAAGCTGTTTTAAAGAAAGCTGTTTCTTTTTATAAAAAATTCTGCCGCCTTTTGTTATGTATATGGTAACAGGTTTTTTAGATTCGGTAACGGATTTAATTCCCGATTTGGGTAAATGTATTTTTAGACCGTAATTAGAAGTAAATGTGGTTGTCATCATAAAAAATATGAGTAAAGTTAAAAAAACATCAACCATGTTGATGACATTTATGACCGGGTCAGGTTTTCTTCTTTGCACAAACTTCATATAATAATAATTTTATAATTTAAAAAGCGGATACGATGAGAACGATAAATTAATCTTATTTTATAAAGGCTATAACCCTTGACGCCGTGTCTTCCATCATGGCGCCAAAATTAAACGCCTTAGAGGCAAAATATTTATAAAACAAAAAGGAAATAATGGCGATTATAAGCCCAAGAGCGGTTGAATACAAAGCTTCCGAAATACCCAGAGCCAATAAGTGGGGGTTTGTGATGCCGCTTTGATATGAAACGGCGCCGAGCGCCTTTATCATGCCGACAACCGTTCCCAACAGGCCTAAAAGCGGAGCAATCGTGGTTATCGCGCTCAATCCTTCAAGGTTTTTTTCAAGGTCTAAATATGCCCTTTTACCAGACTCCTCAACCTCAAGCTTCATTGTATCGGCGGAATTTTTATAGTTGCCTATAATAGCAAGATAAATCCTTGAGATAGGGGTCTTGCTGAGCAGGCATAAACCTTTAGCCTTTTCGATATCTCCATTTTTTAAAGAATCTTCCACATTCGATAAAAAATCTTCCGGAAATATTTTTGATTTACGAAGGCTGTAAAACCTTTCTATTATAATAGCTAAAGCAACGATAGAACACAATATTAATGGATATAGAAAGAATTCCGTTAATAACTCGCTTTGATTAAACATAATATTTGACCCGAACCTTTTTAAATTCTCTAACGCTTTCTAAAGCGTCAAAATCGTTAATTCCAGTAAGAGCGGAAATGTCTTTCATTATTTTAAAAGCCTCTTCTTTAGATTTTGCATGTATCATCGTAAATATGTTATATTCCCACCTTCCGGGATAAACAGGCCTTTGATAGCAATGGGACACTTCTTTTACCGAAGACATCAGCTTACCGTTTTTATCGACATCTTCAGGTTTTGATTTCCATATTCCCATTATGTTATAACTGAATCCGGCTTTTTGATGATACAAAACGCAGGCAAATCTTCTCATCTTTTTTTCGGATATAAAATCTTTTACTTGATTTAAGAGTTTATCTTGAGAAATCCCTAAATACACGGATGAATTTTTAAAGGGTTCGGGCGTAATTTCCAAATCCTTTTGCAGTTCTTTTATACAGCATTTCTCAAAATCGGACACATTTATATCGACATCATCTTTAAAATCGTCATGGGAAAAAAATTTAAAGGAGGCGTTATCTTCACCCGTCATATCAAAGTTAACCCCTATTTTAAAAAGTTTAAGGGTCGGAAGTATTAAATAATCCGAAGCATTAGACTCCTTGCTTAAAACTTTAATCTCTTCTTCGAGATCTAATTCGGCCGGCAAAGTTATAGTGAACCAGATATTATATTCGTTGCTTCTTAAATAATTATGGCTGACCCCGTTATGAGAATTAATAATATTTGCGGCAAAATCCACCGAACCTTCGCTTACCTTGAATGCGGCTAATGTGCTTTTATAACCTATATTATGAGAATCAAATATGGCGCTTATTTGCCTTATAACTTTAATTTTCTTTAAATTTAAAATTCTATCTATAACCTCTTGCTCGGTTATGCCGATTGCGCCTGCGATATCAAGAAACGGCCTTGCGGAAATTGGAAAATCCGTTTGCAGTATATTTAATATCTTTTTATCGGTTAATTCAAATTCCATATTAAAGCCGATGCAATTTCCTTAAAGGTTTTCGGTCAAGTAAATTTTTTATATTTTTATAACAGTATAATTATAACAATTTATTAAAATAACCGTCAAGAATGAAATTCGCCCTGCACTAATTATAAAAGGAAAGCCCCCGGTTATTAGTTTTAACAACCGAGGGCTTTAAATTAAAGAAAGAATGCTTTAGAACTATTTTAAAGATTCAAGATATTCCGCAATAGCGTTTACCTGAGATGCAGGCATATCTTTATGGTTAGGCATAATTGCCATATAGGATTTGCCGTTAATCGTAACCATACTGCCTGATGCAAAATGAGCGCTGGGCGTAACTATCTGGGTCTTGATCCATGACAAACTTCTCTGGCTCCCGACATGCGAAAGGTTAGGTCCAACCGTTCCGCCCTTTCCGTTAATGGTATGGCAGGCAATACATCCTTCAGAGCTGAAAAGCGATACCCCGCTATACGCGTATGCCGAAATCCCAAATGCCGACACGCTTAGAAAAATAACCGACATCAAAACAAACTTTTTAACTTTAAACATCAATTTTTTTTACCTCCTTTTTTTATTTTAATTGTAATATATGCAAACTTAATTTATTGTACATATTTCAAAATAGATTTATTAACAATTAAGCCAAAAATATAAAAACCGATTAAGTTAAGCCGCGCATATCGAATTAAAAAGAGGTAGATAAAAGGTTTATTTTAAAGATTCAAGATATTCCGCCAATGCGTTAAGGTCTGACGCTTCCATATGCTTATGCCCTGGCATAATTGCCATATAGGATTTGCCGTCAATCGTAACGGAACTTCCATCCGCAAAATGAGCGGAGGGATCGGTTATTTGGGTCTTAATCCATGAAAGGCTTCTTTTGCTCCCGACATGCGATAGATCAGGCCCTACTGAACCGCCTTCTCCGTTAATGGTGTGGCAGGCAATGCAGCCTTCGGAGCTAAAAAGCGATGCCCCCGATGCGGCAAAAACAGCGCTTGCGCTAAACATCAAAGCTGCGGCAACAAATAAAGATGCGATAAATTTTTGCATAATTAAAATTTTCACCCCCTTAAAAATTAAATTAATTTTAAAACAATACCATTATTATTTATATAATATAAATTTATATAATATAATAAGTTTAATGTCAATGGTTTTTACAAGTGGTGCAAGCGGTGCGGAATTAAAATTAGCGCCGCGCTCAATTAATATTATTTTTTTATTGACCTTTACTGTTTATAAGAATTAAAATACCCGAAAAGAAAAATATTTAAAAGAAAAATGAATAAGCAATAATTACTAATACCTTTGGAGGAATTATGTTTTCAACTTTTAAATCAAGACTTTACATAGCGGCAATTGTTATGTTTATCGTTTTTCTGATTTTAAATTTTTCCCTGCTCGGCTTCTTAAATAAAATCAAAAACAGGTCGTATATTCAAGCTGTTTTGGGCTCCGTATCTATTTCTTTATTGAAGGTTAACAGAAATGCCATTAATTTAATATACTTAACCAAACTGAGAAAATCCGGCATTGCATTGGCCAAACTTACGAAAAAAAAATATAATACCGCATCTATCGATAAAAAAATAAACATTCTGGTAGATAAAATTAAATTGGCGAGAAAAAGCAACGTTATAGCCGTAAACGGTTTTTACTCAGGATTTCAACGCGAACATTTTAAAAAGCTTTTCGGAATGGAAAAGAGTTTATTGAAAAGACCTGCCGCTTTAAAAACTCCCGAAGCTAAAGTAAAAATGAACGAACTTAAGCAAATTATGGCAAAATACAGACCTCATGTTATCGAACTTTTAAAAAATCCTATTAAAGCTGGACCAAATTTAAAAGCGTCTTATTTTAACGATAAGATGGACGCTATTATTAAATTGCTTGACTTTGACCGGTACGCCATGTCTTCCGGCATGAATAATAAAATTAAATTTTTATTGGATATGTTCATAGTTGTCCCATTTTTAGTATTGTTAGCGTTGCTTTCTGTGAGCTATTATTTTAAAAGATTTTTAATAGACGAACTTGAAATTACAATCAAAAAAATAGAAGACGTCGCCAACGGAGATTTAAGGTCCAAGATAAAAACCTGCGTAAACCCCAAAAACGAAATAGGAAGGCTCATTGGGCATGTTAATACCCTGGTAGAATCTTTGTCTGCTAATGTCAAATCTATCAACAATGCGGTAGATTCCATTTCGAGTTCGGGAGAAGAGCTTAATTATTCTTCGAAAGAGCTTAAAAGCAATATGGAAAATATGAAACAAAACAGTTCTTCGATAGTTGAATCCATAAAACAAATAACTATGGCTATCTTAGAAGTTGCAAAAAATTCAAGTTCCGGGGCACAGGAAGCGGACCGCACGCAAAAAGCGACCGAAGAGGGATATAATGCAGTCCAGGGCGTTATCAAAGAGATAAATTCAATTGAAAAGGCGGTTGATAAGGCAGCAGCCGTAATGGAAGAACTGGGGGTTTCATCGCAGAAAATAGGCGAAATTATCGCGGTAATAGATGAAATAGCCGATCAAACTAATCTATTGGCTTTAAATGCGGCAATAGAGGCTGCGAGAGCAGGAGAACAGGGAAGAGGTTTTGCGGTTGTGGCGGATGAAGTCAGAAAATTAGCCGAAAGAACCACAAAAGCAACAAAAGAAATTACCACAATGATAATCTCCATCCAGGAGGATACCGTAAAAGCCATAAAGTCGATGAATAACGGAAAAGAAGAGGTAAGAAACGGCGTCGAGGTTGCGAAAAAAGCAGGGGAAAGGATTGAAGCTATAAGGGAGCTTACAAATAAACTGAAGGATATGATTACGCAAATAGCAACGGCTGCGGAAGAACAGTCAACAGCCACCGAAGAGATTTCCGCCTCAAGCGATTCAATCTTGAGGGCGCAGGAATCGACATCGGCAAGCACCGATCAAATACAGACGAGCGCATTAGAATTATCAAAACTTGCCTCGTTGCTATCTAAGAACATCAGCGTTTTTAAAATATAAATGGAACAAAGGTATATATATGCAATATAAAACTTAATAAATTAACTTACAAAAGTTACAAATAATTAAGATAAATGCCGTTAAAATACAAAATTTTTAAAGTTTTAATAACTTTTTTTATTTTAATCGCCATCGGCTCTTTAGGTTTCTTTATACTTAAATTCCGGTATATCAATGCCGCCGTTTTAAAAAATCAAAGACCATCCTTTAAACCTCCTGAAAAAGAAGACAAAGTTTCGAATAAAGATTACAATGCGGCCGCTTCGCTTTCTGCCCGCGGTCTTGTGAAGTCCCTTCGGGACTTTCATGCTATTTATTACGGAAATTACGGAAAAGATGTATTATTGGCCGATTATATCCTTTCTAAGTTGGGCTATCTGCCGTTAAATTGCGTTATTAAAGAAAAACACAAAAAAGTAAAATTTATTTGGAAATGGAAATATAAAAATATCCCTGTTGAAGTAAAATCTAAATGGAAACCCGGTTATTTTAATACCCTGATTAAAAGCGCCGTTATGAATTTTCAGTATGAACAAAGACTTATAGTAACGGGCGCGATAAATAAATCATTATGGAAAGTTTTAATAAAAGATTATCTGAAAAAAAGCGGTATTAATTATTGGGGAATATACTATACGATAGTCAATAAAAATTTTCCGGAAACTATAAGTATCTGGAGAAACGGGAATATTATCTTTACTTCTTTAGCAAATACAGGGATTACCGAAGCGCCGACAAATGATGGAGTTTTTCCGATATACCTGAAATTTTTCACTACAAATATGAGCGGAACTACCCCATGGAAAACAAAATACGACGACACGGATATCCCGTTCGTAAATTATTTTAACGGCGGCGAAGCGCTGCACGGTTTTCCAAGGGGGATTTACGGCGTTAATCAAAGCATGGGATGCGTAGAACTTCCAATAATAAATTCCTATGCGGCATGGAAAAAATTGAGCTACGGTTCTTTGATTATTGTCAAGAAATATATAGGCGAAAAACCTGCATATAATGAAAAGCTAAGGCCAAAAAAATTTCATCTAAAATTAAAACTCAAACAATTAAAACAGATAAGCAGAAAATTTAAGCTGTTATATGTTGAACACAGTTATGCTTACAACGGCGTGCCGTTAGCCTATATCAGGCTTTTTTATTCAAAAAGAAACAAAGTAAACGATAAAACTATTTTAACGACCGATATTAATTATGCCTCTAATATTAATTTTATTAGTATAGGTAGAGGCAGAGGCAGAAAGTTAAGAAATAAATTAATTTTTTTCTCCGATACTAAATCGCTCGAAGGTACATTCGACAGAAGCGTTTATTGTTTTATGTTAAATAACCCCGGCAATATACAAATGGCTTCAACCGTAAGACATAAAAATGAAGGAATACTGAGCAATATAGCGGTCAACAGAAATAAGATTTGGTTTATTTTATATCAGTATAAGCACGGCAAGCTTAAAGACTATCTCGAAGAAAACACCTTTAGCTTTATTAACGGCAGAATCAAGACATATCCCGCCCGCAAAATAAAACTCAATTTTTATTCATCCTATTTAACATTCGATAGTCATGGCAATTTATGGATGAGCGGTTTAACGCCTTCCGGGAACGGCGTCGTTAATTATATTAAAATGCTTGGATATAAAAGCATAAAGGCGAATAATAAAATTAAAAGCAAGGGTATTAAAACAATATATTCATTTAAAGGCCATTTTTACGGTACGATGCCTTTTCTTGTAGAAAACGACGGGTCTATATTTATTCTTAAGCATTCATATTATGATAACGATTTCTTAAACGATTTAATAGAAATCAGAAAGAATGCAAAAAATAATTTATCGATATTAAATATAACGAATTTTAAAGGCTTGATAGGAAATTTTACCGGGAATATAAAAGGAAATATTTTTTTCATTAAAAATTACTTAAAACGTGGAATATTCCAAAAGGATTTGTATGAAATATCCACCGGCAAGACGACTAACAAAGTTCATAAAATATTTAGCTTTTATGGAAATTCAAATGGAGTAGTAAATAATATTTTATTAGTAAATAAATAAAAAAATATTAAAAATTATTAAAATTTTTCTTGCAATTTTATCTATATGAAATATAATAAAAAATCGTGTCTTTATTTTAATTTTAAGAAGGAGGTAAAGTAAAATGAATTCCTTAGGAACGCATTTACTTTTAGAGCTTAAAAATTGCAGGAAAAATATCCTTGGAGACCTTGATTTTGTGGAAACTGCCCTGTTAGATGCGGCTACGGAAGCAAAAGCTACCATTGTGGAATATAAGTTTCACGAATTTAACCCGTTTGGAATAAGCGGAATGGTAATAATTGCGGAGTCTCATCTTTCTATACATACATGGCCTGAATATGATTACGCCGCTATCGATATATTTACCTGCGGAAATCTAATAAAGCCTCAAGAGGCGGCTAAATTCTTAATCGAAAGATTTGGGTCGAAAGAACCGCAAATTATGGAGATAAAAAGAGGACTTATATCGATATACAATGAAGACCTTCCCCATAAAGTTTTTTGCGAAGAGAAGCTTGTAGCCCGTTAGCTTAGAATTTCAAAATTTTTGTAAAGTTTTTATTAAAACAGCCATAAGGGGTTATTTTTTGAAAAAGCCCTGCATCGGTTTTATCTATTTTTATCAAAGCTTCTTTTATATTTTTTAAATTACCGCACAAATCTAATAGCGGCAAAAGTACAAATTTGCGATTTTTGATTTCTGGATGAGGTAATTTGAGCTCCTGTAAGTTTAGTTTTATTGTTTTTCGGTTATAATTATCATAAATAAAGAGTATATCGATATCGATAACTCTCGGCGAATATCTAACTGCCTCTTTTTTTCTGCCCAAATCTTTTTCAATATTTTTTAATTTGAAAAGAAGCTGCTTTCCAAAATCCTTATATGTTTTATAAAGATTTTGATTTGCCCCTGTCATTCTATATAAAATCACGCAATTCAAAAAATCAGGCTGATGAGCCGCACTGATTTTCAATTTCGCATTTCCCACCGGCGAAGATAAATAAATATTGGATGAACTTATAATATTAATATTTGTTATTTCTTTCCGTATAAGAAACACCGCGTTAAGCAGATTATTTTCTAAGTTGCCTACATTGCTCCCAAAACCGAGGTAAATATCATAATATGCATTTCTGCTACCCATTTTTATCCACAGATTTATCTATCAGATCTATAGGCCCATGCGAAGTAATGCCTCTCTAATGCGGTCTTCATTGATGGTTAAAGAAAATCTGACATAACCCTCGCCAAAATCTCCAAAGCCTGAACCGGGGGTTATGATGATGCCCGTTTCGTTCAATAAAGATATTGCAAATTCTTTAGAGGTCATACCTGTCCTTGGGACATGCGCCCATACATAAAATGTCGCATCGGATTTATATACTTCGTAGCCGAGTTCTTCCAGCCCCGCAACCAAAATTTCTCTTCTTTTTCTATATATAATGTTATTATCTCTTATCGTATCAAGCTCGTTATCGAGCCCGTAAGCGCCTGCTAATTGTATCGCTTGAAAAACCCCTGAATCAAGGTTTGTTTTAACGGCTCCAAGTCCGTGAAGTATATCTTTGTTTCCAACTGCAAACCCTATCCTGAATCCAGTCATATTAAATGTTTTTGAAAGGGAATGAAACTCTATTCCTATGTCTTTAGCTCCGTGAGCGCTTAAAAACGAATCATTTCCCCTTTCTCCCGTGTAAACCTCCGAATACGCAAAATCATGGGCAACAATTATATCGTTTTCTTTGGCAAATTTTACGATCTCGTTAAAAAAATGCCTGTCAGCTCTTGCGGAAGTCGGATTATTGGGATAATTTAAAAACATTAATTTTGCTTTTTTTAAAACATCAGGCGGGATATCGGAAAAATCCGGTAAAAAGTCGTTATCCTCTCTAAGGGACATTATGTAGGGAATGCCTCCGGCAAAAATCGTGCCTGCCTTATAGACGGGATAACCAGGGTCCGGCACCAAAACAACATCGCCGGGATTTATGAACGCTAAGGGAAGATGCCCTATGCCTTCTTTGGAACCGATTAACGACAAAACTTCCGTCTCAGGGTCCAATGAAACGCCAAACTTTTTATTATACCAGTTTGCTACCGATTCCCTAAACTTTAAAAGCCCTTCATATGAAGGATATTTTTGATTAATGTCTATCCCGCTTTCCTTTTTTAATATATCCACAATTGTTTTAGGCGTGGAAAGATCGGGGTCTCCGATACCAAAGCTTATTATATCGACTCCCCTTGCCTTCACCTGAGCTTTTAATTTATCTATCTCGGCAAAAAGATACACCGGAAGTTTGTTTAATCTCTCTGAAAATTCAAATTTCATATCGGCTTTTTGCATCCTCCTTTGATATTAAATATATTTTACCCTAAAATATTTTCGATGTCTATATATTTAGAGGCTAATTCTTTAAGTAAATCCCTATTTTTTAAATTTAAATCTTTTTCTGTTCGCAGATAGGGAATATCTCCTAAAATAGGGACATCGGTATATTCCAATAATGTTTTTTTGTTGGATAAAACACTTTCGTCATTTTCATTTAAGGCATTATTGATAATTATCCCCGATATTTTAATCTCATGGCTTTTTGCATATTCTATGTTTAACAAAGTATGGTTTATCATTCCCAGTCCGGCTTTCGTTACCAGAATTACACCCGCATCTATATACCTTGCAATATCTATCACAAAATGGTTCTTTTTTAAAGGAACAAGCATCCCGCCCGCCCCTTCGACGATCATATAATCATACATCCTGTTTAATTCATAAAATTTGAAAAGTATTTCTTTTATACATATTGTCTTATCTTCAATCTTTGATGCGGCATAGGGAGATAAAGGAGATTGAAAGGTGTAGGGCGTAATAATTTCAAGGTTTGCCAAAAGCCCGCCTTCATCTTTCAAACGGCGTCCGTCTAAGTAATTTTTTGAACCGGCTTTATTAATTTTAACCCCTGTTTCAACCGGCTTCATATACCCCGCGTTTAAGCCTTTTTGCTGAAAAGCAAGGAGTAACAGCAGGCTGACGAAGGTCTTTCCGATATTTGTATCTATCCCCGTTATAAAGAATGTTTTGTTTGGCATACGGCACAGCTATAGCTTTGCATGATTTAATTTGGCTTGTTGAACTTAAAGAAAGGATATCCCCCGGTTGGTTAAACCGGGGAAGACAGATTAAAAAAACTTATTTTACACCTAAGGCTTTAAGGGTTTTAGGACCGATAATCCCGTCAACCTTTAATCCTTCTTTCTTCTGAAAGGCTTTGACCGCGTTTGTGGTCATAGGTCCGATCATTCCATCGATTTTCCCTTTATATAGCCCGTCTTTGGAAAGCGCCTGCTGAGCAGCTTTGATTGTTGCAACCGGTAACGATTTGACGGCCTTTTTTACTACAACCTTCTTAGGAGCAGGTTTCGCCGCAACCTTTGATTTATTCATAGCAAAGGAACTTGACGGCATTACAGCGAAAGCCAAAAGCATAACTAAAAACAAAGATAGTTTCTTCAATTTATTTTTCACCTCCTTTTTTTACAAACTTAACATCTTTTATTATTTAACATTTTCATAAAATTATTGCAATAAAAATAAATTATCCTAACGCTTTTTTTAATGTATTAATAAATTCGATAGGGTCAAATTTAACGACATAAAAATCTGCCCCAGCACTTATTCCTTTTGTCGAATTCTCGGCTCCGCTTAAAGAACTATGCATTATTATAGGAATACTTTTATATTTATCGTCAGACTTCATAGTTTTTGTAAAAGTGTAGCCGTCCATCACCGGCATCTCGACATCGCATATAATGGCATCAAATTTATATTTATCCTCATAGACAGCGTCAAGAGCGGCTTTACCGTTGAAAGTCGTAACCGTCTTAAACCCCTCTTTTATTAAAGCATTGTTAATTATTTTCCTTGCCGATGATGAGTCGTCGATAATAAGTATGGTTTTATCCTCATCGTATTCCCTTTTTTCAATGTCTATCTCTTTGTTTTCCTTGCTGTAAAAGCCAAGTTCATCGACAATGGATTCAAAATCAAGTAAAAGTAAAAGCTCATCGTTTTCAACCTTTATAATTCCCGTTACCTTTGAACCCTCGGAACTTACGGACGATAATTCGGGGGCGCTTATATCGTTCCACGAGACACGCCTTATCTTTGTGGTCTCATGAACAACAAATCCGACTTTAACTCTATTAAATTCCGTGATAATAACCTTAAAATTTTTTCTGTCTAATTCTTCAGGCTCGGCGATTCCCATCCATTTTGGTAAATTGACCAAGGGAACAACAGACCCTCTAAGGTTAAACATTCCTTCCACAAATTCGGAAGTATTAGGAGTCTCGGATATATCTGCCGGCATTTTAATAATTTCGATAACCTTAGCTACATTTATTCCATAAACCCCCTCTTTTTCCTCTCCGTTTTCATTCACGCTAAAGAGCCTGAAATCCACTAATTCCATCCTATTTTGTCCAACCTCGAGAATATCGTGTCCGGGATTTATTGAGCTTGCGCCGTTATTAGAATGGTTTGCCATAAACTCCTCCGTAAGGTTTAATGATTTATTATGCAACAACCAATAAAATGCGCACCTGTAATTAATCAATAACGGTGCGTTATTAAAATATCCTGCCTATTCATCTGCCCATGGATTTTCTTCGACTTCTATAATACTGCCTTGATGGTCTCCCGATATTATCCGATTTCTGCCTCGATTTTTTGCTTCGTATAAAAGATTATCGAGATGTTTCAACATATCTTTAGATTCATTTCCGAATTCTTTTTTATAAAAAGCAACACCCATGCTTATGGTAACCTTTTTTATGTCTTTTGTCCGAATCTTTGAAATCATTTGTTTTATTTTCCTTGCAACATCTACGGCATTAGCGATGTCGGTGGAAGGCAAACACACTATGAATTCCTCTCCGCCAAATCTCACGGCAATATCCGATTTTCTTATATTGTTTTTTAATACATCCGAAACCTCTTTTAAAACAATATCGCCTTTATCGTGGCCGTAAGTATCGTTAATCTTCTTAAAGTAATCTATATCGCACATTATCAAAGAATGAGGGATGTCGTATCTATAACTTTGGGCAAATATATTTTCATAAAAGCTGTCAAAATACCTTCTATTATAAAGGCCGGTCAGACCGTCGGTGAAAGCCTCATTTTCAAGATAGTTATTATTATCAAATATATTATCTTTAAATCTTACTGCTAAAATAAATGCCGATAAAGTTAAAATCAATAAAATTGAAGCCAAAAATAAGCCGATAAAAACGGCATTAAGCGTATTTTTATATATTAATACGAATGGATTTATCGCGCCTATTATGTTATATTGTTTTTTAATGGAATTATATGCCGATAGAAGGTCAAAATTAATAAAAATTAAGCCCAATTCGATTAAAAATTGGATAATTATAATTGCAAAAAATGCGGAATAATACCATTGCTTTCTCATAAAATTTATAATATCTATTTATAATTTAAATAAATTTTATATTTTTTTAAGACTTATTACAATTTATTTTTTACCAATATTATTGTGAATATCGTTATAAATAAAAACTCTGAAACTTCTTTCGAAAATATTATTGTGCTGATTATGGTTTTCGTTCTGGTCGTTATCTCGATTCATCAGTATTTAAAGATTACAAAATATGCCAAAATTGCCGCATATAAAGAAGATGTTCAGGAAATAAATACCGCATTGATTTTATACAGGTTAAAATACGGCAGATTTCCAGAAAATCTATCGATATTGGCAAAGAGCGGATATTTAAAAAAAAGGATAATAAACGGCAAAATACAATATATAAAGAATAAATTTATTAAAAATATTAAGGTCGATAACAAAGGCTATCCCCTATCACCTTTAGGAAAAAGATTTATTTACGATAAAAAAGAAGGCAGGATACTGACAAGATAAACGGCGGCGCAGGTTATCAAAAACCGTACCCCAGATTTATAAATGTATAATTATTGTACGGCAAAAATGGTTTAACTACAAATGTAGTATATTCTATTTCATAAGAACATAACAAAAAGAAGTGTTTTACTAATCGTATGTCAAGTAATGTTGCGGCTATGCACGAATATGACAGCATTAAAATTAGAATTGGGGCTTTAAATGCATTTGCGTTAAATTATCTCATATATACTTTAGATATTGCCAATAGAAACGGCATTCCCGCAAACGGCTTATTTACTGCAGTTTTTAGTGGTGGCGGTGCAGGGACTTGAACCCCGGACACTACGGATATGAGCCGTATGCTCTAACCGGCTGAGCTACACCGCCTTCTTAAAATAACCTTATTAAAGTTGTTTGTTTAACGGCAGGGTTTTATTGTATCAGATTATGCTTTAAATTACAATAATACTTTTATTACGATGACAGCTTATATATCGCTATATAACTTTCCGGTTTTGAAAACATGGAACCGGAACTTTCGACTACCGCATTTGCCAGATAGGTTTTTTTATTCAATTTAAAAATGGAAAATCCTGCACTGTATCCCGCAACAGGCCTTATTTTCCACATTGGATAAAAATTTACATTATTCCAGACTAAACTATAAACGGAGTTTTTAGTGTAGTAATTTAAATGCTGCATAAAAGCTCCCTGCCGATAGTTCTTTATTACGACTATGCCGTCTTTTCCATTAATATGAAACTTGCTAACTTGGGCGGGAACATTGTAAATTAAGCCACCTGTGACGCTTGAACTGCGAACCCCGCCAAAGGACGGAACCTTAATCTGAAGGGGTGAGCCACCGTAAGTTTTTGAACCCGTATAGACAGTTTTTCCTTTTTCATTTATAATCATTAAGTTTCCGGAATTAGATAAAGCTAAAAGATATTTTTTTCCGTTCCCCATAAAATTGCCGTAAGCCGTGCCATAAAGAGTTATGCCTGAAAAAAACGGCAAATTACCTGCTTTTACTAAAGTATTATTATTTTCATTAAATCTGTAAACATAAGTATCGCCGCCAAATTGGCCGATCGGATAGGTATTTTGGCCTATAACCGAATCGTTAAAGTACCTGCCGGAAGGAACAACCGATATAGGATTTTGCCCCACTATCACCTTTTTATGGTTTTTAAGGCTCATTACTCTTAAAAATAGATTATAATTTGGGGTGATTTTAATAAGTTTCCCGTCATTATAGGCAAGTAAATACGATATTACCATACCCAGCTTTGTCTTTGTAAGCACTATCGCCGTTCTATTTTTTGATATTTTATAAAATCCGATATATATGGCATTCGACCGCAATGATAGATTATATTGGGTAAGTTTTTTCAAACCGCCGTTTATTAAAAGGTTGTACAGTATAACACGGCTTCTTGTGGCAACGGCCACCTGCGCGCCCTTATTTAAAAATTTGCCCGCGCTAAATGCTTGAATTACATAATGTTTTGTCGGAGTTCTTAAAAGTCCTTTGCTATTTTGATTAAATCTTTTTATGTACATATTGCTTGTAGCGGGAGGGGCAGAAGAGATGACGGGGGAAGGCGCTTGAAGTTCCTCCGGTTTTTTAACCTTTTCTTGAGATGTCAGCGACGCAATTTTTGTTTTAATGTCCTTAGATAATCCGCTTATATCATTTATTATAAATTTTGAGCCTGAAACCTGAATGGAATGCCTGTAAACCACCGCCTTTTCGGAAGGATTGAATACATTTGTTGTAATATCAAAGACATTCCCGATTTTAATTACCCTTCCAAAAACTAAATATTTTAAATCAAAATGTTCCGAAATTTTTAAAAGATTGCCGGTTGAAAAAGAGGTTATATGATTTTTCGTAATAAAATCATTTATATCGGAATTTCTTGAGACAGAAATGCCGCTTGAGGATAAATTTGAAGCCAATATGACGGGAATACTGTCTTTTATATAAGAGTACCTTCCGTAATGCGTAGAAATTATTTTATAGGGGAGAATACCTATTTTAACAGAGGCATCTGCGCTTTTCGCAAGCAAAAGCATCGATACAAAAATGGAAAAAATGAAAAATATTGCCATTCTAATTGATTTTTTTTGAAAAGCCGTATTCATAATAAGCCTCTTAATTTAATTAAAATTTAATTAATAGATATTCATTACCGCCGTAACCCTTTTATTTTTACATATTAAAAAGAATTTGTCAATTTTTTACATTTTTATTTTTTTATTAAACCGATATATAAATTTAACAGGTTGCGACCGTAAAATGCGTACAAAACCGCGGCTAACGATAAAAATGGACCAAACGGTATTTTTTTATTACTATAAGAATTAAAAAATATGAAGGCAATAAAAAATCCTATCAAAGCAAAAACAGAGCCTGCAAAAATTGTAAATATGGCTCCAGGAAGTCCAATGAACGAGCCTATTCCTGCGATTAACTTTATATCGCCGCCCCCCAACCCTTCCCTTTTTTTAATAATTTCATAAAAAAAAGCTATGAAATAAAAAAATAACCCTGCCCCCAGAAAACCGTATAATGGAAACAAAAAGGATTTATGAAGCAATAGAATATTTAAAACAAATCCCAAAATAATCGTTAAAACATTCAAAATATCCGGTATTATTTGATGGAATAAATCGATAAAGGCGATGGGAATCAGAATAAATACAAAAATACTATACGTAATAAAATAATCAAGCCGCGCCCACAGATAATCCTTAAAGTAATCGATATTTAATATGTTAATTTTATAAAAAAAATAAGCATTATAAAAATATTTTATAAATAACGAATAAAAAATTAAGGCCGTTAATAATTCTACCATTGGATAAACGGGGGAAATCTTATGACCACACTTTCTGCATTTTCCAGACAAAATTATATAACTTAAAACAGGAATATTATCATAAAATTTAATTTTTGAACCGCAATCAGGACATTTTGAAGGCGGGTATATAATCGATAATTTAACGGGAAGCCTGAATATAACCACATTCAAAAAACTTCCGATCGATAACCCGATAAATAAGAGAAATACCGTGATTAAAAAAAAACTATTATGGGAAAATAAAAAATTTACGGGTTCGAAGCTATTAAAAACCATAAATTTGCAGTGTACATTAATATCGTTAATAAATAAAAAAATACCCCGAATAACTTATAAGATTTTAAACTTATTATTCGGGGTAAATAAATCCGGTAACGACCTACTCTCTCATGCAGCTACCCGCATAATACCATCGGCGCTATAGGGCTTAACTTCCGTGTTCGGAATGGGAACGGGTGTTTCCCCTATGCTATAGTTACCGAAAACTTGTCTATAAATAATCAAATGAAAATTAAGCAAATTAGTAAATGAATCAATGGCAATAAATAAATGATTAAGCCTCACGATCTATTAGTATCGGTAAGCTAAACACATTGCTGCGCTTACACACCCGACCTATCAACCTCATAGTCTATGAGGGATCTTTAGCTGTGTTGCCACAGGGGAAATCTAATCTTAGGGGGGGCTTCCCACTTAGATGCTTTCAGCGGTTATCCCTTCCGAACATAGCTACCCAGCCATTACCACTGGCGTGATAACTGGAACACTAGAGGTTCGTCCATCCCGGTCCTCTCGTACTAAGGACAGCTCCCTTCAAATTTCCTACGCCCACAACAGATAGGGACCGAACTGTCTCACGACGTTCTAAACCCAGCTCGCGTACCACTTTAATTGGCGAACAGCCAAACCCTTGGGACCTGCTACAGCCCCAGGATGTGATGAGCCGACATCGAGGTGCCAAACCTCCTCGTCGATATGAGCTCTTGGAGGAGATCAGCCTGTTATCCCCAGCGTACCTTTTATCCGTTGAGCGATGGCCCTCCCATGAGGGACCACCGGATCACTAAGACCTACTTTCGTACCTGCTCGACCCGTCAGTCTTGCAGTCAAGCTCCCTTATGCCTTTGCACTCTACAGCTGGTTTCCAATCAGCTTGAGGGAACCTTAGCGCGCCTCCGTTACTCTTTAGGAGGCGACCGCCCCAGTCAAACTACCCACCAGACATTGTCCTAAATCCGGATTACGGATTGTAGTTAGAAACACAGAAAAATAAGGGTGGTATTTCAAGGTTGACTCCACCACGGCTAGCGCCGCGGCTTCCCAGTCTCCCACCTATCCTACACATATCGTTCCATATTTCAATGCCAAGCTATAGTAAAGGTGCATGGGGTCTTTCCGTCTAGTTGCGGGTAACCGGCATCTTCACCGGTAATTCAATTTCGCTGAGCCTCTGGTTGAGACAGCGCGGAAGTCGTTACGCCATTCGTGCAGGTCGGAACTTACCCGACAAGGAATTTCGCTACCTTAGGACCGTTATAGTTACGGCCGCCGTTTACCGGGGCTTCAATTCAAAGCTTCACGCCTTGCGGCATTAACCTCTCCTTTTAACCTTCCGGCACCGGGCAGGCGTCAGTCCCTATACTTCGTCTTGCGACTTTGCAGAGACCTGTGTTTTTATTAAACAGTCGCTACCGCCATTTCATTGAAGCCTGCTAAAGCTTACAGAGTAAATCTTTAACTAAAACAGGCACACCTTATCCCGAAGTTACGGTGTCAATTTGCCGAGTTCCTTAACCAGAGTTATCTCAAGCGCCTTAGGATACTCTCCCAGTCTACCTGTGTCGGTTTGCGGTACGATTACAATATTAACTCGCTACGAGGATTTTCTTGGCAGCATGGAATCGGTCGGTTTATGAATCTTTCGACTCTCCTATTCGCATCTCGGACTTAAAGATACCCGGATTTTCCAAAGTATCAATCCTACCTGCTTAAACCTGCTATTCCGTCAGCAGGACAACCTATCCTTCTGCGTCCCCCCTTCACTGGTGACGCTAATATTGTAGTACGGGAATATTAACCCGTTTCCCATTATCTACGCCTTTCGGCCTCGACTTAGGGATCGACTAACCCTGAGAGGATTAACCTTGCTCAGGAAACCTTAGACTTACGGCGAATATGTTTTTCACATATTTTCTCGCTACTTATGTCAGCATACTCTCTTCCGATTCCTCCAGCAGTTCTTTCGATCTACCTTCAGCGGTTGTCGGAATGCTCCTCTACCCCATGTATTTACATACATAGTCGCAGCTTCGGTATCATGCTTAGCCCCGGTACATTTTAGGCGCGGATTCACTTGACCAGTGAGCTATTACGCTTTCTTTTAAGGATGGCTGCTTCTAAGCCAACCTCCTGGTTGTCAATGCGCTTCCACATCCTTTTCCACTTAGCATGAATTTTGGGACCTTAGCTGGCGATCTGGGTTGTTTCCCTTTTGACCATAGAAGTTATCTCCTACAGTCTGACTCCCGCAATAACATAACCGGTATTCGGAGTTTGATTGAGTTTGGTAGTCCGGTAAGACCCCTAGCTCATCCAGTGCTCTACCCCCGGTTACTAATTTGCGAGGCTATACCTAAATATATTTCGAGGAGAACCAGCTATCTCCAAGTTTGATTGGCCTTTCACCCCCATCCACAGTTCATCACCTAACTTTTCAACGTTAGTGTGTTCGGACCTTCACAGGATTTTACTCCTGCTTCATCCTGACCATGGATAGATCACTTGGCTTCGGGTCTATTACGTATAACTAATTCGCCCTATTAAGACTTGCTTTCGCTTCGGCTCCACCATTAACGGCTTAACCTTGCTATACATAATAACTCGCTGACTCATTATGCAAAAGGCACGCAGTCGCTCTGCTTATTATTGCTAATAAACATAGAGCTTCTACTGATTGTAAACATATGGTTTCAGATACTATTTCATTCCCCTCTCGGGGTGCTTTTCACCTTTCCCTCACGGTACTAGTTCACTATCGGTCATCCGGTAATATTTAGCCTTCGGAGATGGTCCTCCGTAATTCCTGCAAAATTTCACGTGTTCCGCAGTACTTGAGAATATCTTATGGAGACTAATTCATTTCGTTTACGGGATTATCACCCACTATGATCAACCTTTCCAGACTGTTCAACTATGAATTAATTTTGTAACTCCATCGGGTCTCTGTAAAACCCCAAAGACATCTCGTAACCCCATGCATAAAACGCTTACAGGCTATAATTATGCATGGTTTAGGCTCTTTCCGTTTCGCTCGCCGCTACTAAGGAAATCACTATTGTTTTCTTTTCCTGAGGGTACTTAGATGTTTCAGTTCCCCTCGTTCGCCTCTATAACCTATGAATTCAATTATAGATACCGAAATTTTATCTCGGTGGGTTTTCCCATTCAGAAATCACTGGATCATAGCTTGTTAGGCAGCTCCCCAATGCTTATCGCAGCTTACCGCGTCTTTCATCGCTTCCGGATACCAAGGCATCCACCATACGCTCTTAGTAACTTAATCTATATTAAAACATTCGCCTTGATCCTAATCACTAATTGCTTAATTTCACATTCAATTTTCAAAGAGCAAATAAAAAATTTAACCGGTATTAATAAAATGGTGGAGGTGAACGGAATCGAACCGATGGCCTCCTGCGTGCAAAGCAGGCGCTCTGCCATCTGAGCTACACCCCCGATATAAGCCTTAAGCTAATGGTGGGCCTATCTGGACTCGAACCAGAGACCTCACGCTTATCAGGCGTGTGCTCTAACCACCTGAGCTATAGGCCCATAAGCCTTTATAGCCAATAAATGCTAACCGGTATTTCAAAACTAAACAGCACGCTTAATATTTTACTCCCTTAAAAGGAGGTGATCCAGCCGCAGGTTCCCCTACAGCTACCTTGTTACGACTTCACCCCAATTACCGGCAACACCTTAAGCGTTAGCCTCTCTTGCGAGTTAGCATCACGATTTCTAGTATTGCAGACTTTCGTGGTGTGACGGGCGGTGTGTACAAGGCCCGGGAACGTATTCACCGCGGCATGCTGATCCGCGATTACTAGCGATTCCGACTTCATGAAGTCGAGTTGCAGACTTCAATCCGAACTGAGGACTGCTTTTTGGGATTTGCTTATTTTCACAAATTCGCTTCCCTTTGTACAGTCCATTGTAGCACGTGTGTAGCCCTGGATATAAAGGCCATGAGGACTTGACGTCATCCCCACCTTCCTTCGGTTTATCACCGACAGTTCCTTTAGAGTGCCCAACTTAATGATGGCAACTAAAAGTAAGGGTTGCGCTCGTTGCGGGACTTAACCCAACATCTCACGACACGAGCTGACGACAGCCATGCAGCACCTGTCTCTCTGTTTCCTTACGGAAAAAGCTAAATTTCTTCAGTTGTCAGAGGATGTCAAACCCAGGTAAGGTTCTTCGCGTTGCGTCGAATTAAACCACATGCTCCACCGCTTGTGCGGGCCCCCGTCAATTTCTTTGAGTTTTAATCTTGCGACCGTACTCCCCAGGCGGAACACTTAACGCGTTAGCTTGAGCACAGAAAGATAAATCTCCCCATACTTAGTGTTCATCGTTTACAGCGTGGACTACCAGGGTATCTAATCCTGTTTGCTCCCCACGCTTTCGCGTCTCAGCGTCAGAAATGGTCCAGAAAGCCGCCTTCGCCGCCGGTGTTCTTCCTAATATCTACGAATTTCACCTCTACACTAGGAATTCCGCTTCCCCCTACCACTCTCTAGTCTAACAGTTTTAAGTGCACTTTTCAGGTTGAGCCTGAAGATTTCACACCTAACTTATTAAACCGCCTACACGCCCTTTACGCCCAGTAATTCCGAACAACGCTTGCACCCTCCGTCTTACCGCGGCTGCTGGCACGGAGTTAGCCGGTGCTTTCTCTAATAATACCGTCAATCCCGTATTGTATTAGAATGCGGGAGTTTCTTCTTATTTAACAGAGCTTTACAACCCGAAGGCCTTCATCGCTCACACGGCGTTGCTGCGTCAGGGTTTCCCCCATTGCGCAATATTCCCCACTGCTGCCTCCCGTAGGAGTCTGGACCGTGTTTCAGTTCCAGTGTGGCTGATCATCCTCTCAGACCAGCTAACCATCTTTGTCTTGGTAGGCCATTACCCTGCCAACTAACTAATGGTCCATAGGCTCATTTATAATCGATAGCATTGTGAAGAGGCCACCTTTGGTACCGCATCTTGTGACACGGTACGTTATCCGGTATTAGCAGTCCTTTCGAACTGTTATCCCGAACTTATAAGTAGATTACCTATGTATTACTCACCCGTTCGCCACTTTACTCATCCCTTGCGGGACTTTCACGTACGACTTGCATGTGTTAGGCACGCCGCCAGCGTTTGTTCTGAGCCAGAATCAAACTCTCTATAACAATAAATTATTATCAAGAAATTAACTGATTTGTTTTTAATGCTTTTTAATGCGTGCTGTTTAGTTCTCAAAGACCGATCTTCATTAGCAGGTTTGTTTAATACCTAATCTCGAAGTGTTAAAATAGTATATAAAAATGTTAAATCAATGTCAAGCGTTTTTTTAATCTTTTTTTAATTTTATTTTAAATATTTTTTTCTTTCCGGATTTTATAATAAATTCTTCAATGTTTTCAGCTACTTGAAAAAAGTCCTGCCCTACCTTAGACTCAATATTTTTTTCATTTAAAGTATCGAAATATATCTTAACCGCCCCCTGTTTGATAAGCCTTTTTGCTTCGCTTTTACTGGACGCGGCATCAACCTTTACTAAAAAATCTACTATTATATCAGACGAAACCGACGCTGTATTAATATTTTTATATTCGTTTTGCTTTGTTTCACCTTTTAAAAAATTACCGTATTCTTCATATTCAAGTTCAATAACCGTAAGGTCTTCCGGATTCACCTTCTTTTGAAACTTATCTTCAAAGTATTTTAGCGCTTTATTTATATATTTTTTACATATGTCTTCCATCATCCTGCCTTTTATCACGGCGCTTTCCAATAAAGGGTCAGACCTGAAATCGCTTTTCTTGGAAGCAAGAACAATCGTAAGTATCCATC